>DASWGI010000235.1:0-8243 GCA_036393835.1 Myxococcales bacterium | reverse complement strand
CAGGCGTGGACGTGCACCTCCCGCTGCCCGGGACCGGGTCGTTTCTCGTTGACGCCCACGGCGCACCTTGCAATGCTTCGGGTGCGGCCGGACCCGGTTGGGCCCGGCCGCCTTCGTTTCCCCCTCACGGACGTGCGATGGCCGACAGCATCCCCATGACGCGCGCCGGCGCCGACGCGATCAAGCGCGAGCTGAAGCGCCTCAAGTCGGTCGACCGGCCCAGGAACGTCCACGACATCTCGGTGGCCCGCGAGCACGGCGACCTGCGCGAGAACGCCGAGTACCACGCGGCCAAGGAGCGCCAGTCGCACATCGAGGGGCGAATCCAGATGCTCGAGGACCGGCTCGCGCGCGCCCAGATCATCGACGTCAGCAAGCTCTCCGGCGAGCGCGTCGTCTTCGGCGCCACCGTCAAGCTGGAGGACAGCGATTCCGGCGCGCGCACGCAGTACACTATCGTCGGCGAGACCGAGGCCGATCTGAAGAAGGGCCGCATCAGCATCACCAGCCCCATCGCCCGCGGCCTGATCGGGCGCGAGGTGGGTGACGCGGTGAAGATCCGGACGCCCGGCGGCGAGCGCGAATACGAGATCCTCGAGGTGGTCTTCGCCGAGTACGCGCTCGACTCCGAGGAGGCCGAGGCTCCGTGACCCGCGGCGGGGGAGCGCCCGAGGCGCTGGCGCTCGCGCTTTCGCCCCTCTTGCAGCCGCTCCGCCTCCTCAGCCGCGCCGGCCTGGCCCGCGTGGCGGTGCTGCGCGAGATCGAGCCGCTGGTCCAGCGCGTGGTCGAGCAGGCGCGGCCGTACGCCGGCGATCTCGAGGCCGGGCTCGACCGTCTGGAGGAGACGGCGCGCGGATTCGACTCGGCGCCGGAGGCGCGCCGCAGGACGGCCATCGCCGCCCTGGTGCGGGAGTTGGCCGGCCTGGTGGACGTGCCGGAGGAGATCGCGGCGCTCGCGCGCGACGAGTCGACCCCGACCTCGAAGACGACCCCGACCTCGACCTCGAACACGACCGCGACCCCGAACTCGACCCGAACCTCGACCCCGACCTCGAACTCGACCCGAACCTCGACCCCGACCTCCACCTCGCCCCGCGATTCCCCTTCGCGGCCTCCCGCCCGCCGCGCCGCGATCGCCGCGGCCGCCCAGAAGGCGGGCCTCACCCCTGATCCCCTGCTCACTCCCGTCGACCACCTCCGCGGCGTGGGGCCGGCCATCCGCGACAAGCTGCGCAGCAAAGGCCTCGGCACCGTGCAGGACCTGCTGCTCAACCTGCCGCGTCGTTACGAGGACCGGCGCAAGCGCCGCACCGTGGCCGAGGCGCCGCTCGGCGAGCGCAGCGTGATCGCCGGCACCGTGGCCTGGATCGACGAAGTGCGCGCCCGGCGCGGGCGCCGCCTGGAGGTGCGGCTGCGCGACGACGAGGGTGGGTACCTGATGCTCCTCTGGTTCCACTACCGCCCATCGCTGGTGCAGCGCTTGCGCACCGGCGCGCGCATCGTGGTCAGCGGCGATGTCCGGGCCGGCTGGCGCGGCGGTGCCAAGACCATGTCTCATCCCGACGTCGAGCCGCTGGAGCCCGGAGGCGGCGACGCTCTGCCGTCCGATCCCGCCTCCGACGACTCGTTCGGGCGCGTGGTGCCGGTGTACGCCGACGTGGAAGGCGTGCCGGCGCGCACGTACCGCCGGATCGCCCGCCGCGCGGTAGACGAGTACGCGCGCCACCTGGCCGACGTGCTGCCGCGCGGGGTGCTGGAGCGCCGGGAGCTGTGGCCCCTGGCCGAAGCCGTGCGGGAGGCGCATTTCCCCGATCGCAGCGCCGACGTGGCCGCGACCGCGCAGCGCCCGGCGGGAGAGCCGCACCGCCGCATGGCGTTCGAGGAGCTGTTCATGGTCCAGCTGGGGCTCGCGCTCCGGCGGCGCGGCGTCAAGGTCGAGCCGGGGATCGCCTTTCGCGCCACCGAGGAATCGATCGAGCGGATCGTGAAGTCGCTCCCCTGGCCGCTGACGCGGGCCCAGCGCAGCTCCGTGGGGGCGATCGCCCAGGACATGCGCAAGCCCGAGCCGATGAACCGCTTGCTGCAGGGCGACGTGGGCAGCGGCAAGACCGCGGTAGCGCTCTGCGCCGCGCTCCTCGCGGTCGAGGACGGGTACCAGGCCGCGCTGATGGCCCCGACCGAGATCCTCGCCGAGCAGCACACCCGCTCCTTGCGCCGGCTGCTGCGCGAGCGCCGCGACGTGCACGTCGAGCTGGTCACCGGCAGCCTCGGCGCCCGCGAGCGCGCGCACGCCGAGCGCCTGGTGCGGGGCGGCGCGGCGCACATCGTCGTCGGCACCCATGCGCTGGCCGAAGAGGACACCGACTTCCACAAGCTCGGCCTCGCCGTCATCGACGAGCAGCACCGGTTCGGGGTGATGACGCGCGCCAGCCTGATGAAGAAGGGGGCGCGGCCCGACGTGCTGGTGATGACGGCGACCCCCATCCCGCGCACCCTGGCGCTCACGCTCTACGGCGACCTCGACGTGAGCGTGCTGGACGAGCTGCCCCCGGGCCGCACCCCGATCGCGACCCGCGTCTACCGCGACGCGCAGCGCGAGCGCGCGTACGACGTCGTCCGCCGGGAGCTCAAGGCGGGGCGCCAGGCCTACGTGGTGCTGCCGCTGGTCGAGGAGAGCGAGAAGCTCGCCGACCTGAAGGCGGCCACCAAGGAGCGCGACCGGCTGGCGGTCGACGTCTTTCCCGACATCCCCATCGGCCTGGTGCATGGGCGGCAGAGCGCGCAAGAGCGCAACGAGGCGATGGACCGGTTCCTGCGCGGCGAGGACCGCATCCTGGTCGCCACCACGGTCATCGAGGTCGGCGTCGACGTGCCCAACGCGACGGTGATGCTCGTCGAGCACGCGGAGCGGTTCGGGCTCTCGCAGCTCCACCAACTCCGCGGCCGCGTGGGCCGGGGCGCGGCGAAATCGCACTGCCTGCTGCTCACCGGGACCTCCGGCGCCGAGTGGGGTCCCGCGGCTCGCGAGCGGCTCAAGGTGATGGAGGAGACCACCGATGGGTTCCGCATCGCCGAGGCCGATCTCGAGCTGCGCGGCCCGGGCGAGTTCCTCGGCACCCGCCAGAGCGGGATGCCCGACTTCGCGGTGGCCGAGCTGACGCGCGACCAGGCCATCCTGCAAGAGGCGCGCGAGGAGGCGTTCGCGCTGGTGCAGTCCGACCCCGATCTGCGCAAGCCGGAGAACGAGGCGCTGCGCGACGCCTTCCACAACCGGTGGCGCGGCCGCCTCAGCCTCGCCCGCGTCGGCTGATTCTCAGAACCACCCGCCGATCACCGAGTTGAGAAGGACGAAGTTCCCGCCGGTCCCGAAAGTCAGCCCCGAGATGCTGCTGCCGGTCGTCCGGGAGGCCACCGGGATCGAGGCAGATGGACCGAGCCCGATGAAGAAGTGGGGGGTGACGTGGAGCAAGAACGGCAGGTAGACGGTGGTCGCGAGCTCCCTCTGCGTCACGTCTCCGCCCGAGGTGAACTGGCGCAGCGTCGCTTGCAGCGAGACCTGCGGGAAGAACGAGAGGCGGTCGCGGACCCACAGGTTCAACCCGACGGAGGGCGCGATTCCGAAAGTGGCGTAGGAGAGGCCCGAGCCCGAGCTGTAGAAGAGCAGGGCGGAGCCGCCCACCGCCAGCCCATCGGCGACGAAGACCATCGCCCCGGGCGCGAGACCGGACCCGTTCGATCCGGACCCCCAGAAGCCCAGCGAGACGGAACCGCTGGGAGAGACGGTCCCCCTTTCTCCGAACCTCTCCCCGCCAAAGGCGCCGCCTGCCGACAGCAGCACTACCGCGATGGCGATCCTCATCAGTGCCCCCCTTGTGAGCGGCTACCCTTCGAGCCGCCAGTCGAACAGCACCTTGAAATCCTCATAGCAGGACTCGCAGATCCAGCGGCGGTCCTCGGTGTAGAAGCCTTCGCTGGTACACCCCTCGCGCTTCTGCGGCGCGAACCGGGTCCAGCAGAACTCGCACCGGTCGTGGGTCCATCCGGGACGGGGCGGCCGGTAGGGCGCGTAGCGCAACAGCTCCCCGTGCAGGTAGTTGGCCTGGTTGCCCGTGAGTCGCCAGTCGTGTTTGTGGATCATGGAAGTCCTCTTCATCAGGGCACGGGGATGCCGGCGCCGGCCGGCTCGTCCAGGAGCTTTTCGCAGGCGCCCACCTTGGCGGGATCGCCGAGCCCATTGGCCGCGGCCAGCGGGTCGCCGGAAAGGAGATTGAGGGAGAGCCCATAGGCCACGCAGCCGCGCGCGTCGCTCACGTCCACCGCCTCCGGCGGCGCGGCCGCCAGCGCCTTGGCCAGGGCCTTCACCCAGGCCAGGGCGGCGCGCCGCCTCAGCTCCGCCTCCGCAGGGACCTGCGGATCGAACTTGGCGGCCACCGACATCCTGGGCGCCGCGGTCCAGGTCACGTCGCGCGCCTCCTCGGCCGCCCGGAGGACGCGCGTTTTTCCCGCCAACTCGACCTCACCCTGGGCCCGCGCGATGAAGCGGTGCTGCACCGCGGGCACGCGCTGCTTGCCGCCCTTCGCGTCAGGCACCTGGGCGACGGTGCTGTTGGTGGCGTGATCGAAGGTGATCAGCATGCGCCCGACGATGACGTCCGGGTCGTCCGCGTCCCATCCGAGGTTGTAGGCGGGCCCCAGTTCCGCCAGGGCAGCGGCGAGCGAGGGTTCCGCGGACATGCCCGATTCGGGCGGGCCGATGGTGAGGCGCGGCCGCAGCTGGCCCGCGAGCGAAGCGACCGTCGCCGCATCGCACGTGGACGCCCCCGAAGCCGCCCGGGCCCGGCCGCACCACAGCATCGCTTGCGCCGGGTCCGGGGCAGACGCGACCAGGGCGTTGAGCTTGTCCTGAGGGCACGCGCCGGCGAGCGTCGCGGCCAGCCCGCCGCGCTCCTGCGCGCGCGCGGCGTCGGCGGCGCGCAGCAGCTCGGCGCAATCCGCGCGCCGCAGCATCGCTTCCTGGTCGGGGGTGAGCGAATGTGCGCACGCGCTCAAGCACAGCAGCCCTGCCAGGGGATGGACGCAAGCTCTCATCTCGGGCTTTCCAACAGGGCGCGCCGCCTTTTCCCTCCCCCGAGGCATCTCCGCAAGAGGATTCACGGTCCGCGAGCAGGCGGTCGCGCTGTGCTAGAAAAGAGGTCGCGCATGCGCATCGGCGAGATCCTCATCCGCGAGGGCCACCTCACGCAGGACGGGCTCGAGGAAGCGCTCGACTGGCAGGTGCTCTATGGCGGCCGGCTGGGGACGAATCTGCTCGAGCTGAAGCTCGTGGAGGAGGAGCAGGTCGCGCGCGCGCTCGGCAAGCAGCTCGGGTGCGAGGTCGCCTGGGGCGAGCTGCAGCCGCAGCACGACGTGATCCCGCTCTTTCCCAAGCACGTCGCCGACCGCGACGAGATGGTGCCCTGGAAGATGGAGAAGCGGCGCCTCAAGGTGCTGTGCACCGAGATCCACCCCGAGAAGATGGATCAGCTCGGGTACAAGCTGGCCCGCGCCTGCGTGGCGGTGATCGCGCCCGAGTTCCGCGTCTTCCAATTGCTGCGCGCGAACTACGGCGCCACCCGCCAGATGCGCGCGCTCGACTTCGGCGTGGTGCCCACCGAGGGACGCGAGGAGCGGCGCCGCAAGAAGCAGAAGCAGGCCGCGCCCGCGCAGCTCGGCGGCGAGCTGATCGACGAGGCGGCCTTCAACGACATCTACAACCGCGTCGTCCAGGGCCGCGCCGCCACGCCGCCGGCGGGGACGGCTCCGGTCGCTCCGCCCGCGCAGATCGTCCCTCCGCCGGCCGAAGCGGTGGAGGCGCTGCCGGAGGACGCCATACTCGGCGAGCTTCCCACGGAGCCCGCCGCAGCCGAGGCGGCGCCGCCTCCCGCTCCACCCGCGACCTCTTGGGAGGAGCCAACGGCACCGCCGGAGTCGAAGGTGGAGGACACACCGATCGATTTCAAGGAAGCGCTGCGGCTCCTCGAAGGCGTCTCGGACCGCAAGGCGATCGCGCACGTCGTGCTGCGGGCCTCGCTGAGCAAGGCGAAACGCGCGCTGCTCCTCCAGGTCCAGGGTGGCGTGGCGCTCGGCTGGGACGGGCTGGGCCAGGGCCTGGAGCAGGCGGCGCAGATCGTCGCCATCCCCCTCTCGGCGCCCAGCGCGTTCCAGCTGGTGGTGAAGACGCGCAGCCACTTCCTCGGTCCGCTGCAGAGGACGCCGCTCAACATCCGGTTCCTCGCGCAACTGGGCAAGAAGGTCCCGCTTTCGTCGATGATCGTGCCCATCCTGCACCGCGGCCGGGTCTCGCACCTGCTCTACCTGGACAACGGCCACAAGCAGCAGGCGCCGACCGACGTGGGCGAGATGCTCATCTTGAGCCAGCGCATCGGCCAGACGGTCGAGGCGCTGGTGGAGAAGAAGCGCAAGGCCGCGCAGGCCTGACGCGCGAAGGAGGGTCCGTGCTGCGCCTGCTGCCGTTCGCCTTCCTCGTCCTCGTTCCGCTCACGGCGCGCGCCGATGCCACCGGCGAGATCGACTGGCAGCGGCGCGTGCTCAAGGCGACGGGGCAGGGCGCGCCCGACCTGAACGCGCCCTCCATCGCCGTCGCGCGCCTGGGGGCGGAGCGCGCCGCGATGGCGACCGCCCAGCGCAACGCGCTCGAGACGCTGAAGGGCGCGACGCTCGAGAGCGGCGGCATGGTCGGCACGCTGCTGCAGAACGACAGCGCGCTGCGGACCAAGGTGCAAGGCAAGCTGCGCGGCGTGCGCGCGGTGAAGACCCACTACTACTCGGACGGCGGCGTCTCGTTGGACATCGAGGTGCCGCTCGACCAGCTGCCGGCGGAGATCGCGCAGAACCTGAAGGCGCCTGCCAGACCCGCCTCGAGCACGAGCTCGAACTCGACCCCCAACGCGACCTCGACCACGACCTCGACCCCCGACGCTGGAGCGAAGTGATGCGCATGCTCAGGGTCCTGGCGCTCGCCGCCGCCCTCCCGCTCGCCGCGTCCGCCGCCGAGGACGTCCAGGTCCAGGAAGCGACCGGCCAGGCCGCCGTGCTGAACGGCGACAAGCCGGCGGCGCGCGAGAAGGCGATCGACGATGCGCTCCGGCAGGCGGTGAAGATGGCCGTCGGCACGCAGGTGCAGAGCGTGACCGAGGTGCAGGAGTTCCAGACCAAGATGGACACGGTCCTGGAGCACTCCACCGGGTACGTGAAGCGCTACGAGATCCTCAAGGAAGGGATGGACGGGGAGGTGGTCCAGGTCACGGTGCGCGCGCAGGTGAGCCTTCTGGCGCTCGACAAGGACCTGGAGGCGCTCGGCCTGTTGATGGCGCGCAAGAACTTTCCGCGCACGATGGTGCTGATCGCCGAGCAGAACATCG
This sequence comes from Myxococcales bacterium, assembly GCA_036393835.1. Lineage (GTDB taxonomy): Bacteria > Myxococcota > Myxococcia > Myxococcales > 40CM-4-68-19 > VBKO01. Next base: position 822 of record DASWGI010000235.1, on the reverse strand, counting down.
GGATGACGGCTCCGGCCCGTCCCTGGATGCGCAGCGAGCAGGTCTCCGTGGACCTCCGCGTGGCGGAGAACGTGGTCCTCGACGAGCTGCGCCAGCGCGGGTTCCGGCAGCTGGTCGACGCCGAGATCGCCGACCAGAAGGCCGCCTCGGTGGGCGGCTTCACCACCACCCTCACGGCGGCGCAAGCGCGCAAGCTGGGCTCGCTGACGCGCGCGGAGGTGATCCTCCTCGGCCAGGTGATCGTGAGCCAGCGCGCGCCGCTCGCCGAGCTGGGCCCCGAGTGGCACTCCTGCAGCGCCAACCTGTCCGCGCGCGCGGTGAACACGGATGACGGAAACGTCCTCGCGACGGTCGAGTCGACCCAGAACGCGGCGGCGCTCGACGATCTCTCCTGCGGCAAGCAGGCCATCAAGAAGGCCGCGCAGAAGCTCGCCGACCAGGTGGTCCAGAAGGTCGGCGCGCGCTGGTCGGAGGACGTCTCGGGCGGGAACGCGGTGCACGTCACGGTGCGGAAGGTCGGCTCGCTGCGCGCCGCCGGCGACTTCAAGGGGGCCCTCACCCAGCAGGTCCGCGGCGTCCGCGCGGTCGCGCAGCGCAGCTACTCCGGCGGCACGCAGGAGCTCGACGTCACGCTGGTCGGCTCCACCGAGCAGTTCGCGCAGGAGCTGGAGTCGAAGAAGCTGGGCCGCTTCACCGTCCGCGTCACCGGCGTGACGGCGAACACGGTGGACGTCGAGCTGGGCCCGTGACGGGCCGCCTGCTGCCCTGGGTGGTCGCCGGCGCGCTGCTCTGCGGCGCCCGGCCCATCGGGGCGCAGGCGCG
>DASWGI010000234.1:0-4035 GCA_036393835.1 Myxococcales bacterium | reverse complement strand
CGAAGCGGAACCCCGACCGCCGCTCGCCGCCTTCGTGCCGATCTGGATGGATCCGTTGATGACGGTCAACGCGGACACCTTCATCAGCGATGCGCTCGCGCTCGCCGGCGGCCGGAACGTCTTCGCCGATCGCGAGCGGCGGTATCCGCTGCAGGCCGACCTGGGGACGGCCGAGGCGCGGCCCGCGGGCGAGCGCGACACGCGCTACCCGCACGTCACCCTGGAGGAGGTGGCCCTGCGCGCGCCCGAGGTAGTGCTGCTCCCCGACGAGCCCCACCCGTTCGGCGAGGCGGACGCGCGGGTGTTCCGCTCGCGGCTGCCGGCCGCGAAGGTCGCCTTCTGCAACGGGCGGGACCTGTCCTGGTACGGCGCGCAGAGCGTCGACGGGCTTCCGCGCCTGCGCGCGCTGCTCGATTCGCTGCGGTAGTCGCGGCCGGTGGGGCGGCGGTCCCATGATCTTGCCCATCCCTGCAGACGGAGCCCGAGCCGACTGAAGAGACTCACTCGCCCGGTGGCACGAGCGGCAACTCGCCCCGGGCGGGACGCGGCGCGTCACCCTGAATGAATCCCGGGACGACGTGGGACCGAGTCGACCGATGCGCGCGCTCGTTCCATGAACGCGCGACCGTACATCTTCTCCGCGGCGTGCTGGTTGTGCGCACGGCAGAGCAGACGGATCCGGTCCGCTCGGTGGAGATGCGTTCGCGCGAACCCGTCGCGGTGATCGAACTCCAGGGCGCCAGTTTCCGCGCACCTCCGGCCATGCTCGTCGGTGAAGGTGCAGCGGCCACCGTCGCGCTCGAAGACCGCGCGCTTGATCGAGTCGGGAATGTGACGCGAACACGACTCGCCGGTGCCTTCGGTCGAGCCCTGCCGCGCCGTCCGGCCGGTGGCGAAGCGCTCCTTCTTCACATGTTCGATCAGCAGATCGAGTGCAGTTTCGAAGATCGTCGCCAGGTCTCCGTCGGGGGTGCGGTGCCTGAGCAGGTCCTGGGCCTGACGGAGCTTGTCACGACACGCGCGGCTCGCGGTGAACTGAAACTTGAACGTTTCCTCCGTGAGCGGTGCAACCACGGCCCGGCGTTCATCGCGTCGCGGTGGCGGTGCGGGTGGCGGTGCGAAGGCGAGAGCAGGCGACGACGGCGCCACCGGTGTAGCGGTGCCGAACGCGAATGCCGGTGCCGCCTCGGGTGGGGAGTTGGGGCGATCCGGAAGCTTGCGCACCACGGTTGGAACCGGCGGCTGCGGCGAAAGACGCGCGACCAGCTCCTCGATCTCGCGCTTCGACTTGCCCGCCGCCTCCGCCAGTACCTTGCATTGGTTGTCGGTCGTCAGGTGCGGCGCGAGTAAACGCAATCCGGTCAGGTGGACCTTCCCCGAGCGGACCGCCTCCAGAATCACCGGCAAACGTCGTGCCGCGCGGGCGACGTTGATCCGGTTGCAGGCGGTGTCCTCGGAAAACCCGAGCTCGCCGACGCAGAAGGCGAACATCGAGGAGAAGGCCCGATCGAGGTAGAGCCTCCGCTCGTCGATCTCGCCGAGATGGACGAGAAGCTCCGCTTCCACGCCGCGAGATTTCCGCACGAGCTCGCGCGTAGCGGAGAGGAGGTCGGAGGCGCTTAACGATTCGACGACAGTTCGTGAGTTGATCATGTGCGCTGTCGTAGCATGGTGTTTTTCGGAGCTCTCCGGACGCCGCGCGCACGCGCTGGGCGGCGGGTCGACCCGCGAGGAGGACGCGGGCGGAAGGGCCGCTCTCCACGCGTCCCCGGCACTTATACGACCTTCGAGCGACCGCCGTCGGGCCGTCCTCAAAACGATGCGCCAGACCTGTCAATGGCAAACGACTCGCATACGTAACTTGTCCGATGCGGGACGGGGCGGCGATTGATCACGGTGATTGAGAAGTCGCGCCGGGGCTCATGATTGATCACTTCTCACCTCGTGCGGGCCAGCCGGTTCGAGAAGCAGCAGATGTGCATCGCGCGTGCGAGGACGAAACCACCTGGGTCTCCGTGTGATCTTCGGGTAAGTGTGTCGAGCGCGCGGCCACGAGGAGCTCAGCTCGCACGCCAGGCCAGTTCCTCTGACGCACCGTGTCCCGCCCCGGGGCGGGACGCGGCGCGTTAGGCCTTGACGTGCGATCACTGAAACGACGGCGCTCTGCTTTTTCGCAGCGCGGTCGTTCTAAGCTTGCAGTCCGATGCGCCGCCTCGCGGTCCTCCTCTGCGCCGTCTCCCTGCCGGCTGCCGCCTACAACGAGGCGATCCACGCGCTCCTCACCCGCCGCGCGTTCGCCGACCGCGCCGCCTGGCTGGCCGAGCCGCTCGCCCCGCCGACGCAGGCCGACCTCGACGCGTTCCGCGCGCTGTTCTGGCGCACCGCCGCGCAGCTGCCCGAGCCCGCGCTCCGCGCGAAGTTCCTCTCGCGGTGGCCGTCGGAGCAGGCCTTCACCGCCTGGGAGTTCAAGCAGTTCTTTCTCCTCGACCCCGCGGCCGCGGTGCACGGGTTCGACCTGGTCGACGCCGGGCGGATGGCGCGCGGCGACCTGCTCGCCGCCGCCAGCCGGTGGCCCGACGACGACGAGCGCAACCGGCACCGGTACCTGCGCGGCGCGGACCACGGCATCGTGCGCGCGCCAGACGGCTCGCCCGTCCCGTATGACCCCGCCACGCTCGACTTGGGGAGCCTCACCGGGACGACCAGCCAGGGTCATGCGCACTACGGCCTGGTGACCGAGCCGCTCAGCGACGATCCGGCGGTGCTGAAGAAGGAGCCGTGGCGGTTCGCGGTGCCTCCCACCGCGCACGCGTACGGGGCCGAGCTCGCGCAGCTCTACACCGACCTGTCGCTCCTCGCCGCGGGCTCGGACCTCCCTTCGCGCGAGTGGCTCGCGGCCTGCTTCGCCGGGGCCGCGTTCCACCATATCGAGGACGTCGGCAACCAGATCCACACCGTGCAGGTCGGCATCTACGAGTTCTTCCACGACGCGTGGGTGCAATCGAAGCTGCGCGACCTCCGCACGCTGGGCGGGGTCTTCGGGGAGCGCCGCTCCCTGCGCCAGATCGGCGTGCGCCTGATCGCCAACCACCACCTGTTCTCCGAGGACCTGTTCGCCAAGCGAGTGCTGGCCAACGCTCCCGAGGTGCGCGCGGCGCTCGGCGGGCTTGGCGGCGACGACGCCGGGCTGGCCGCGAGGGTGCCGCCCGGCCCGGATTTCGGACGGGCGATCGCGCAGGCGACCATCGACGTCTCCAGCCGGGAAGGCGGCGAGGTCTACCGGCTGGCGTACCGGCTCACCGCGCCCGCGCTGCGCGACGGAATGGGGCACGAGTACGACGGCTCCTCGGGCGACGATCCCGACACATACCTGCGCGCCGACCCGGGCGCCTTGGCTGCCTTCTACGAGCTGCAAGGGCGTGGCCTGCGCCGCGCCTCGACCGCGCTCCGGCTCTGGCAGGCCCGTTTCGACGCGGCGCGCGCCGAAGCTGCCCCGGCGCCGCCCGTGCAGCGCAGCCTGGCCCTGCTGCTGCCGTACCACGAGGCCGCCGCGGCCCGCCGCGCCGCGTACCAGCCTGCCGCTGAGGAACGGCAGGGCATCGCCTGGGGCTATCCCGCCGCCGCCTTCGCGCTGGTGATCGTCGGTGCGGCCGCTGTCGTGCACCACCGCCGGCGTCAGCCGCGCGCCCGGCCTGCAAGCGTTTCACGCGGAGGGCGCTGAGGGAGCGGAGCGCGCGGAGTATTCTTTTTGAAAAAACGCATCCTCCGCGCGCTCTCCTCTTGTCTCCGCGCGCTCCGCGTGAAACGCTTTTGGTCCCTTCCATCAGCGGCGGCGGTTCTTCTTCTTGTTCCTGCGTTCCTGCTTGCGCTTGTCGCGCAGCTTCTTGCGCTCCGCGTCGGTCATCTGCCGCGGCGGGTTCTGGTTGAACCCCATCAGCCGCTGCCGCGCCAGCGCCGCCGAGTGCGAGCCCTTGCCGCCCGCCGCCGGCATGGCCTCCGTCATCTCCTTCGGGAGGCCGAAGAGCGACGCCACGT
>DASWGI010000233.1:0-9237 GCA_036393835.1 Myxococcales bacterium | reverse complement strand
TCGGACACCGCCCGCGCGAGCGTTCGCGAGTCCATCCGCCACATGGACCCGCGCATCTCGATCGACGAGGCGGTGGACGTCGGGGGAGGGCTGCGGGCCCTGACGCACCAGCGCTACGACTGCGCGTTGGTGGACTACCGCTTGCCCGACGGCGACGGTCTCACATTGCTCGGCAAGCTCGAGGCGACGGGCGCCTCGCACACACCCATCGTGGTCCTCACCGCGCTCAACGACGAGGCCACGGCCGTCCATGCGCTGCAGAACGGGGCGCAGGACTACCTGGTCAAGGGGCGCTTCGACGGGCCCATGCTCCTGCGGTCGATCCGGTATGCGATCGAGCGCAAGCGGGCCGCCGTGCTGCAACTCCGGATGGTGCACCTGGAGCGCATGGTCGCGCTGGGCACGCTGTCGGCCGGCGTCGCGCACGAGATCAACAATCCCCTGGCGTACATCCTGGGGAACCTGACCTGTCTGGGGGATCGGCTCCCGGACCTGGCCGAGTCCGCCGCGCGCGACCCGGGCGCGGCCGGCCGCGTGGCGGCGGAGCTGCGGGAGCTTTCGGAGATGGTGCGGGACGCCCGCACCGGGGCGCAGAAGGTGCGCGACATCGTGCGCGACATGCGGGCCTTCGCGCGGCGAGACGATCACGACCTGCGCACACCCGTCTGCGTCGACTCGGTCCTGGAGCAAGCGATCAGCATGGCGTGGAACGAGGTGCGCCACCGCGCGCTCCTGGTGCGCAGCTTCGAGCCGACGCCGCCGGTCTTGGCCAACGAGACGCGACTAGGTCAGGTGTTCCTCAACGTGCTCATCAACGCTGCCCAGGCGATCCCGGAGGGCGCCGCCACGCAGCACCGCATCGTGGTCGCCACCCACGTGTCCGAGGGCCAGGTGGAGGTCCGCATCGAGGACAGCGGGGTCGGCATCCCTCCGCAGGACCTGCAGCGCGTCTTCCATCCTTTCTACACCACCAAGCCCGTCGGGAGCGGCACCGGCCTGGGCCTGTTCATCTGCGACGGTATCGTGCGCAGCATGGGCGGATCGATCGCGATCGACAGCACGCCGGGCAAGGGGACCCGCGTCCACATCCGGCTGCCGGTCCATGAACCTCGAACCGGCGAGCCGCGCCCCCTGCCCGCGGCGGCGGTCGCCCGGCGGAAGCGCGCGCGAATCCTCGTCGTCGACGACGACGCCCTGGTCCTGCTCAGCATCCGCCGGCTCCTCGACGAGGAGCACGATCTGGTCACCACGACCAGCGCGCACGAGGCGGTGCGCCGCGTCCGCGAGGGCGAGAAGTTCGACCTGATCGTCGCCGACCTGATGATGCCGGAGATGACGGGCATGGCGCTGCACCAGGAGATGGCCGCGCTCTCGCCGCGCCTGGCGCAGCAGATGCTGTTCATCACCGGCGGCGCCTTCACGCCCTTGGCGCAGCAGTTCCTGCAGACCGTCTCGAACGAGCGGTTGGAGAAGCCGTTCGACGCCCAGGAGCTGCGCGACCTGGTGAATCGTCTCGCGTGAGGCCGTAGGCGTTACCGCGGGAGCGCGGCGGATTCGCGCTTCAGCGCCGCCCAGCGGGAGGAGAGCTGCGCGACGTCCCGGATGGTCGTCTCGGCGGCCTGCGCGAGCTGCGGCGTGGGCGCGACGTCCGCGGCCTGCAGGGCCTCGAGCAGCTCGGTCAGCCGCGCGTTCCAGGGGAGCAGGGCGGGCGTCTCCTTCCGCAGCCAGGGGCGGCGTTCCTCCTTCGAGCCTTCCAGCTCCGCGAGCCGGCGGTCCAGGTCGGCGGCGCCGGTCGCACTGGCGCTCCGGGCCAGGTTCGCCCGCAGCGCGCGCAGCTCGGTCAGCGCGTCGAAGTCCTGCTGCGTGGCCTGCGCGACGCGGAAGGAGAGGTCGAACTGCTGCCGCAGGCCGTCGGCCGGCGTCTTCACCCGCGGGTCCATCTCGACCTGCAGCGGCTGCGTGAACGACGCGCCGTCGACGGTGAGGCGCACCGTGTAGGCGCCAGGCAGCGCCCAGGGACCTCGCGGCTCCCGCGGAGTGTCGTGCGGGACGGCGGCGATGGGATAGGAGAAATCGAGCGCCGCCGGAGCGGGCCAGTGCAGGTCCCAGACGAACCGGTGCAGGCCGGCCTCCGCGGACGGCACGCGCTGCGGGCGGATCCACCAGCGCGGCACGTTGCCCTCGTCGCGCGGCGGCTCGGCGCGATCCGAGCTCGAGAAGCGGCGCACGACCCGGCCGTCCCCGTCCAGCACCTCGAGCACCACCGGGCCCGAGGCGGGCTGCGCGAGCCAGTAGTCGAGGACGGCGCCGTCCGGAGGGTTCTTCCCGGCCGGCTCGTCGGGCGGCAGCGGCGTGTCGGTATTGGTGTCGAACCGGACTCGGAACGCGCGCGCCGGGCGGAGCAGCGCGGACCTGGCCGCCGTGAACTCGGGGAACTGCCGCAGCGGCGTGACGTCGTCGAGGATCCAGAACCCGCGCCCGTGCGTCGCGACCGCCAGGTCGGCGTCCTTGACGATCAGATCGCGGATGGAGGTGGCGGGCATGTTCAGCCGCAGCGGCTGCCAGCGCTCCCCGTCGTCGAACGACACGTACACGGTCTGCTCGGTCCCGCAGTAGAGCAATCCCTTGCGGGCCGGGTCCTCGCGGACGACGTTGACGATGCCGCCGTCCGGCAATCCGCGCGTGATCTCCTGCCAGGACTTGCCGCCGTCCTGCGTGCGGTAGACGTGCGGCCTCAGGTCGTCGAGCCGCAGGGTGTTGATGGCCGCGTAGGCCGTCTGCGCGTCGAAATGTCCGGCCTCCAGGATCGACACCTTGGCCCAGGGCCGCAGCTCGCGCGGCGTCACGTTTCGCCACGACTTGCCGCCGTTGCGCGTGACGTGCACCAGCCCGTCGTCGGAGCCCACCCAGACGGTCTGGCCGTCCACAGGAGAGGGCGCCACGGCATAGATCACACCGCGCTGCACGGGCTTTGCCTCCTCCGTGCCGCGGTACTTGCCGACGTTTCCCGGCACCTCCCAGGTCTTGCGCGTCAGGTCGGGGCTGATGCGGGTCCAGCGGCGGCCGCCGTCGCGCGTCTTCCACAGCGTGTTCGAGGCGAAGTACAGGGTCCGCGGGTCCTTGGGCGCGAACACCAGCGGCTGGGTGCGGATGGTGCGGTAGTCGGGCCGCGGAGAAGCGACCGGCGAGACGTCCTGCGTCTGCCCCGTGCGCCGGTCGTGGCGCGACACCTTGCCGCCGTACACCACGTCGGGGTCGAGCGGGTCGGGCGCGCCGTACCCGTACTCCTCGAAGCCCGCGGGGTGCCACTCGCGGAAGGTGATCTCCCCGTCACTGCCGCGGCTCGAGACGCACGCCGAGCCGCTCTCTTGCTGGCCGCCGCAGAGCCGGTAGGGGAACGCGGCGTCGGCGGTGACGTGGAACATCTGCGCGGTGGGTTGGTTGTACCAGGAGCTCCACGTGGAGCCGCCGTTCACCGTGACGATCGCTCCCTGGTCGGCGGCGAGGAGCATCACGTCCGGGTTCACCGGGTCGATCCAGATGCGGTGGTAGTCGTCGCCGCCCGGCGCGCCGCGAAACGCGGCGAACGTCTTCCCGCCATCCGTGGATTTCCAGGCCACCACGCTGGCGGTGAAGACCACGTCGGGGTCCTTGGGATGCACCTTCACCTCGGCGAAGTCGTCCGCCCGCTCGGCCACCCGTTCGTCGTCGGTGCTGCGGGACCAGCTCTCGCCCGCGTCGTCCGACCGGTACAGGCCGCCGCCGGTCTTGGCCGCCACCGTCGCGAACATGCGCCTGGGCTTCGACGGCGCGATTCCGATGCCGATGCGGCCGAGGCGGCCGTGCTCGAAGTCCGGCAGCCCCTGGGTGATGTGTCGCCACGTGGCGCCGCCGTCGGTCGACTTGTAGAAGCCACTGCCCGGGCCCTCGAAGTGGCCGTTCTCCCATGGCCCCTCGCGCGATTCCCACAGAGCGGCGAAGACCGTCCGCGGATCCGAGGGGTCGAGCACCACGTCGGCGGCGCCGGTGTCGGCGTCGCGATAGAGCACCTTCTCGAAGCTGGCTCCGCCGTCGAGCGAGCGGAACACGCCGCGCTCCTCGTTGGGCCCGTAGGGGTGACCGAGGACGGCGACGAAGAGCCGGTCCGGGTCGCGCGGATCCACGGCGATCTGCGGCACCTGCTGCGCGTCGCGCAGGCCGAGGTGCCGCCAGGTCTTCCCGCCGTCGGTGGACTTGTAGATGCCGTCGCCGGTGGAGAGATCGGGCCGCTGCAGGCCCTCGCCGCTGCCCACGTAGATCACCTCCGGGTTCGAGGGGGCGACCGCGATGGCGCCGATGGAGCCGGTCGGCTGGTCGTCGAAGATGGGCGTCCAGGTGCGGCCGAAGTCGTCGGTCCTCCACACGCCGCCGTTGACGGCCCCGACATAGAAGAGGCCCGGCTTCCCCGGGACGCCCGCGGCGGCCTTGGTGCGCCCGCCGCGGTACGGGCCGACGGAGCGCCAGCGGAGCTCCCGGAAGGTGTCCTCCGCGCGGGCAGCGAGCGCGCAGAGCAGCAGCGCAACGATCGTGCAAGTTTTCATGGGGCGCGCACACTACCCGAAACTCGCGACGGGCTGTCGATGTCCGGATCCCGCCAGCGTGGCAATGGCCGCGGCGCTAGGATGCATCCGGATGGTGCTCGACGAGGACACCTGCTACCGCGCGGCGAGGAGCCGCGACGCTCGCTTCGACGGGCGGTTCTTCACCGCGGTGAAGACCACCGGCATCTATTGCCGCCCCATCTGTCCCGCCCGCACGCCGCTCCGCCAGAACGTCCGGTTCTTCGCCTGCGCCGCGGCGGCCGAGGAAGCCGGCTTCCGCCCGTGCCGCCGCTGCCGCCCGGATGCGGCGCCGGGGACGCCGGCGTGGAACGGTCCCTCCGCCACCGTTTCGCGCGCGGTCCGCCTGATCGAGCGAGGCGCCCTCGACGAGGGCTCGGTCGACGACCTCGCCGGGCGTCTCGGAGTCGGAGGCCGCCAGCTCCGGCGGCTCTTCGCCGAACATCTCGGGACGTCCCCGCTGCTCGTCGCCCGCTCGCGCCGCGCCCACTTCGCGCGGGCGCTTCTCGACGCGACCGCATGGCCCATGACCCAGGTGGCAGAGGAGGCGGGTTTTGGCAGCCTGCGCCGTTTCAACGAGGTGATGCAGGCCGTGTTCAAGCGGACGCCGAGCGAGCTGCGGCGGCGCGGCGGCGCGGACGGCCCCTCCCTCACGCTCCGCCTCGCCTACCGGCCGCCCTACGACTGGTCGGCGCTGGTGGGGTTCCTGGGCGCGCGCGCCATTGCCGGGGTGGAGATAGTCGACGCCGGCGGGTACCGGCGCACCTTCGAGAACGGCCGGCTCGAGGTGCGGCCGGACCGCGGCAACGCGCTGGCGCTCACGGTGACGCTCACCCGGCGCGATCCCGGCCAGGTGCTGGAGATCGCCGGACGGGTCCGCCGGATGTTCGACCTCTACGCCGATCCGCTGGAGATCGGTGCCATGCTCGCCGCCGATCCGCTGCTCGGACCGTCCGTGCGCGCGCGTCCCGGCCTGCGCGTCCCCGGGACGTGGGATCCGTTCGAGACCTGCGTCCGCGCCATCCTCGGGCAGCAGGTCAGCGTGCGCGCGGCCACCACGCTCGGCGGCCGGCTCGTCGGCGCATTCGGCGCGCGCATCCCCGGCGCCGCCGGCGGGCTGACCCACCTCTTTCCCACGCCGGAGCGGCTCGCTTCGGCACCGCTGGAGCGCATCGGGCTGACCCGGGCGCGCGCCGAGAGCATCCGGTGCGTGGCGCGCTCGGCCCAGGTGCTCCGGGAGCGGCCCGAGTCGCTGGACGGGCTGATCGATCGCCTGCGTTCGCTCCCCGGGGTCGGCCCCTGGACCGCGCACTACCTCGCCATGCGCGCCTTCGGCGAGGTGGACGCATTCCCCTCGGGAGACCTCGTCCTGCGCAAGGCCTCGCGCGAGCCGTCCTCCGCCGCGCTGGAGCGCCGATCGGTCGCCTGGCGCCCGTGGCGCGCCTACGCCGCCATGCACCTCTGGTCCTCCGCCTCCGTCCCGTTGGAGCCGACCCATGATCGAGCTGTCGCGAGTTGATTCGCCGCTGGGACCCATCACCTTCACCGCCGGCCCGCGCGGTCTGTGCGCGCTGTCCCTCGGCGGCCGGATGCCGCAGCTCTCCGCGCCCGCGCGCGAAAAAAGCGCAGCGCCGCCGAATACGGGGGTGACTGGGGAAATCGCCGCCGCGCTCGCCGCCTACTTCAGCGGCGACCTCCGCGCGATCGATGCGCTGGAGGTCGACCCGCAGGGCACCGGGTTCCAGCGCCAGGTCTGGGCCGCGCTGCGCACCATCCCCGCCGGCACCACCTGGTCCTACGCTGAGCTGGCGCGGGCCGTCGGACGACCGACCGCCACCCGGGCGGTGGGCGCCGCCAACGGCAGGAACCCGATCGCGCTGGTCGTGCCGTGCCACCGGGTGATCGCTTCCGACGGGACGCTGGGCGGATACGGCGGCGGGCTCGAGATGAAACGGTGGCTGTTGCGCCACGAGCGGAGTTGGCCCGCGCAACGGCAGCTCGCCCTCTGATAGGCTGTCTCCATGCCTACGACCCAGCAGATCCAGGTGCGCCGGGGCGACGTCGTCGTCCTGGTGGGGACCATGAAGGGAGCCTTCCTCTTCCGCTCCGGGCCCGACCGCGCCCGGTTCGAGATGGGGGGCCCGTACTTCCCAGGACATTCAGTGTATGCCCTGGCGTACGACAGCCGCGCGGGCAGGCAGCGCATCTGGGCCGCGTCCAGCAGCATGCACTGGGGATCGGTGCTGAACCACAGCGACGACTTCGGCGCGAGCTGGACCACCCCCGAGGTGCCCACCGTGCAGTTCCCCAAGGGTGCCAAGGCGCTGGCCAGCATCTGGCAGATCTGCCCCGGGCGCGCGGACGAGCCCGAGGTGATCTACTGCGGCGTCGAGCCGGCGGCGCTCTTCGAGTCGCGCGACGCGGGCAAGTCGTTCCAGCTGGTGGAAGGGCTCTGGCAGCACCCGCACCGCGAGCAGTGGCAGCCCGGAGGCGGCGGGCTCTGCTTGCACACCGTGGTGCCGGACCCGAAGGTGCGGGGCCGCATCCTGGTGGCCATCTCGACCGGCGGCGTGTACCGCACCGAGGACGGCGGCCGGACCTGGACCGTCCGCAACAAGGGCGTGCGCGCCGAGTTCCTGCCCGACAAGCACCCGGAGTTCGGGCAATGCGTGCACAAGGTGGCGCGGCACCCGGGGCGGCCCGACCGCCTCTACCTGCAGAACCACTGGGGCTTGTACCGCAGCGACGACGCCGGCGACTCCTGGCAGGACATCGCGCGCGGTGTGCCGTCGGATTTCGGCTTCTGCATGGCGGTGCACCCGCACGACGCGGAGACCGCGTACATCGTGCCGCTCGAGTCGGACGGGTTCCGCTGCACGCCGGAAGGCAAGCTGCGCGTCTACCGGACGCGCGACGGCGGCGGCTCGTGGCACCCGCTCAGCGAGGGACTGCCGCAGCGGGACGCATTCGAGACGGTGCTGCGCGACGCGATGGGTACCGACGAGGAGCAGCGCGCCGGCATCTACTTCGGGACGCGCAGCGGCAAGCTCTTCGCCTCGCGCGACGACGGCGATTCCTGGACGGCGCTGGCGGCCGGCCTGCCGCCGGTCGTCTGCGTGCGCGCGGCGCGGGTGTGACGGTCACCTTCCAGCTCGCCGGCTTCCTGCGCTCGTTCTCGGGCGGCGCGCGCGAGGTGCGCCTCGAGGTGCCTGGCGCAACGGTGGGGGACGCGCTCCGGGTCCTGGGAGAGCGGCACCCGGGGATCTCCTCCCGCGTCCTCGACGAGCAAGGCTCCGTCCGTCGCCACGTGAACGTCTTCATCGGCGACCTCAGTATCCGCGACACCGGCGGCCTCGCCACCCCGCTGCGGGACGGCTCCACCATCTCCCTCCTAGCCGCCGTCAGCGGCGGCTAAATCCAGCCGGCGTATCGACTAAAAGCGTTTCAAGGGAGGGCGGGAGAAACGGGAGGGCGGGAGTTTTTTGTTCACGATCCTCGGGCGTCCGATTACGACACCCCACCAAATCCTCCCGCGCTCCCGTCCCTCCCGCGCTCCCCTGAAACGCTCTTGGTCCGAACCGTTGCACGGAATGGCTGGTGGGCGGACAATCCGCGGTGGAGCGGGAGCTGTGCGAATCACGGCCATCATCATTGCGCTTTGTGGCCCGGCGGTACTTGGGGCGGAGCAGCGTGTATCGGAGGCCCGGGAGGGGGCGCGGAAGGTTCTGAAGGCGCGGGGGTGTGGATCGTGCCATGACACCGCGGTGTCGACGGAGAATGCGGCGGCGTTGGCGGTCTACGATCTGCACGAGGTGGATTGGCCGAAGAGGATGTCCGACCAGCGATTGCCGAAGCTGATGGGCAGGCTTCGCAGCGCGCCTGCGGCGGACCGGAAGATCGTGAAGCGGTTCATCGAGGCGGAGCTGGCGGCCCGGGCTGACCAGCGGTAGCGGGACTCCGCGATCGCCAGATGAGGAAGGCAGGGATCCCCGCCAGGGTGATGCCCAGTCCGGCGAGCGCGTGCACCGGGTCCGCGCGCCAGGTGGAGAGCACCACGGCGGCGCAGATGGCGATGAAGGCGCCGGTCGTCGCCGGGTGACCGGGTATGGCGAGCGTTCCCCGCACGCCGCGGCGGCGGAAGACGAAGATGCACGCCGCCGTGAGGGCGAAGAAGACGAAGTCGATGGAGACGACGTAGCGAGTGATCGCCTCGAACGTCCCCGCCAGCGCGATGGCGATGGCGAGCGCGCCCTGCAGCGCGATGGCGACGATGGGGGCGCGCGTCCGCGGGTGCACGCGCGCGACGGAGCGGAAGAAGAGCCCGTCCTCCGCCATCGCGAAGTACACGCGCGGCGCGGTGAGGATGGACTGGCTGAGGAACCCCAGGGTCGAGATGGAGATGCCGGCCGCGATCGCCAGTGCTCCGCGGCGGCCCAGGGTGCGCGTCATGACCTCCAGCGCCGGAGCGGAGCTGCGGGCCAGCCCGTCGGCGCCGAGGGTGCGCAGGCAGACGAACGCGACCAGCGTGTACAGCGCGATCACCCCCGCCACTCCCAGGAGCAGCGCGCGGGGCAGGTCGCGGCGCGGGTCCTTCATCTCGCCGGCGACGAAGCATGCCGTCTGCCATCCGCCGTAGGCG
>DASWGI010000232.1:0-5765 GCA_036393835.1 Myxococcales bacterium | reverse complement strand
TCGTCGTCCTCGCGGGCGATCAGGTAGACGGTGCTGTTGCCCGGCTTCAGCGGAAGCTCCGCCGAGAAGTCCAGCATGCTCGGGCCCGACACGCTCTGCGTCTGCCCGGCCTTCTTCGCGGTGCGGAAGAAGACCTTGCGGTAGTCGTTCTCGTGCTGCACGAAGATCTGCAGGTCGCGCATGCCGCTGGGATCGCTGGCGACGCCGGTGAGCGTCAGGCGATCGGAGTCGACCTCCACGCCGCCGCGGCTGGTGTCCACGTTGGTCAGCTTGATGGAGGGCGGCTCGCGCTGGGTGAGCGCGACCACCCTGGCGAGCGTCGGCTTCGAGGAGCGAGGCGCGTCCTTCGCCGCCGCCGCGGGGAGGAAGCCGAAGCGGCCCTTCTGCCACTCGACCCGGTAGAACGAGCCCACCTTGCCCTTGGTCGCGAGCACCGCGCCCTTCTTCACCGAGGCCAGCTTGTCCGATGCCTCCAGGGCGGCCGAGAGGATGTTGGTGTCCACCTGCACGCGCACCGCCGCGACGCTCGGGGACGAGGGCACCGGCGCGCCGACGGGGAGGAGCAGCTTCTCCTTCTCGATCTCCCAGGTCTCCTTGTCGCCCAGCTCCAGGCGCACCGTCACCGGCGCCTCGTCGAGGCCCTTCTTCGGCTCGAGGATGAAGGTGGCCGTGCGGGTCTCGCCCGGCGCGATGGGGCCCAGCTTGGTGCGGCCCTTCTTCACGTTGATCTTCTCCTCGGAGAGGTTCTTCAGCGCGGCGAACGCGTCGTACGCCTTGCCCTGGCCGATGTTCTTCACGTCGAGCACCAGCTCGACCTGCTCGCCCTTGTGGAGCAGGCCGTCGGGGCTGCCCGGCCCGGTGAGCTGCCAGCTCCACGCGAAGGAGGGCCGCGGCAGCTCCTGGATGTCGCTCTCGCCCCGCACGTCCTCGATCGCGTCGCCCTGCTCGTCCTCGAACTTCACCGTCACGTCGTCCTTGCGGGACGGCATGTAGCGCGGGACCTTCACCGGCACCGTCCAGGTCCGCTTCTCGTGCGGCTGGAGCTGGCCGAAGACGAACTCGCGCCGATCGAGGATGCTGTTGTCGCTCTTGGTGTACGCGCGCAGCCGGTAGACCGGCGCGGTGCCGTTGTTGTGCGCCGTCACCGCCAGCTCCATGGTGTCGCCCGACTGGGTCCGCGGCGCGCGCAGCTCGGCGGTCACGCGCACCGGCGCGGGCTGGGTCGCCTGCGTCGCCTGCGCGGTCGCGGGCGCGGCCGGCTGCGCGGGCGCCTTGGCCCAGTTGAGACCCATCGCCTCGAGCGTCTTGCGCACCTTCTCCTGCTCCGCGGCGCGGCGCTGCTCCACGAACGGCTTCATCTGCCGCAACTGGTCCTGCCGGTTGGTGCTGGTGGCCTGGGCGAGCAGGTCGCGGCAGAACTCGATCTGGTAGTCGAGGGTGACGCCGTCGTCGTCGGTCGGATCGTCGGAGTCGTCCTCCTCCGGCGCCTGCCCCGCCTCGATGGCCTCGCGCGCCTTGCGCTCCTTGGCGCTCTCCTCCTTGACGAACCGCAGCGACTCGAGCGGCTTCTGCACCGCGCGCTCGCGGGCCGCCTTGGCCTGCTCCTCGTCGCGCGCGAAGGCGTTGAAGAAATGCTTGTCGTAGTCGGCCTCGCGGAACGTCTTGGGAGGCGCGAACAGGTCGATGCGCTCCTTGAGGATGCGCGCGGGCACCAGCTCGATGTCGGGCGTGATCCCCACCTCCTGGATCGACACGTCGCCCGGGGTCAGGTACTGCGCGATGGTCAGCTTCAGCGCGCTCTCGTCGCCCGACTCCTTCTTGGGGAAGTCGTAGAGGACCTGGACCGATCCCTTTCCGAAGCTCTGCCGGCCGACGATGAGGGCGCGGTTCAGGTTCTTCAGCGCGCCGGCGACGATCTCGGAGGCGCTGGCGCTCTCCGAGCTGATCAGGACCGCCATGGGGTACTCGCGCTCGCCGCCGTCGTTGCGGGCGAGCTTCGGCTCGCGCAGCTGGCCGTTCATCCCGACGGTGGTGACGATGGTGCCTTCCTCGACGAAGGCGTCGCTCACCTGGATGGCCTGCTCGAGCAGGCCGCCGGGGTTGCCGCGCATGTCGAGCACCAGGCCGCGCAGGGTGCCGCCGTTCTGCTGCCGCATGGCGCGGATGGCGGCCTGCATGTCGCGGGTGGTGGTGCCGGAGAACCCGGAGAGGCGCACGTACCCGATGCCGTTGTCGAGCAGCTTGGAAACCACCGTCTCGTAGGTCACGATGGCGCGCACCAGGTCGAGCTTGCGCGGGTCTTGCCCCTTGTGCTGCACGATGATGGAGACGCGCGTGCCCTGCTTGCCGCGCATGCGATCCACCGCCTCCTGCAGCTCCATGGAGACGGTCGAGTCGGCGTCGATCTGGGTGATGACGTCGCCCTTCTTGATCCCGGCGCGCCAGGCCGGCGTGCTCTTCAGCACCTTCCGCACCGTGAGCCGGTCGTCGATCATCGAGATGACGAACCCGAGGCCGCCGAACTCGCCGCGGGTCTGTACCTTCATCTCCTTGTACAGGTCGGGCTTGAGCAGCCAGCTGTGCGGGTCGAGCGTGGAGAGCATGCCGTTGATGGCGGCGTACTCGATGTCGCGCTGGTCGCTCTGCGTGACCAGGTTGTCGCGGACGAAGGAAAAGACCTCCCGCATCTTGAGAGGGATCTGCCAGATGGTGTCGATGTCGCGGTACTCGAACTCACGGGAAGCGCTGCCGACGGTGACGCGCACCTTTCCCTCGGCCAGGCTGGAGTTCGCGTGGCCGCAATCGGGCGGCGGAGTCGTCGCCGCGGTGCCGGGCTCGCGGCGCGGGCCCTGATCCGAGCAGGCCGGGCCGCCCACCTCGACCATCACTTCCGCCACCTGCCGCTCCACCGCCTCGAGCGCGGAGGTGAACATCTCCCTCGGGTTGATACGGCTCGGATCGACGTAGTTGTCCTTGATCTGGACGATCGAGCGCCGGAAGATGTCCAGGCTCGCCAGGTCGTAGCCGTCCTTCGGCTCGACGGCCGCCACCGCGTCCGGGGTGCGCAGGGCGCGGGGCGCGCGGTCGCTCGGGATGTTGGCGAGCGACAAGAACACTGCAACCGGAAGGACGGCGAGGCGGAACGCGGACTTCGTTCGCATGGGGCGCTATGTCCTGGGAGGCGAGGAGGCGAGTGGGCCGAAGGATATCCAGCGTTCGGGGACCCTACAAGGAATGCTGAACTTTCTGCATGTGATCCTTTGAACGATGATGCCGCACCTGCGATTCCGGCTCACCGCCGGGTGACGGCGTAGCCCTTCGCGGTCAGCGCCGAGACGAGCTGCTCGGCGTGCGACGCGCCCTTCGTCTCCAGGGTCAGCTCGATCACGGTGTCCCCGATCGGACCCGGGACGAAGGCCCGATCGTGGTGCACCTCCAGCACGTTCGCCTTCTCCGCCGCGACCGTCTGCAACACTCCGGCCAGCGCTCCGGGGCGATCCGGGACGCGCAGCTTGAGCACCACCCGGCGGCCCTCCTTCACCAGGCCGCGATCGATGATGCGGGACAGCAGGTTGACGTCGATGTTCCCGCCCGAGATGACGCACACCACCTTGGAGGCGGGCGAGAGCCCCGGGATCTTCTTCTGCAGCAGGGCGGCGGCCGGCGCCGCTCCCGCGCCTTCCGCGATCACCTTCTCGCGCTCGATCAGCACCAGGATGGCGTTCGCGACTTCCTCGTCGTCGACCGTCACGATCTGGTCCACGTACCGTTCGAACAGGGGGAACGTCCGTTCCCCTGCCTTCTTCACCGCGATGCCGTCCGCGAGCGTCGTCGCCGGCGGGATCACCGTTGGTTTTCCGGCCTTTCGCGCCGCGGTCATCTTGGCGAGGGCGGCCGCCTCCACGCCGACCACGCGCACCGACGGCTTGAGCGACTTCACGACCAACGCCATCCCGCCGAGGAAGCCGCCGCCGCCCACCGAGGCGACCAGAACGTCCACATCGGGCACCTGCTCGAGGATCTCCAGCCCCGCCGTGCCCTGGCCCGCGATGACCTCGTCGTCGTCGAACGCGTGGACGAAGACGTAGCCCTTCTCGCTCTCCAGCCGGCGCGCTTCCTGGTAGGCGTCCTCGAACACCGTCCCGCAGAGGACGACCTGGGCGCCGTACGCCTTGGTCGCCGCCACCTTGATGAGCGGCGTCGTTTCCGGCATCACGATCACGGACTTCACGCCGAGACGCTGCGCGTTGTAGGCGACGCCCTGCGCGTGGTTGCCGGCGCTCGCGGCCACCACCCCGCGGCGCCGCTCCTCCGGACCGAGCAGCGCCAGCTTGTTGGCCGCCCCGCGCTCCTTGAAGGAGCCGGTGCGCTGCAGGCTCTCCAGCTTGAAGTAGACGCACGCCCCGCACAGGTCGCTGAACGTCCAAGAGCGGGGGCAGGGGGTGACCTCGACGTCGCCGCGGATGCGCTCGCGGGCGGCGAGGACGTCTTGGAGCGTGACCATTGGCGCGGCAGCGTGGCCGAGGATCCGAAAAGGATCAAGCGTCACACCCGCCGGATAGGGCGGCGGTGCGCTTTTCGGATTTGCGCCGGGAAGAGCCTTTCGTCCTTGGCGGTTCGCCTTGCAGGGTGCCCTTCCGGCCTGCGCGACCTACCGTTGCGTGGGCCGCGGCTCTTGGTTGCGGGGGAAGGCATGGCAGTCCGTTCGGGAAACGGGAAGGCAGGCGAGCGCATCGTGTTGGTCGACGAGACGCAGGCAGACCGCCCCACCATCGAGGCGTACGAGCTGATCACCCGCAAGATGCGCCTGCCGCGCGTGCCGCTCCTCTTCCGGGCGCTCGCCGGGGAGAAGGCCCTCCTCCCGTGCTGGCAGGCACTGCGACCGGCCGTGCGCTTGCGCGCCTTCGAGGAAGGCGCCGACGAGCTGCGCGCCTGCGCCGCCCGCGCCGCGGTCGAGATGGGCTGCCCGCTCATCGAGACCCAGCTGGAGTGGGCCGGATACGACGTCGACGAGATCGACGAGATCCGCGGCCAGGTGAACATCTTCCACTACCAGAACGCCAAGCTGCTGCTGGTGGTAGCGGTGCTCCGGGAAGCGCTGGCCGGCACCGCGGGCGGCGGCAAGGAGACGCCCCGCGCGACGCAGCGCGTCCCTCGCGGCGTCCCGCACGAAATGGACATCGTGGAGCTGGTGCCGGAAGACGCGAACGGCTCCCTGAGCCGCGTGTTCAAGTCCATCCGCGCCCACCTCGGGCTCGGGGTGGTCGCCGACGAATTCCGCGCCTTCGGCCGCTGGCCGAAGTACCTGGCCATCGCCTGGGACGACGCCCGCAAGCGCGACGGCGAGTCTTGCGCGCGTGGCGCGCTGGACGATCTGTGGATGCAGGCCGAGAACGCCGCCGCTTCGTTGCCGGTGAGGGTGTCCCTGGCCGACGGCCAGCTCTCGTCCGCCGGAGCCGAGCCGGTCCGCGTGCGCGCCCTGGTCGAGCGCTTCCGCCGCGCCATGTCCGGCCTGACGCTGGATGTGGCCCAGTTCAAGGTGCAACTCGACGGCGCCGAGGACGCGCTCGACTCTCCCTTCCCGGTCCGCTGGAAGTACATCAACCCGGACGACTACATGCCGGTCGGGCTGGACGAGCCGGTCAAGCTGCGCGCGGGCGACCCGGTCGGGCTCGAGGAAGACTGACTCGTCTCGGGACGAGTCAGCGGACCTGGCAGACTTTCTGGCCGAAGAGGCGGTCGACGGCGGCGAACAGGTCGTCGTC
>DASWGI010000231.1:0-2918 GCA_036393835.1 Myxococcales bacterium | reverse complement strand
GGCGTCTCAGGGCTTGCTCCGCAGGCGCTCCTGGGCGACGCGGTAGCAGCGCTCCATTACCTCGCCCAGATCCATGCCGGTGGTGTCGACCACCATCGCGTCAGGCGCCGGCTTGAGCGGCGCGATGGCGCGCTCCGAATCGTCCTTGTCGCGCTGCCGCTGGTCGGCCAGCACCTCGCCCAGGGGAACGGGCAGGCCCTTGTCGACAAGCTCGGCGTGCCGGCGGGCGGCCCGCGCCTCGTCGTTAGCGGTGAGGAAGAACTTCACGTCCGCGTCGGGGAACACCACCGTCCCGATGTCCCTGCCCTCCAGGACCGCGCCACGCGGAGCGCCGCGCCCGAGCTGCCGCTGCAGGCCGAGGAGCTTCTGCCGGACCACCGGCCGCGCCGAGACCACGCTCGCCCCGCGGCTGATCTCCGGCGCGCGGATGGCCTCGGTGACGTCCTCGCCGTGCAGCAGCACGCGCTGGCCGTCGCCCGCCGGCGCGAAGGAGATGCCCAGCCCCGCGTCCAGGAGGCGCGAAAGCCCCGCGTCGTCCTCCCAGCCGATCCCCGCCCGCCGCGCCGTCAGGGCCACCGCCCGGTAGATGGCGCCCGTGTCGACGATGGTGAACCCGAGCCGGCGAGCCAGCTCGCGCGCGACGGTGCTCTTGCCCGCGCCGGCGGGACCGTCGATGGCGATGATGGGCGGCACGGGCGGTCAGTAGCGCAAGGCTCGCGCAGCAGCAAGGACGGCCCAGTCGCCGCCGTATTCGGCGGCGCTGCGCCCTTCCAAGCGCGGACGTAAGGGAAAGTGTTCCGGCCGCGGCGTAGCTCGCCTCAGCGGTGCAGCATGACGAACAGGCCGACCCGGACGGCCGCGGTGAGCGCCACTGCGCAGATCAGCGCTTGCAGGCCGCGGCGCGGGGCGCGATCGGTCTCGGGAAGCTGCTCGTCGTCGCCGCCATCTGCCGGGACGCGCGGTCCTTCGCCGTCCGGGGCGGCGACCGGGGCGGCCAGCCAGAGCCAGCCGGACCACCGGAGGACGGCCACCAGCAACGCGGCGAGCGCGAGCACCCAGGCGATCTGCACGGCGGGATGCATGATGGCCGCAAGCTGTGGACGTCCGGAGGGCAACGGCTAGTGCCGGAGAGCGGCCGGACAAGCAGGCGCCCGGTGCGCTATGGTGCGCGACCTTCCGAGGAGGACCGAAATGAAGCGTCTGTGGGTCGCGGCCGTGCTCGCCTCGTCAGCCGCCGTTGCGCAGCAGCAGGACCTCAGCAAGGTGGAGATCAAGGCCACGAAGGTGGCCGGCTCCGTCTGGATGCTCGAAGGCTCCGGTGGGAACATCGCAGTCAGCGCCGGCGACGACGGCCTCGTCATGGTGGACGCCGAGTTCGCCCCGCTGGTGCCGAAGATCAAGGCGGCGCTGGCGAAGATCTCGCCCAAGCCCGTCCGCTTCCTCCTCAATACGCACTGGCACTTCGACCATGTCGGCGGGAATGCCGGCATGGCGGACACCGCCGCGATCCTCGCGCACGAGAACGTGCGCAAGCGGATGCAGGCAGGCGCGGAGGTGCCCACCTTCAAGCTCAAGATCGAGCCTGCCGAGCCGCGCGCCCTTCCGATCCTCACCTATCAGCACGACGTGACCCTCTGGCTGAACGGCGAGCCCGTCCGCGCGCTGCACGTCCCGCCCGGCCACACCGACGGCGACACGGTGGTGTTCTTCACCAAGAGCAACGTCGTGCACATGGGGGACGACTTCGTCACCTATGGCTTCCCCTTCGTCGACCTGGACAGCGGCGGCAGCGTGCGCGGGATGATCGGCGCGATCGACGAGCTGCTGCCGCAGATTCCGCCCGACGCGAAGATCATCCCCGGCCACGGCCCGCTCTCGACGGTCGCGGATCTCAAGAAATTCCGGAACCGGCTCGACGAGATCGTCGCGCTGGTCGCGCGGGGCCTGAAGAGCGGCAAGACGGTCGAGCAGATGCAGAAGGAGAAGCTGCTCGCGCCCTACGAGGACTGGAATGGCGGATTCCTCAAGGCCGACCAGTTCATCGCGCTGGTCGCGCGGGACCTGCAGCAGAAGTGATCGCTCCGCACGGCTCTGCACCGCTCTGCCGCTGGCGGGACGCTCTTCGATCCGGCGCCTTCGGCGCCTCTACAAGGGGGGAGCTCGCTCCCCCCTCGACCCCCCAACAGATCACGGTCAGACGAATCGAGCGTTGCGGCTAGCCGAGTGTCGGGGGCGTCGGCTCGGTGATTGGGCCCAGCTTGCGGAACTTGCGGTAGCGATCCTCGACGATCTGGTCGGGGCCCAGCTCCCGCAATTCGCGGAGGTGGCGACGGAGGGCGTCGCGCAGCTTCGCCGCGGTCGCGTCAGGGTCGCGGTGCGCCCCGCCGGCGGACTCCTCCACCAGCTCGTCGACGATGCCCAGCTCGTACGCGTCGCGGGCGGTGAGCTTGAGCGCCTCGGCCGCCCTCTCGCCCTTGCTGGCGTCGCGATAGAGGATGGCCGCGCACGACTCGGGGCTGATGACCGAGTACCAGCTGTACTGCAGCATGAGCATGCGATTCGCGACGCCGATGGCGAGCGCGCCGCCCGAGCCGCCCTCGCCGATGACGATGGAGACGATCGGCACCTGCAGCGCCGCCATCTCCTCCAGGCAGACGGCGATGGCCTCGGCCTGCCCGCGCTCCTCGGCGTCGATGCCCGGATAGGCCCCCGGCGTGTCGATGAAAGCGATCACCGGCCGATCGAACCGCTCGGCCAGCTTCATCAGCCGCAGCGCCTTGCGGTAGCCCTCGGGTCGCGCCATCCCGAAGCTGCGCAGGATGTTCTCCTTGGTGGAGCGGCCCTTCTGCTGGCCGATGATCATCACGGGCTCGCCGTCGAAGCGCGCCAGTCCGCCCACCAGCGCGGGGTCGTCGGCG
>DASWGI010000230.1:0-5409 GCA_036393835.1 Myxococcales bacterium | reverse complement strand
GTGCGCAGGACGCGCCCGAGCGGCAGCGCGGCGGCCACGCCGAGCACGACGCCGGCCGCGACCAGGCGCATCGCCTGCCGCAGGACCAGCCCCAGGACCGCGCCAGGCGTGGCGCCGAGCGCGAGGCGGATGCCCATCTCGCGCGTGCGCTGCGCCACCGAGTAGGCCATCACTCCGTAGATGCCGGTGATGGCAAGCACGAATGCGACCGCCGCGAGAGCGCCGATGAGCAGCACGCCGAACCGCCGCGGCGCGAGCGAGTCGGCCATGCGCTGCTCCATGCTCTCCAGCCGCGTGATGGCCTGGTCGCGATCGACGGCCGCGACCTCGGTCCGCAGCAGCGCGGCCAGGTCGCCGTGCCCGCGCAGCACCAGCGTCATGAACGGCCAGGGCTCGAGGCCTTCCGGCAGGTACACCTCCGGACGCGGCGCCAAGGCGAGGCTGAGGTGCCGGACGTTCCCGATCACTCCGATCACTTCGATGGGCTTGCCGTCGGCGGTGAGCACGATCTGCTGCCCGATCGGGCTGTCCCCCGGCCACATCTGCCGGGCGAACGCCTCGTTGACCAGCGCCACGCGGGCGCCGGATTGCACGTCTGCGTCGGTCAGGCCGCGCCCCGCGCGCAGCGGGATGCGGAGCACCGCGAAGTACGCGGGCGACGCGATGCGATAGTCGGCGTCCACGTTCTTGTCCGGATTCCCCTGGGGCTGCACGCTGCGGGTGCTGTTCCCACGGCTGAGCGGAAGGCGCGAGACGTCGCCGGCCGCCTCGACGCCGGGCGCCGCCGAGAGCCGCCGCACCACTTCGTGGAAGAAGGCCGCTTGCTGCGCTTTCTCCGGGTACTTCGCCGGCGGGAGCCATAGGTCGGCGGTCATCACGCCGGCGGCCTCGAACCCGGGATCGACGTGCTGCAGCCCGACGAAGCTGCGCACCAGGAGGCCCGCCCCGATCAGCAGCACCAGGGCGAGCGCCACCTCGACCACCACCAGCGCCGAGCGCAGGCGCGCGCGGCGGACCCCTCCCGTTCCCGTGCGGCCCGCTTCCTTCAGCGCCTCGGCCGGAGCGTCGACCTGCAACGCCGGCACGATCCCGAACACGACGGCCGTGGCGAGGGCGAGCGCGGCGGTGAAGGCGAGGACCCGAAGATCGAGCTGCAGCGCTCCGGGCGCGAACGCCTGCGGACCGAGCGACGCGAGCGCGGGAGCGATCCACAGCGCCAGGAGCAGGCCGAGCCCGCCGCCCAGCGCGGCCAGCACCAGGCTCTCGCCGAGGAACAAGCGCAGAAGCCGCGCGCGAGTGGCGCCGAGGGCGAGCCGGATGGCCACCTCGTGCGCCCGGCCCACCGCGCGCGCGAGCATCAGGTTGGCGACGTTGGCGCAGGCGATGAGCAGGATGAAGGCGACCGCCCCGGCGAGCACCAGCAGCGTCGGGCGGAGGCTGCCGACGGCGTCCTCGCGCAGGAGCGTCAGCTTGAACCCGCGGCCGATATCGTCGTTCGGATACATCTGCTCGAGGCGCGTGGCCAGCGTGGAAAGCTCGGCCTGGGCCTGGGCGAGGTCGGCGCCCGGGCGGAGGCGCGCGACCACGTCCAGGTATTGGCTCTCGTGATTCGCCGACATGTCGACGGCGGGCCGCAGGGGTTGCTCGGGCACGATCTGCCGCGGGGTCACCCAGAGCTGGACGGCGTCCGGATGGCGGACCTCGGAACGCATCACGCCCGCGACGACGAAGGGCTCGCCGTTCAGCGTGATCGTCTGGCCGACGATGCCGGGCCACGCGGAATAGCGGCGGCGCCAGAGCGATTCACCGAGCATCGCTTCGCGGGGGCCGCCCGGCGCCCGGGCGGTGAACGGGTTCCCGAGGAGTGGCCGCGCCCCGAGGACCTCGAAGAAATCGGGCGACACGACGGCGCCGTCGACGTGCTCCGCCGCGTCGCCGCCGATCAGGTTGAAGCCGACGTTGCGGAACGCAGCCATGCCCACGAACGATCGCGCTTGCGCACGCAGATCGACGAAGTCCCCGCCCGACACCGCCTGGCCCACGGGCGACGGGCGGGTCGTCGCCTGCACCACCACCACCCTGTCCGCGTCGGCGTAGGGCAGCGGCCGGAGGAGCGCCGCGTTCACCACCGTGAAGATCGCGGTGTTGGCTCCGATGCCCAGTCCGAGCGCCAGGCATGCCACCAAGGTGAATCCGGGGCGCTGGGCGAGCGAGCGGATCGCGAACCGGAGGTCCTGGAGGAAGTCCATCCGTGGACGTGCTTGCGAATCCCGTACCGCGCCCACCCGGGGGAACGCGCAGGAAAATCGACCGGAGGCGGGACCGGGCGTCCCACGGGCGGACGCTCTTGGTAGGCTGCGCGCGCGATGCCGCCTGCCGCGCCCGTGCTGGGCGCCCACGTCCGCAAGAGCCTGGAGATCGCCGCGGTGCGGCCCGCCTTCGCGCTCGGGCTCCGCGCGGCCACGGCCACCATCGCGCCGCTGGTCGTCGGCGACGCCAGCGGCCAGCCGATCTTCGGCTGGATGGCGCTGGGCGGCTGGCTGTGCGCCATCGCCGACCCCGGAGGACCGCACCTGCTGCGCGCGCGGACGATGGCCGCGTTCGCGGCCGCGGCGGCGCTGGTCACGGGACTGGGGACCATCGCTTCGACCAGGCCTGCCCCGTCGATCGCGCTCCTCTTCGCCGGCGCCATCGCCGCTTCGCTGGCGCGCGTGGGCGGGGAGGCGGCGGGCACGGTGGGGACGACCGCGCTGATCCTGCTCTGCATCGCGCTCGGCTCACCGGCGCCGCCAGACCAGGCGCTGCCGCGCGTCGCCATGGTCCTCGGCGGCTGCGCGCTCTCCACGGTGCTCGCGCTGCTCCTGTGGCCGGTGCACGCTTACCGGCCCGCCCGGCTCGCGATCGCGAGCTGCTACCGCGAGCTGGCGGCGCTCGCCGCGAAGATCGCCGAGCCGTCCGAGGACCGCGAGCAGGCCTGGTCGGCGCTGGTCGTGCAGCAGCCGCCGCGCGTCCGCGCCGAGCTGGAGCGCGCGCGCGTGGCGCTGGGCGCGGTCCGGCGCGCGCGCAACGCGGAGAGCGCCCGCGGGCAGCAGCTGGTGGTGCTCTTCGAGACCGCCGATGTGCTTCTCGGCGACCTGATCATGGTCGGCGAGGCGCTCGCGGCGGCGCACACCGTGGACGCGAGCTGGCTGCGGGCGGTCGCGACGGCGCTGCAAGGGATTGCCGACGCGATCGAGGACAGGGCCGGTCCGCCGGGCATCTCGCTCCCCGGACCGTTGCAGGGCGCCCCGCCCGAGGTCGAGCACGCCCGCGCGCGACTGATCACCACTCTCCAGCTTGCGCTGCGGGTGGCCGCCGCGCTGCGCACCGGCGCTCCGCTGGAGAACGACGTCCTCGCGCCCGAGACGGAAGCGCCGCGCACCACCGTGCGCGCCGCGCTGGCGCCCGACTCGGCGGTGCTGCGCCACGCCGCCCGGATGGCGGTGACCGTGTCGTTCGGCGCCGCCATCGCCGCATGGCTAGGCGTCGCGCGCGCTGCCTGGGTGACCGTGGCCGTGGTCATCGTCCTGCAGCCCGACTCCGGCTCGACCGTCCGCCGCGCCGTGCAGCGCGTCCTGGGCACCGTGGTGGGGGCGGGCTTGGCCGCGCTGCTGGTGCCCGTCCTGCGCAGCCCGACGCTGATCGGCGTGGTCCTCTTCCCCCTCTCCGCTCTCGCTCTCGCGCTCCGGCCGCTCAACTATGGCCTCTTCACCCTGCTGGTCACGCCGGTCTTCCTGCTCATGGCGGAAGTGCTGAGCGGCGACTGGCACCTGGCGGGCGTCCGCGTCGAGAGCACGCTCATCGGCGGCGGCCTCGCCTTCGCCGCGCAGCTCCTCTGGCCCAGCCGCGAGCGCGACCAGCTCCCGCAGCGGCTCGCCGCGCTCTTCCACCGCCTGCGCGAGTACCTCGACGCGGTCCTTGCCGATCCCCGCTCCGAGCCCGCGGCGCGCCGCTCCTTCGGCCTCGCCGCCGCCAACGCCGACGCCTCCTTCCAGCGCCACCTCGGCGAGGTGGTCGAGCCGGCGGAGCGCATCTCCGCATACATGACGCTGCTCACCTACGCGCGTCGCCTGCGGAACTCGATCGCCATGGCGCTGCATTCTCCGGACGGGGTCGATCTACGCGCGCTGCGGCCCGCGCTCGACTCAGCCCTGGAGGACCTGGGCGCCGCGGCGCGCGACCGGCGCCCGCCCCGCCCGCCCCCGCCGATCGACGACAAGACGCCAGCCGGTACGCGCCTCTCCCGCCAGCTCGGCGTCCTGCACTCCGCGGTCGAGCGGCTCGCCGCCCGGGATGAAACCCAGGATGCGGGCGATTCGCGGCAGTGCACACCCGGAGCGGACGCCCCTGGTGGACCGCGCCAGATCTAGATGGGCCGGTGATCACGATGCGAGAACACCTGGGCATTCCACGCCGCAAGCTACGGCGGGAAGACCAGGTAGGCCCCGATCACGTCTACCGTACCGGCTGTGTTGTTGATGTTTCCGTTACCGAAGTTCACGACGTATACGTCGCCGGCGGAGATGGTCCCGACTTCCGGAAGCGATACCGATGCCATTGCGGATTCGACCTGCCCCGCGATCGCCTTGATGGAGTCGGCCGAACCGCCAACTGCTACGAAGCACTTGCCGGTCTGGTCGATCGGCAATGCATCGTGAGGCAGGTAGTTGACGCAAAGCGGCTGAACTACGTTTCCCGCTGCCGGCGTGAACACCGTCACGGTCAGCGTAGGCCGCTTCCCGCTTGCACCGGGAGGCACGACGACCGCCGCGTAGACGCCGCCCCGCTGCCCGTTGGAAAACGGCACGCTCCAGACAGTGGCCTTGACCCCCGCGATGAAAACCGTCGTCAGGGTCTCGTTGGCGGTCAGCGGCGCGAATGCCTCTGCGGGAAGATGGATCTCCGTAGGGCCAGCCACTGGGGGTCCCCCGCACGACATGAAGACCCCGGCCGCCAGTGCACACCACGAGCGACTCATGCGCGCAACCATACCGTAGGCTTATCTGGCGCGCACCCGGGGTTGCATCGGCAAGCTACGCGGCCCAGGCGATGCGGCCGAGGTCCTGGAGAGGCGGAACAGGGAAGCCGGGCGCGCGGCGGAACACCCACGTGCGGAAGGCTTCCAGTTGCTCCGGGCCGGGCGAGGCTTGCCGGCGCGCGCGCTTCAGGAGGGCCAGGGCATCCAGCGGTGGCAGGCCGCGCGAGACCAGCACGCAGAGGCCCAGCAGGGCGCTGCGGCCGATGCCGTGCTCGCAGTGGACGAAGACGCGGCGGCCGGCGGCGAGCTGCGCGTCGACCCACGCCACTCCCTCGTCCAGCATGTCCTGCGAGACGGCGCAGCCGTCGTCGGTGGGCAGCTTGAGCAGCACC
>DASWGI010000229.1:0-7410 GCA_036393835.1 Myxococcales bacterium | reverse complement strand
TCCGCGGCGAAGTCCTTCGGAGGCTCCTTGGTCAGGCCCTCGCCGAGCGCGTACCGCGTGAAGCGGCGCACCTGGATGTTCTCGCCGATCACGGCGATGGCCGCGTTGATCTCGTCCAGCACGGTCCGCTTGCCTTCCGGATCCTTGAAGAACGGCTGCTCGAGCAGGCACCCGCCGCTCTCCTTGAAGACCCGGTCGAGCTTGCCGGGGAGGATCTTGTCGATCATCGCCTCGGGCTTGCCCTGCTCGAGGAGTTGCGCGCGATGGATGCTCTTCTCCCGATCGATGAAGTCCTGCGGGACGTCCTCGCGGCGCACCCACCTCGGGTTGCTCCAGGCGATCTGCATGGCGAGGTCCTTCACCAGCGCCTGGAACTTCTCGTTCCGCGCGGTGAAGTCGGTCTCGCAGTTCACCTCGACCAGCACCCCCACCTTGCCGCCCATGTGGATGTATGAGCCGACGGCTCCTTCGGTGGCGGAACGGCCTGCCTTCTTCTGCGCGGTCGCGAGCCCCTTCTTGCGCAGCCAGTCGACCGCCTTCTCCAGGTCGCCACCGGCTTCCTGCAGCGCCTTCTTGCAGTCCATCATCCCCGCGCCGGTCTTCTCGCGCAGTTCCTTCACCATCGCCGACGTGATCTCTCCCATCTTGCCTACGCCTCCGGCTTTTCCTCGGCAGGCGCGGCCGCCTCGCCGTCGCCACCGCCGAGCTGCGGCTTGCGGACCACCTCGACCTCCGGTCCGCCCTCGCGCGAGACCACGGGCCGGCTGCGCGGACCGCCGCGCCCCGCGCCGCCCCGGCCGCCGCCGCGCTTGCCGCGCCGCTCGCTGGCCGAGTCCCGGTCCTCGCCCGCCTCGCCCTCGGCCGTCTGCGCCTCCTGGCCGCCGCCGTGCGCTTGGTAGCGCGCCTTCCCCTCGATGGCCGCGTCCGCGATCTTGCTGCAGAACAGCCGGATGGAGCGGATCGCGTCGTCGTTCCCCGGGATGACGTAGTCGATGCCCTCGGGGTCGCAGTTGGTGTCGACCAGCGCAACGATGGGGATGCCGAGCCGCAGCGCCTCGTGCACCGCGATGTGCTCCTTCTTGGGATCGATCACGAACAGGCAGCCCGGCAGCCGCGACATCTCCTGGATGCCGCCCAGGTTCTTCTTCAGCTTCTCCATCTCGTTCTGGAGGATCGCCACTTCCTTCTTGGGCAGCTTCTCGAAGGTGCCGTCGCCGGCCATCTTCTCCAGCGTCTTCAGGCGATCGATGCCGCTCTTGATGGTCTTGAAGTTCGTGAGCGTGCCGCCCAGCCAGCGGTTCACCACGTAGAACTGGACGGAGCGCGTCGCCTCCTCGACGACCGCGTCCTGCGCCTGCTTCTTGGTGCCCACGAACAGCACGCTGCCGCCGCGCGAGCAGACGTCGCTGACGAACTTGAACGCCTCGCGCGCCAGGCGGACCGTCTTCTGCAGGTCGACGATGTAGATGCCGTTGCGGGCGCCGAAGATGTAGGGCTTCATCTTCGGGTTCCAGCGCTTCGTCTGGTGCCCGAAGTGCACGCCGGCCTCGAGCAGCTGGCGCATGGTGATGCCCTGCGCGGGCTGCATCGCCTGCTGCATGCCGGCGGGCGGCGATTCGGATGGACCTGCGGTCTGGACGTTCTCGGACATCGTTTTTTCTCCTCCACCTCCGTCGCGCCCACGGCAGGCCCCAGGGGGGAACCCTGCCCGGATCGGGAGGTGTGCGTAGTGGGTGCTGCGGACTTTCTGGAACGACGGGACCCGCGCCGGAGCTTCCCTTTGCGGGGCGCGGTTTTCTAGCAGGTTCGCCGGGCCGGCGCAACTCTGGCAGCGCGCCTGCCGCGCCGCGTAAATGGCCTGGGATTCCAGGCGATTCGGCCCCCGGCGCGGCGGCCTCGCTTGACATCCCGCGGCGACCCCGCTAGGAGCTTCTGAATCGTGTCTCTCGCCTCCCGCAAGTGCGCCTGTTGTCCCGGCACCGTCGAGTGCCGGGTGTGCGGGCGCGCCTGAGGCGAACAGTCTCCTGACAGCCTAGGCCAGAAGCCCTCCTCCCGGGTCGCGGATCTGCGCGTTCCCTGTCAGTCCCGAGGAGCAGAAGGTCATGGCCGTCTCGTTCGTCGCACTGCCCGCCGCAGCATCCCTCTTCGGTGCCGAGGCCGCGCTGGTCGGCGCGGCCGTGGGACTCCTGGTCGGCCTCACCTCGATGGGCGCCGGCGCGCTGCTGACGCCCGCGCTGGTGCTGCTCCTGGGCGTGCCGCCGCGGATCGCGGTCGGCTCCGACGTGCTCATCGCCGGGGTGATGAAGCTGTTCGGCGGCGGCGCGTACGCCGTCCGCCGCGCGGTGCACTGGCCGACCGTGCTGCGGTTGCTCGTCGGCTCGGTGCCGGGCGCGCTGGCGGGATTGTGGCTCCTGCGCATGGTCCCGGACGGGAGCCTCGACGCGATCATCGCCCGACTGCTCGGCATCGCGATGCTCGCCAGCGGCGCGGTCTCGCTGGTGCGCTACCTGCGCCGGATGCCCGACGAGGCGGTCTCCTCGCCGAGCCCCGCCGGCGTCGCCGCCATCGGGTTCGCGACGGGCCTTCTGGTGAGCGTGACCACCGTCGGCAGCGGATCGATCCTCATCTTCGTCCTGGCGCGGTTCTTCCCGCTGCGCGCGCGGCAGCTCGTCGGAACGGATCTGGCGCACGCCTTCGTCCTTTCCCTGGTGGCGGCGGCCGGGCACGGGTTCGCGGGACGGCTCGATCCGGCGCTGGCCCTGGCGGTGCTGGCCGGCGCCGTGCCCGGAGTGATCGCGGGCGCCCTGCTCGCAGGCAAGGTCCCCGAGCGGGCGCTTCGCACCGCGCTGGCGACCATCGTGTTCACGGTGGGCGTCCGCTTCACCGCCTTGCCCGCGGCCACGCGCAACGACGCCCCGGTCGCCCTCCGCGAGGTTTCCCGATGACCCCCGCCGACATCGCCACGGCGGCCACCGAGCTGGAAGGCGCCCCGGCGGAGACGGCGCTGCGCTGGGCGGCGCAGCGCTTCCCGGGGCGGGTCGGCTTCGCGACCGCCTTCGGCCCCGAGGGGTGCGTGCTGCTGGAGGCGATCGCGCGCGAGAAGCTCGCGATCGACGTCTTCACGCTCGACACCGGCCTGCTCTTCCCCGAGACGCTCGAGCTGTGGCGCGAGCTGGAGCGCCGGTACGGCGTTCGCGTGCGCGGCGTGAAGCCCGCCGTCACCGTCGCCGAGCAGGAGCTTTCGCACGGGCCGGCCCTGTGGCAGCGCGCCCCGGATCTGTGCTGCGACCTGCGCAAGGTCCAGCCGCTGCGGATCGAGATGCTGCAGTTCGATGCCTGGATCACCGCCATCCGGCGCGACCAGACGCCGGAGCGCGCCGGCGCCGGCGTGGTGGAGCGCGATCCCAAGTTCGGTCTCGTGAAGGTCAACCCGCTGGCCGCATGGTCCAGCGCCGACGTGTGGGCGCGCGTGCGCGAGCGCGAGATCCCCACCAATCCGCTCCACCAGCGCGGCTACCCGAGCATCGGGTGCGCGCCCTGCACGACGGCGGTCGGCGCCGGCGAGGACCCGCGCGCCGGGCGCTGGCGCACCTTCGCCAAGACCGAGTGCGGCCTGCACGGCCGGTTCACCTCCAAGCCCCCAAAGGAGTCTTGAGATGCCTTCGCTCGTCCAACCGCACGGCGGCACCTTGATCGATCGAGTCGTCCCGCCCGCCGAGGCCGATGCATTCCGCGCCGCCGCGCGGTCCCTGCCGTCGCTGACGCTCGACGCGCGCGAGCTGTCCGACCTGGAGCTGATCGCCACGGGTGCGGCCAGCCCCCTCGCCGGCTTCCTCGGCTCCGAGGACTACGAGAGCGTGCTCGCGCGCCTCCGGCTCGCCGACGGCACCGTGTGGCCGCTCCCGCTCACGCTCGCCGTTTCCGACGAGGACGCGGCCGCTCTCGAGCGCGGCTCCGCGATCGCCCTGCGGGACGCCTCCGGCCACCTCGCCGGCACGATCGTGGTGCGCGAGGTGCACCGGCGCAACCCGCTCGCGGAGGCCCGCGCCGTGTACCGCACGGAGGAGCGCGCCCACCCCGGCGTCGCGTATCTCCTCTCGCGGCCGGCGAACCTGGTGGCCGGCGAAGTGCGGGCGCTGCTCCCCGAAGAGCCGCCCTTCGCGCGCCACCGGCTGAGCCCGCGCGACCTGCGCGCCCGCATCGCGGAGCGGGGCTGGACCCGGGTGGCCGGCTTCCAAACGCGCAACCCGATCCACCGGGCCCACGAGCACTTGACCAAGCTGGCGCTGGAGTTCACCGACGGGATCGTCATCCACCCGCTGGTGGGCGAGACCAAGGGCGACGACGTGCCCGCCGAGGTGCGCTTCCGGGCCTACGAGGCGCTGCTCGAGCGGTACTACCCGCGCGACCGCACGCTGCTCGCCGCGTTCCCGGCGGCGATGCGCTACGCGGGACCGCGCGAGGCGCTCTTCCACGCGCTGGTCCGCAAGAACTACGGCATCACGCATTTCATCGTCGGCCGCGACCACGCCGGAGTCGGGCGCTACTACGGGCCGCTCGAGGCGCAGCAGATCTTCGAGCAGTTCCAGCCGGGCGAGCTGGGCATCACGCCGCTGCGCTTCGAAGCGACCTTCTTCTGCCACGCGTGCGACATGCTCGCCTCGCCGCGCACCTGCCCGCATCCCGCCTCGGAGCGGCTCGACCTGTCGGGCAGCCGCGTGCGCGAGATCCTGCGGGCCGGCGGACACCTGCCGAGCGCGTTCACCCGGCCCGAGGTGGCCGAGATCCTGCGCACGCACCTGGGCGCCGCGCCGAAGGGACGGGTCCTCCGGCGGCCGGGCGGCTTCATCCTCTGGTTCACCGGGCTGTCGGGCGCCGGCAAGAGCACGCTCGCCGAGCGGGTGCGCGACGCCCTCTCGGCCGAGCGGGCGGTGGAGATCCTCGACGGCGACGAGGTGCGCACCCACCTCTCCAAGGGCCTGGGCTTCTCGCGCGAGGACCGCGACACCAACATCCGCCGCATCGGCTTCGTTGCGCGGCTGCTCGCCCGCAACCGCGTTGTGGCGATCACGGCGGCCATCTCTCCGTACGCGGAAGCGCGCGCGGAGATGCGCGAGCTGGCGGAGGCGGAAGGAATCCCCTTCGTCGAGGTGTACGCGGACGCCACGCTGGAGTCGCTCATCCGGCGCGACGTGAAGGGCCTGTACCGGAAGGCGCTCGCGGGCGAGATCGCCCATTTCACCGGCGTGAGCGACCCGTATCAGCCCCCCGCCGCGCCCGAGGTCGTGGTGCACACCGACCGCGAGGAGCCCGAGGTGAGCCTGGCGGCGATCCTCGGCTTCCTGACCGAGCGCGGGCTCGCGGCCGCGACGCGGAGGGCCGCATGAGCGCGCAGGTGTATCCGGTGTTCCTGCGCCTGGAGGGAAGGCGCGTGGTGCTGGTCGGAGGCGGCCGCGTCGCCGCCGCCAAGCTACCGGGGCTGCTCGATGCGGGCGCGCGCGTCACCGTCGTCGCTCCTGCCATCCTCGGCGAGCTGGAGCGGCCCGGCGTCGCGCTCGTGCGCAGGCCGTTCGCGCCCGCGGACCTCGACGGAGCGTCCTTCGCGGTGGCGGCCGCTCCGCCCGAGGTGAACCGCGCGGTGGCGGCGGCTGCCGAAGAGCGCGGCCTGTTCGTCAACGCGGTGGACGACGCCGCGAGCGCCTCCGCGCTGCTGGGAGGCGTGGTGCGCAGGGGCGGCGTCACGGTCGCCGTGAGCACCGGCGGGCGCGCTCCGGCGCTGGCGGGCCTCTTGCGCGAGGCGCTCGAGTCGGTGCTGCCCGAGGACCTCGGCGCCTGGGTCGAGCTGGGCGAGCGGGTGCGCGCGGGATGGAAGGAGCGGGGGCTCCCGATGGGGGAGCGGCGTCCGCTCTTGCTGCGCGCCCTGCAGGACCTCTACGACGCGAAGGAGGCGCGATGAGCGGATTCGTCTCGCTGGTCGGCGCCGGGCCCGGCGATCCGGAGCTGCTGACGCTCCGGGCCGTCGCGCGCCTGCGCGAGGCCGATCTGGTGCTCTACGACGCGCTCGCCGGGCGGGAAGCGCTCAGCCTGGCCCCGCGGGCGAGGTGGTTCTACGTGGGCAAGCGGGCCCGGCGCCGCTCGATCGCGCAGGAGAGCATCGAGCGCCTGATGATCCGCGCCGCGCGGCGCGGCGAGCGCGTGGTGCGCCTCAAGTGCGGCGACCCCTTCGTGCTGGGCCGCGGCGGCGAGGAGGCGCTGGCGCTGGCGCGCGCGGGCATCGTGTACGAGGTGGTGCCGGGTGTCACCTCGGCGGTCGCGGCGCCGGCGCTGGCGGGCATCCCCGTCACGCACCGGGGCCTCTCCACCGCGTTCGTGGTGGTCTCCGGCCACGCGGAGGCGGCGTACGCGCCGCTCCTGTCCACGCTCGCTCCCGGCACGGCCACGGTCGTCGTGCTCATGGGGCTCGCCAATCGCGCGCAGGTGGCGGCGCTGCTGCTCGCCACCGGTTGGCCGGCGAGAACGCCCGCCGCGGTGGTGCTCGACGCCTCGCACGAGTCGGCCGCGAGCTGGACGGGCACCCTCGCCGGCCTGGGTGGGTGCGCGCTGCCGGACGAGCGCCCGGAGTCCGCGGGCGTGCTCGTGATCGGCGAGGTGGTGTCGCTGGCCGCGGCGATTGCGGCCGTCCCGCAGGAGCGCCGCAGCGCTCCCGCGGCCTGAGGAGGATCGGCCATGTCCGAGATGAACCACCCGCAGGCGCTCGGCTCCACCCGGCTGGGATTCGCCGACGAGGGCGAGCTGGACCGGTTCGTCGCCAAGCTCGAGGAGTTCGAGCGCGGCGAGCTCGCGCCGGACGCGTGGCGCGCCTTCCGCCTGGTGCACGGCGTGTACGGCCAGCGGCAGGACGGTCCGATGATGATCCGGTGCAAGATCCCGCAGGGCGTCCTCACGCCCGAGCAGCTGCTCGCGCTGGCCGAGGTGTCGGAGCGCTGGTCGAACGGCAAGGGACACATCACCACGCGGCAGAACGTGCAGTTCCACTTCGTGAAGATGGAGGACGTCGAGGCCGTGGTGCGCCGCCTGGGAGCGGCGGGGCTCACCACCCGCGAGGCGTGCGGCAACTCGGTGCGCAACATCACCGGGTGTCCGTATGCCGGCGTGTCCGAGCAGGAGCCGTTCGACGTGACGCCCTACGCGGAGGCGATGACGCGGCACCTCTTGCGCGGCCCGCTCTCCTCCACCCTGCCTCGCAAGTTCAAGATCGCCTTCGGCGGCTGCTGCGGCGGAGACTGCGTCGGCGGCGGCTTCCACGACATCGGCTTCCTGGCGCGGGTGCGCGACGGCAGGCGGGGATTCCGCGTGACCATCGGCGGCGGCCTGTCGACCCTCCGGCGGGCGGGCTTCCTCGCGCACGAG
>DASWGI010000228.1:0-31912 GCA_036393835.1 Myxococcales bacterium | reverse complement strand
CCGCTCCAGCCGCCGCGAGATCTGGATGAGCAGCTGATCGCCGGCGCGGTGCCCGAGCGAGTCGTTCACGACCTTGAAGCGGTCCAGGTCGAGGAAGAGCACCGCGAACCCGCCGCGCCCGCGGCCCTTGGCCCGCTCGAGCGCCATCCCCAGCCGCTCCATGAACAGCGCCCGGTTCGGCAGGCCGGTGAGCGCGTCGTAGAACGCCGCGTGCCACAGCTTCTCCTCGGCGCGCAGCCGCTCGGTGACGTCGATGGAGACCACCAGGCGCGCCTTCCGGCCCGACAGCTCGATGGCATGCGAGGTGACCTCGACGTCCATCAGCTCGCCGGTCGCCCTGCGGTGCCGCCAGATGTTGGCCGAGACAGCCGCTCCCTCCGCCAGCCCCTGCAGCCGATCGTTGAGCCCCGGGACGTCCTCCGGCGGCCGGATGTCGAGGATGGTCATGCGCAGGAACTCGTCGCGCGAGTACCCGTACCGCTTCACCGCCGCGTCGTTGACGGCCAGGAAGCGCAGCGTCTCCGCGTCGAACACCCACATCGCCTGGGGGCTGGCGTCGAAGAGGAGGCGGTAGCGCTCTTCGCTGGTGCGCAGGGCCTCGAGCACGCGGATGCGATCGGAGACGTCGCGGATGGAGGTCCACAGCGCGCGCCGGCCGCGGTACTCGACCGGACCCGGCATGACGTCCACCACGATCTCGGTGCCGTCCTTCCGGGTGTGGCGCGTTTCGTACTCTCCGCCCGCGCCCTGCTCCGCCTCGCGCAGGCGCGCACGGTCCAGCGCCGGGTCGCGCCAGAGCCGTTCCACCGGCGCTCCGACCAGCTCTGCCCGCGGGAAACCGTACATCTCGCAGGCGTGGTGGTTCGCGTCGACCACCACCTCCTCCCTCGGATCGACGATGAGGATGGCGTCGCGGGCGTTCTCGAACAGCGCCCGGTATTCGCGCTCGCTGCGGCGCAGCTCGTCGTCGGCCGGCTTGCGCTGCAGGATCCGCCCCAGCTCGGCGCAGGCCAGCGAGACGGCGTCGACCGTCGCTGGCTCGGGCCGCCCCTCGACGTCGGAGAAGAACTCCAGCAGCGCGAAGAGGCTCGTGCCCAGGAAGACGAGGAAGGCCACCGTCGCGCGCGTCCCGGTCGCCGCATGCCCGTTCTCGGCGGCGTCTGGGACCGCGGTCCACAGCGGGCTCCCGTGGGCCAGCACGCGCGCCATCAGCGAGACGTCGGGCGAGTCGCGTCGGGCCTGCGCCAGCGCGCGGTAACTGGGCAGGCGTTCCGGGTCCATCAGGTGCCAGAAAGTGCGGTGGGCGAGATCGCCCGCGTCCGCGGAGAACTGGAGCCGGCCGGCCTGCCAGCCGGTGTGCACGCAGATGCGCGAGAGCGCCGCCCGCAGCGCGTCCTCGACCGTCGGCGCCTCGTCGGCCGCCTCGGTGATGGACTGCAAGAGCTCCACGCGGGAGGCAGGCGCCTGCTCCGCTGCCGCATCCGGCAGCCGACCGGTCGATGGCTCACCCACACTGGAGCAGTAACGGATGCGCGGACGGCCCGTAAAGGAGCCGTGATCCCCACCCTGTGGGCAATCAGGCGACCTGCTCCTCCAATGTGAGGACAGGGAGGAGCGAGTTCTGCAGCGCGTGCAGCTCGTCGGCCGCGCGCGGCTGCACCACCTCGCACGCGCCGGGCTCGGCCAGCGCCTTGCGGACCAGCTGCTGGTTCAGGCTGTGGCCGGATTTCACCGCGACGAAGTGGCCGATCACCGGCATCCCCAGGAGCGCCAGGTCGCCGACGGCGTCGAGGATCTTGTGGCGGACGAACTCGTCGGGAAAGCGCAGCCCCTCGGGGTTCAGGATGTGGAAGTCGTCCACCACCACCGCGTTCTCCAGCGATCCACCTCGGGCCAGGCCGGCGCGGTGCAGCCTCTCCACGTCGCGCTTGAAGCCGAAGGTGCGCGCGCGCGCGATCTCCTTCTGGAACGAGCGCCCGTCCAGCTCGATCGCGCAGGTCTGATCGCTGATCAGCGGGTGCTGGAAGTCGATGGTGTACGTCATGCGGAAGTGGCGCGCCGGCAACAGCTTCGCCACCTTGTCGCCTTCGGACACGACCACCGGCTTGCGCACCTGCAGGAAACGGCGCGGCGCGCGCAGCTCGTGGATCCCGGCGCGTTGGATGAGCTGCACGAAGGGCGCGCTCGATCCGTCGGCGATGGGGACCTCCGGGCCTTCCACCTCGATGCGGGCGGCGTCGATGCCGCAGCCGGCAAGCGCCGCGAGCAAGTGCTCGACGGTGCCGATCCGCACTCCCTCGCGGCCCAGCGACGTGTTCAGCACGGTGTCGACGACGCAGGCGCACTGCGCCGGGATCTCCAGCGCGGGAGCCAGGTCGGTCCGGACGAAGACGATGCCGCTATCGGCGGGCGCCGGCGCGAGAGTCAGCCGGACCGGCTCGCCGGTGTGCAGCCCGATGCCCTCGATGGATGCACGTTGTTTGAACGTCCGCTGGTGGAAGGATTGGCCATCCATCGTTCGGTGGGTCCTCGGGTAGGTGCGGCAGCGGCGTGAGAAAAAGGGCGTGCTTTGCAGCAGCAAGGGGCATGCCGGGGGGTAGCGGCTTTGCTCGCAGCGCTGCTGCGGGTGGAAAACTCTCCACGCTCCTCCGAGGTTAAAAGAGAACGGTCAGGGCGGCCCCCGGAGGTTCGGCTGCCCTGCCGCTGCACATCGGCCGTGCATCAACGGAAAAAACGCGACACGGATGTCGCGGTGTCCTTACACGGGCTACAGACGCCTGGCAAGCGCCTCCCGGACCGTCCGTTCATCGAGCGGGAGCTTCTGCAGCTCGGAGCGCTTGTTCACGTTCTCCAGCGCGCGGTCGAGGATCTCCGCGAATCGCCGGCAGTCCTCGCGCAGCTTCTGGATCCGCTGGGGCGTGTTCTGGAGAGCGCTGCCGCCCCACGACTCCAGCAGATCGAGGAACCGGTCGAACAGCTCGCGGTCGCTGTGGCGCAGGAGCTGGTAGCCAACATCGCGGAACTCCAGCGAGAAGCGCCGGAGGGGCTGCGCCATCGCGACCTCCGCGCCGGACTGCGCGAGTCGCTCGGCCGTCGCGCGGCACATCTCGCGGAAGACGCACAGGTCCAGTCGCAGCCGCTCGGACAGCTCGGCGCGCCCTTCCTGGGCGTCGAAGAGCGCCTGCCGCGAGAGGCGCGGGTCCAGCGCGGTGGCGATGGCCCCGATCGCGTCCTTGGTGGCGGCCGCGAGGTGATCGCGGTGCGCGTCGATCTGCCTGCGATCGGTGAGCGGCTCGGTGAGGATGGGCGGGACACGCTCGAGCGCGGCGCGGATCGGCACCGCGGCCGCGCGGGCCGCCACCGCCGCCTCGCCGACTCCCTCGACGGTCGCGATCAGCCTCGCCAGCTCCGACTCGAGGTAGCCGATGAGCGCCACCAGCTCGCTGCGGACCAGCGCCAGGATCACCAGCACGCGCCGGCTGTGCGGCGTGGGCGGCGGCGGCACGTAGCGCAGGCTGCGCAACGAACGGAACGCGGCCAGGAGCGCCAGGGCGAAGGCGCGGCGCTTCTTGTCGTCCGGCGTCTGGCGCAGCGCCTCGAGCAGCTTCACCGAGCTGACCCGGTCGTACTCGGCGCGGAACTCCATCGCCGCGGGCGGGCAGAAATAGCGCGAGACGAACAGCTCGTGCTGCAATGCGCGCCCCACGTCGACGAACACCTGCTGGGGCGTGAACTCCACCCGCAAGAGGTGGTCGATGATGCCCTGCTGCGCGGAGAGCCCGCTGCGGAGCAGGAAGAGGCTTTCCTCGGGGGTGCGCTGCTCGCGCAGCTCGGCGCCGAGCCGCGCTCGGACGCGGTCGTCCGCCAGCGTTCCCTCGACGAAGCTGCGGAAGAGCAGCGCCTGCTCCTGCTTCTGCACGATGAGGCGGCGCGACAGGTGGGCGGCGCGGTGGACGGCGTCGCGCGCGGCCTTCAGCTCCTCGCGGAAGTCGCGGTCGGTGGGCGGCTGCTTGTCTCCGAACAGATTGCGCAGGTTGAAGAAGCGATCGATCCCGCGCAGCAGCATCTCCAGCTCGAACAGGACCTCCTCGCGCCCCGCGATCTCCAGCGTGCGGATCCAGCGCTCGCGTTCCGCCAGGTAGACGGCGCGGACGCGCTGCGAGTCGCGCATCAGCTCGAAGAAGAAATCCTGAGCGAAGCTGCGGCGGTCCACGC
The DNA here is from genome assembly GCA_036393835.1 of Myxococcales bacterium. Classification (GTDB taxonomy): domain Bacteria; phylum Myxococcota; class Myxococcia; order Myxococcales; family 40CM-4-68-19; genus VBKO01. The sequence goes on along the minus strand of DASWGI010000228.1, from coordinate 27,697 downwards.
CTCGATTGTCCCGCATCTCCCACGATCCAGCGAGTTAACGGCCGCTCCGGGCGAAGAACTTCAACGCGGAGGCGCGGAGGCGCGGAGGTTTTCTTGTGTTTCATACGATCGGGCGCGTGTTCACGATCGGGAGCAGAAAACAATCTCCGCGCCTCCGCGTCTCCGCGTTGATCTTTTTTGAAACGGATCGGCTCCATTCAGAGGAGGGAGCCTTGGAGGGAGGTGGGGATTTTGCGGCCGAGGTGCTCGTAGGCGCGGGGAGTGGCGGCGCGGCCGCGAGGAGTGCGGACCAGGTACCCTTCCATCATCAGGAAGGGCTCGTACACGTCCTCGAGCGTGTCGGGCTGCTCGCCCACCGCGGTCGCCACCGTGTCGACGCCGACGGGACCGCCGCCGAACTTGTCGATCAGCGTGGCGAGGATCTTGCGGTCCATCGGGTCGAGGCCCGCGCCGTCCACCTCGAGCCGCTGCAGCGCGCGGTCCGCGACCTTCTGGGTGACGCGGCCGTCGCCCTCCACCTCGGCGAAGTCGCGCACCCGCCGCAGCAGGCGGTTCGCGATGCGCGGGGTGCCGCGCGCCCGGCGGGCGATCTCGTGCGCGCCTGCGTCGTCGACCTGCACCTGCAGCTTGCGCGCGGAACGGCGGACGATCTCCTGCAGCTCGGCGGCGGGATAGAAGTCGAGCCGGTTGACGATGCCGAACCGGTCGCGCAGCGGGCCCGTGAGCAGGCCGGTGCGCGTCGTCGCGCCGATCAGCGTGAACGGCTTGAGCGGCAGCTTGATCGCCCGCGCGCCGGCGCCATCGCCGATCACGATGTCGAACGTGTACGTCTCCATGGCCGGGTAGAGGTTCTCCTCGATGGCCGGGTTGAGGCGGTGGATCTCGTCGATGAAGAGGACGTCGCCTTGGGCGAGGTTGGTGAGGATCCCGGCGAGGTCGCCCTTGCGCTCCAGCGCGGGACCGCTGGTGACGTGGATCTGCGCTCCCATCTCGTTCGCGATCACGTGCGCGAGGCTCGTCTTGCCCAGCCCGGGCGGTCCGCAGAAGAGCACGTGGTCGAGCGGCTCCCGCCGGGCGCCCGCCGCCTTCACGAACACCTTCAGGTTGTCGAGCAGCGCCCTCTGGCCGACCACCTCGTCGAAGTTTCTCGGCCGCAGCGAGGTGTCGAAGCGCGCGTCGTCCCCCTGCTGCTCGGCTTCGACCTCGCGACTGCGCTTCGCTTCCTGCATCGCGCGGCTACGCTATCACAGCGTTCTCCGCGCGCGTTGCCGGCCGCGGGGGCGGTTGGTGAGGATGCGGAAGCCTTCCGATTCGAGCCAGGGGACGGTTCCGGTGAAGGCGCCGGCGTTGCTCGAGGGACCTTCTCCGCATCCCCGCAAGCCAGCGTGCGCGAGCGCAAAAGCGCCTCGAACTCGGTGCGCCGGCCGTAGGCGCACCAACCGACGGGCTCGCCGCCGGCGAAGGCGAGCAGCCCGCGCGACTTGCCGGCGAGCACCAGGTCCTTCTGCCGCCGCTTCGCTTCCCCGCCCCGGATGTCGTTGAAGCGCTCGCCTTCCGGCACGCGCCACCACATGCACCAGCAGCCGGCGCACGCGCCGTTCGGGCCGAACAACCTCTCGAACGCTGGCCACAGCTCCGGCGTGAGCTCCCGGATCTCCAGCGCCGCCGACCCCGACCTCGACCTCGGACCCGACCTCGACCTCGACCGCTTCAAGGCGCGCCCGAGATGAGCCTCAGCGCCTCGCGCAACTGATCCTCCACCGCGGCCGCTGGCCCGAGGGTGCGCCGCACCGCCTCGGCCGTGCGCTCCGCGGCGGCCGGCTTGTAGCCGAGATTCAGGAGCGCGCTGACCAGCGCCCCGCTGCCGGACAGGGGCACCGCCGCAGGCGCTGCGCGGCCCAGCAGCCCCGACGTCTTCAGCTTGTCCTTCAGCTCCACCACCAGCCTCTCCGCGGTCTTCTTGCCCACTCCGGAGATCTGCGTGAGCCGCGCGATCTCCCCGCCCGTCAGCGCCGCGGCCAGCTCCAGCGCGGGCATCCCGGAGAGGATGGTCTGCGCCAGCCGTGGCCCCACGCCGCTCACCTCGATGAGGAGCAGGAAGAGCCGCTCCTCGTCCTCGGTGGCGAACCCGAACAACTGCAGCGCGTCCTCCCGGACGTGCGTGTACGTGCGCAGCTGCACCTGGCCGCCCTCAGGCGGCAGGCGCGCCATCGACTGCAGCGAGACGTGGACGAGGTACCCGACGCCGCCGACGTCCACCACCGCCACGTCGCCGCGCTTCTCCAAGAGCGTCCCGGAGAGCCGCGCAATCACCGCCGTCCCCGAAGTGATCGCCCGATCGCCGCCCGCCAGTCGCGGGCAGTCCGCTGCCCGGGGGGCGCGGCCGGTTCTCGCGCGCGGAGGAGCCCGCAGATGGCCGCCGCCAGCGCATCGGTTGCGTCCATCCTCTCGCGCACCGCGATGCCGAGCAGCACGCACACCATCCGCCCGACCTGGTCCTTGTCCGCCCTGCCCGTCCCGGTGACCGCCTGCTTGATGATCGAGGGCGCGAAGCTGCGCACCTGCGCGCCCGCCTGGGCCGCGGCGAGCAGCGCCACCCCGCGCGCCTGGCCCAGCACCAGCGCGGAGCGCGAGTTGCGCGCGTGGAAGACCTCCTCGACGGCGACGATCTGCGGCCGGTGGCGGTCCAGCGCCTGCAAGAGCCCGGCGTGGAGCGCCGCCAGCCGGGCCTCGACCGGTCCGTCCTCGCCGACCGCCAGCACGCCGTGGTCGACGTGCCGCATGCGCGCCCCCCCGGCGTCCTCGACCACGCCGAACCCGCAGAACCGTGAGCCGGGGTCGATCCCCAGGACGCGCAGGTCTCCTCCCTAGGCGCGCGACTCGAGCTGCGCCATGGTGCCTTCGTCCACCTCGAAGTTCGCGTAGACGTGTTGCACGTCGTCGTTCTCCTCGAGGTTGTCGATCAGCCGCAGCACCTTCTCGGCGGCGTCTCCCGAGACCTGCACGGTGCTCTTGGGCAGGAAGACCATCTTCGGCGCGCCCACCGGCACCTTCGCCTCCAGCGCCTTGTGCACCTGCATCAGCGCGGACGGCTCGGTGCGCACCTCGAAGCCACCCTCGTCGTCGGCGACCACGTCCTCGGCTCCGGCGTCCAGCGCGAGATCGACCACCTGGTCCTCGGTGGGCCCCTTCTTCACCGGGACGATCCCCTTCCGGTCGAACTGGAACGCCACCGATCCGTGCGCGCCCATCGCGCCGCCGGCCTTGGCGAAGATGGCCCGCACGTCGCCCGCGGTGCGGTTCTTGTTGTCGGTCAAGACCTCGACCACCAGTGCCACCCCGGCCGGACCGTATCCCTCGTACGTCATCTCCTCGTAGGCGACGCCCTCCAGCTCGCCCGTGCCCTTCTTGATGGCGCGGGTGATGGTGTCGTTGGGCATGTTCGCCTCGCGCGCGGCGAGGACGGCGGAGCGGAGCCGGGCGTTGTGGTCGGGGTCACCGCCTCCGGTGCGCGCGGCGACGGTCACCTCGCGGATCAGCTTGGTGAAGAGCGCTCCCTTGCTGGCGCCCATCGCCTCCTTCTTGCGCTTGATCTTGGTCCATCGGTTGTGGCCGGACATGGCTGCTCCGCGACTGCCGCTAAGGGCGCATCTAGCACGCGCCCAGCGGGCGCGGCAAACGTTCAGGGAGGCCGGCCCGGCGAGCCCCCGTCGGCTCCGCAGACGAAGGCGCCGCCCGCCCCGGCTTCGATGCTCTGCCCGACCGGACACCTCGGCTCGGCGCCGGGGTAGCGGTCCACCTCGGCCATGCCGCCGTCCGCGTCCGAAGCGAGCAGCGCGATGAGCGGCGGCGACTCGTCGGAGAGCCCGCGTCCGAGCAGCCGCTGCGTGGAAGCGCGCAGCACCGGCACGCCCGCGGGAAGCGTATACCGGCCGGCGTCGAACGAGGCGCCGACGGCCAGCGCGCGGGTGCCGGGGAGGAGCACGATGGCCCCGGTCGCGCCCGGCGCGACGGGGCGCACGATGCCGTCCCCGCCCTCGAGCGCCACCCCCGACAGGTCGGCCGCCGTGGTGCCGGCGTTGAGGATCTCGACGTACTCGCCGTCGCTGCGCGGAGCCGGCAGCGGCGGCGAGGCCATCACTTCCGAGAGCACGAGCCGGGGCAACGCGCCGGTGGTCATGACCTGCTCCACGGGCCCCCGGACCAGGTGGCCTTCGTCGTCTTCCAGGAGGAGTTGCAGCGCGTACGGGGTCGACTTCAGCAGGCCGTCCACGCGCAGCGAGACCGCGCAACCCGGATCGGCCGGAGGCGTGCACGGGTCCGGCGCGCAACTCGCGAATGCCTCGTCCACCCCGCAGAACGGGCCCGGGCAGGTGCCGATCTGCACGGCCACCCGGGCCGGCCAGTCGAGGCGCACGTCGGCGACGATGGACGTGTCCCGCGGCCGGACGCGCACCACGGCGCTCGGCGGGTCGAGGCGCGGGCACTGCCCGGCGGTGAAGCTCCCGCCGGGCACCGCCTTGCCGTCGAGCGCGAGCGAATACGTCTCCCCCGCCTTGAGCGCCGTGCACCCCGAGCCGGCCCAGGCGGGGCAGAGCGGGAGCTCGACGACGCCCCGGGTCGCCGCGGCCGAGGCGATCGCTCCCGAAGGGCCAACCACGCTCACCGCGCCTCCGCCCTCCGGGACCGAGATCCGGACCCGCGAGAGGTTCGCCGCGGCCGTCGAGCCCGGCGGCGGCGCGATCAGCGCCGGAACGGCCGGCGCGGCGGTGACGGAGTAGTGGAACCGGGCAGCCGCTTGCAGGTGGTGCCCGGCGGCGTCCTTCAGCCGCGTCGAGGCGAGCAGCCAGTAGCCGCCGGGCAAGAGCGGCTTCTCCGGCGCGAGGTCCAACTCGGCGGCCCCGGCGGAGATGGACGCCCGCGCCGCGACCAAGAGCGACCTCTCCTCCGCCGACAGGCGCGAATGCTCGATGGCCGCCGCCGCCCGCTCCACCAGCGCGTCCGGCGCGAGCACCACGGTCTCGCTGCGCCCGGTGGAGGCGAGGAGCACTCCCTCGTCCATCGCCTCGCTGAACACGACGTGGAACAGCGCCTCCGGCTCGACCGCGCCCGGCGGGGGCTGCAGGTCGGCGATGCGCGGCGGGCCGGCGGTGCCCCCGTCGGCCTCGTCGGGGAGCTCGACCCGCGCGCATCCGGCGGCGAGGGCCCAGGCTGCGAGCGCCCGGCAGAAAGTCCTCATCGCCCCTCCCCGGCCAGCTCGGCCTCTTCGCGCGCGAGCAGGTCGCGGTACAGGCCCCCCGTCACCGCGTCCAGCTCCGCGGTCACGCGCAACAACTCCAGTGCCGCCTCCCGCCAGGCGGCGCCGCTCAGCGCGTCCATCGACGCGCGTTTCTGCCGCCGCTCGACCCACAGCGCGGCGGCGCGGTCCGCGGCCTCGCGCCGCACGCGCGCGAGGTGCACGTGGGCGAGCGCGAGCTGCGACTCCTCGCGCGCATACACGAGCTGCGCGAAGTCCCAGGTCAGGGTGACCGACCAGGTGGCGGCGGCGCCCGAGTCCTGCTGCTGCAACGGATACCCGCGCAGCTCGCCCACGCGCTCGCGCAGCTCGTCGCGCCGGAGGATCTCTCCCCGGAGGACGGGCGCCCAGTGCGAGCGGCGCAGCCGGGCGGTCCGGGCCGCGTCGTCCGCCGCGGTCCCACCCGCCGTTCGCTGGGCGGCCGCCTGCGCCTCCGGCAAGCCGGGCTCGACCAGCGCCGCGGCCGCGCACAGGAGGGCGATCCCGGTCACGCCGCCGCCCGGTTGCAGGCGCCGTGCCGCGTCATCTCACGCGGAATTCCGGGATTTTTCCCACTCCCGGAGGCCTGGCGGCCTGCCCAGATTGAGAGGGGGTCTCGAAATGGGACCCGTGCCACCCGGGAGCCGATGGACCCTGCGCGACGTTCCGAGGGGACGCCTCCGGCAGGCGCGGGTCGGGAGCCTGCTCGCCTTCCTCAGCGACGGCGCCCTCGTCCTGCGCGGCCTGTTGCGCAAGGCGTGGCGATCGCCCGGACTGCGCCGGGGGCTGTGGCTGCGGCGGCTGGAGCTGGCCTGGCACGCCTCGGGAGCGGCCACGCAGCTCGCCGATGCCGCCCTGGCCGGCGAGAGCACGGCCGAGCTCGCGGCGCGCATCGCGCACATCGCGCGCGAGCTGTCCGGCGCGGAGGCGGCGGCGGTCTTCGGCCGCGGCCCCGCGGGTCCCGTACTGTTCGGCCACGACGGCGGCGTCCCCGCCGCGGACCTGGCGGCGCGCTCGCTGCACAGCAACTCGTCCGAGCGGCGCAGCGAGGGCGTGGCGCGCGCCGTGAGTATCCCCCTGCGGATGGGCAACACCGTCGTGGGCGCCCTCTTGCTGCGGTTCGCGCCGGACAAGCCGGTGGCGCTCAAGCCCCTCGAGCCGCTGCTGCTGCGCGCCGGCGCGGTGCTGGCGGCCGCCGAGCGCGAAGCGCGCAAGGACCGCTTCCTGAGCCTCGCCGCGCACGAGCTGAAGACTCCGCTGACCAGCATCAAGGGATTCGCGTACTCGCTCTCCCGACGCATGGAGAAGGGCGAGACGGCCGACCCGCGCACCGTGGAGATCCTCGAGCGCCAGGCGGAGCGGCTCCACGGGCTGCTCGAGGAGATGCTGGAGGTCTCGCGCCTCGAGATGCAGCGCTTCGTCCTCCACCAGGAGCCCTGCGAGATGGGCGAGCTGGTCGAGTCAGCGCTCCGCTCGGTGCGCCGGCTCGGCGCGGAGAACGAGATCCGCGTGGAGGGCGCGGACCCGCTGCCGCTCAGCGCCGACCGCGAGCGCGTCGAGCGGGCCATCGCGGCTCTACTGCTGCGCGCCCGCTCGTTCGGCGCTCCTCTGACGCTCCGGCTCGTGCGCGACGGGAACCACGCCGAGCTGCGCGTCACCTGGGCGGGCGCCCGGCTCACCAGCCACGAGCGCGCGCAGGCGTTCGAGCCTCGCTGGGAGGAGGCGCAGCCCGCGCGGCAGGGGCTGGGGATGGCGCTGTTCATCGCGCGGCACTGCATCGCGCTGCACAGCGGCGAGCTGCGCGCCGACCCCGACGCGCTGGTCCTGCGGCTCCCCGTCCGCGCCCAGCCGGCACAGAAGAGCGGCGGCGCCGGCGGTCGGGTGTTGGTGGTCGACGACGACGAGGCCATCGCGCGGATGCTGGCCGAATATCTCGCCGAGCACGGCGTCGGTGCCGACTGGGCCGGGAGCGGGCGCGCCGCGCTCGACAAGATCCAGCGCGGTCCGAAGCCGGACGTGCTGGTGCTCGACCTGCGCATGCCGGACATCGACGGCCGCGAGGTCCTCGCGCAGGTCCGCCGCCAGGGCCTCGACCCGCGCGTGGTCCTCCTCTCGGCGGACCGGGAAGTGGCCGCCGCGGCGCGCGAGCTGCGCACCGACGGCTTCGTGGAGAAGCCCTTCGCGCCCGAAAACCTGCTCGCCGCCGTCCGCCGTTGCCTCTCCACCCGCCCGACGACCCAAGGAAATCCGGACTAAACGATCAACGCGGAGGCGCGGAGACGCGGAGGATTTCGGTTGGTGTGCGGGCGGGCGCCGACGTCCAATCGTGCGCTTGAGAAAAAATCTCCGCGCCTCCGCGTCTCCGCGTTCGGCTCTTTGCCCGATTACTGCCGTTTCGCGGAGCAGCTCTTCTCCACCTCGGCGAGGCGCGCCTTGGCTGCGGCGAGCTCGGCGGCGGTGGTCTCGTAAGCGTCGCGGTACCTTCGCGCGCGCGCCTGCTCGTCGCGCAACGCCTGCTCCGGTACCCGGCCGCACGCCAGCGCCGTCGCGAGAACGCCGCAAGCCGCAAGCCGCGAGCGGCGAGCCGTCACTGGACTCGCCTCATCCGCTCGATCATCTCGTCGGGCGGGATGAAGCCGGTCACGCGGCCGGGGCCGTCCTGTGGGACCGCGCACTCGCGTTGCTGGGGCGGCGGGTCGTTGCACGCCATGAGCAGGACGGTCGGCAGCCCCGGGACGCCGTACTTCGCCTCCAGGCGGCTGACCTCGTCCGTCTCCTCGGTGGCGTCGATCTTCAACGGCACGAACCTGTCGGCCACCTCCGCCTTCACCGCCGGATGGGAGAAGACGTGGAGATCCAGCTCCTTGCACGCCGCGCACCACTCCGCCGAGAAATCGATCAGGAGGCCCTTCCCGGTGGCGCGCGCCTGCTCCACGGCGGTGCGCTCGTCGTGCAACCAAGGAATCTCCGGGACGTGCGCCTTCCCGAACCACCCCAGGCGCAGCCCGACCGCGCCGAGCAGCACCACGAGCGTCGCGGCCTTGAGCGCCTGCTCGCGCCGGCCGGCGTGGAACGACAGGCTGAGCGCCCCCGCGATCACCGCCGCGAACGCCAGCGCCGCCGAGGCGATCGCCACTGCGCGCGGGCCCACCGGCAGTTGCTCGGGCCTGGGCAGGAGCGGGAGCACGAGGCCCAGCGCCGCCGCGACCAGCGCCACGCCGAGCACGCTCTTGACCGTCTCCATCCAGGCGCCCGAGCGCGGCAGCTTGAGCGAGGTCGCCCCGAGCACGAAGAAGAGCAGCCCCATGCCAAGCGCGTAGCTGAACAGCATCCAGAAGCCGAGAACGGCCGACCTGCGCGTCGCCACGTACGTGAGCACGCCGGCGAGCACGGGGCCGGTGCAGGGCGCCGCGACGATGCCGGCCACCAGGCCCATCCCCAGCGCGTGCGCGAACCCGGTGCCGCGCACCATCCCGAGCTTCTGCTGCACCGAGGGCGGGAGGTTCAGGTCGAAGGCGCCGAACATGCTCGCCGCCAGCGCCACCAGGAAGACGGAGAGCACCCCCACCACCCAGGGGGACGACAGCGCCGAGCCGAACGCCTTCCCGGAGAGCGCCGCGAAGACGCCCAGCACCGAATACGTCATGGCGATTCCGCCGACGTAGGTCGCCGAGAGCGCCACCGAGCGCGCCCGGTGCTCCGCCTGGCGCGCGCCGAACACGCTGACCGTGATGGGAATGAGCGGGTACACGCACGGCGTGAGGCTCGTCAGCACTCCGGCGAGGAAGAGCACCGCGAAGGTGACCGCTCCGACGCCACCCGCCAGCCCGAGCCTGCCCGACAGGTCGGCGTCCGGACCAACGCTTCGCGTCAGAAGCCCGGGCAGCCCCACGAGCAGCGCCGCCGCGCCCAGCGCCAGGACGATCCGTACCACCCACTTCCTGTTCGCCATCCGTGCCGACCTCTCCGCAGGGCGCCCGCCACTCTAACAAGCGCGGCGCCAGGACGCAGTGCGGCGCCTTGACGCCCAATCTGACGGACTATAATAGACTCATCCGGTCCAGATTGATCAGGGACCTCGAGGCGAGGAAATGCTGAAGCTCCCCATCTACATGGACAACAACGCCACGACGCCGCTCGATCCGCGCGTGCTCGACGCGATGATGCCCTATCTGACCACCGAGTTCGGCAACGCGGCGAGCCGCAGCCACGCGTTCGGCTGGAAGGCCGAGGAGGCGGTGCAGAAGGCGCGGGAGCAGATCGCGGGGCTCATCGGCGGGAACGAGAAGGAGGTCGTCTTCACCTCCGGCGCCACCGAGTCCGACAACCTCGCAATCAAGGGCGTGGCGGAATTCTACCGGGAGAAGGGCAACCACATCGTCACCACCCGCACCGAGCACAAGGCGGTGCTGGACACCTGCAAGCGCCTGGAGCGGCAGGGGTTCGAGGTGACGTACCTGGAGGTGGACAAGCAGGGCCGCGTCTCGCCGGAGCAGGTCCGCAACGCGATCACCGACAAGACCATCCTGGTCTCGATCATGTGGGCCAACAACGAGATCGGGACGGTCCAGCCCATCGCGGAGATCGGCGCGGTGGTGAAGGAGCGGGGCGTCCTCTTCCACAGCGACGCGGTGCAGGGCATCGGCAAGCTGCCCTTCGACGTCGAGCAGATGAAGGTCGACCTGGTCTCGATCAGCGCCCACAAATTCTACGGCCCGAAGGGCATCGGGGCCCTCTGGGTGCGCCGCAAGCCGCGCGTGCGCATCGCGCCCATCATCGACGGCGGCGGCCACGAGCGCGGCATGCGCAGCGGGACGCTGAACGTGCCGGCCATCGTCGGGTTCGGCGCGGCGGCGGAGATCGCGCAGCGCGAGATGGCCGAGGAGGGGCTGCGCACCGGCAAGCTGCGGCGCAAGCTGCAGGACTACCTCTTCAGCCACCTCGACCACCTGGAGCTCAACGGCCACCCCGAGCACCGCCTGCCGGGCAACCTGAACGTCAGCTTCGCCTACGTGGAGGGCGAGGCGCTCATGATGGCCATCAAGAACGTGGCTGTGTCCTCGGGGTCCGCCTGCACCAGCGCGTCGCTCGAGCCGTCCTACGTGCTGCGCGCCTGTGGGGTGAGCGAGGACCTGGCGCATACCTCCATCCGGTTCGGGGTCGGCCGCTTCAACACCGAGGCCGAGGTGGATTTCGTGGGCAAGTACGTCGTCGACCAGGTGAACAAGCTGCGGGCCATGAGCCCCCTCTACGAGATGGCCAAGGAAGGGATCGACCTCTCGAAGATCGAGTGGGCGGCCCACTGAACGTCCGTCTGGGCATCGAATGTGGACTTGATGCATCCAAATTGCTAGATTTCGGGGTCTCCAGGAGAGCGAACCATGGCGTACGGCGACAAGGTGCTGGACCACTACGAGAACCCGCGCAACGTCGGGACGCTGGACAAGTCCGACCCGAACGTGGGGACGGGCCTGGTGGGCGCGCCTGCGTGCGGCGACGTGATGCGCCTTCAAGTCAAGATCGGCGACGACGGCAAGATCCAGGACGCCAAGTTCAAGACCTTCGGTTGCGGCTCGGCGATCGCCTCCAGCTCGCTCGTCACGGAGTGGGTGAAGGGCAAGTCGGTCGACGAGGCGCTCACCATCAAGAACACGCAGATCGCGCAGGAGCTGTCGCTCCCGCCGGTGAAGATCCACTGCTCGGTGCTGGCGGAGGACGCCATCAAGGCGGCCATCGCGGACTGGAAGAAGAAGCGCGCCGCGGAGCAGGAGCCGGCCGTCGCCCAGCCCCAGGAGCGGAGGGCGGAGTAGGCATGGGCGAGCCCGCCATCCACCTGACCCCCAAGGCCGCGCAGAAGATCCGCGAGCAGGTGACCCAGCGCCCGCAGGCGGGTCCGCAAAGCGGCATCCGGCTGGGCGTCAAGGGAGGCGGCTGCTCGGGCCTGTCGTACGTGATCGAGTTCTGCGACCAACCGCGCTCCAAGGACCGCGTCTTCGAGGAAGCCGGGGCGAAGGTCTACGTCGACCCCAAGAGCCTGCTCTACCTGAACGGCACCACGCTCGACTTCGTCGACACCTTCCAGCAGAAGGGCTTCAAGTTCTTGAACCCGCAGCAGCGCAGCGAGTGCGGCTGCGGCGAGTCCTTCTCGGTTTGACCCGAGCCTTCGCTTGAGTTGATCGCTGTGCCAGCTTCCCACCCTCTTCGATCCGGCGCCTACGGCGCCTCCACAAGGGGGGATCTCGCTCCCCCCTCGACCCCCCAACAGATCACGGTCGGCGGAGTCGAGCGCTGGGAGTAGGTCTCATGCCCGAGAGCCATCCGATCTGCTGGAGCTGCGGGGGCGCCCGCGCTCCCACGGACGCGCTTTGCCCGGCCTGCGGGAAGGTCCAGCCGCCGCCTCCGCCGCAAGGCGTGCTGGACAAGTTCGCCGTGCTGGGCCTCTCGCGCTCGTACGAGGTGGACGAGCGCGCGCTGGAGGAGACGTTCCGCGCGCTCTCGCGCAAGCTGCACCCGGACCGCTTCGCCCGGGCCACGCCCCGCGAGCGCCGCTTCTCGCTGGAGCAGACGACCCTGTTGAACGATGCGTACCGCACGCTGCGGGATCCGGTGAGGCGCGCGGAGCACCTGCTCGCGCTGCGCGGCGTGAAGGTCGCGGGCGAGGAACGGGGCGGCGGCGCGGCGATGCCGCAGGAGTTCCTCGAGCAGGCGCTTGAGGACCGCGAGAAGCTGCTGGAAGCGAAGATGGAAGGCGGGCCGGAGGCGGTGGCGCGGCTGGCGGAAGGGGTCCGCGGCAAGCGGCAGGAGGCGATGGAGGAGATCGCGCGCGCCCTGCGCGAGCAGCGCCCCACCGACGCCCAGCTGCAGCGGACCGCGGAGCTGCTGGCGCGGCTGCGGTACTACGCGCGCTACCTCGACGAGGTCGAGGGGCGCGCGGCGGAGATCTGAGATGGCGCTGTTCCAGATCGCCGAACCTGGCGAAGCGCGCGCCAAGGAAGCCTGCGCGACGGCCGCGGTCGGCATCGACCTCGGCACCACGAACTCGCTGGTGGCCGTGGTCCGTCCCGACCCGGAGACCGGAGCGGGCAAGCCGAGGGCGCTTCCCGTGGACGAGGGCTCGACGCTGCTCCCCAGCGTCGTCGCGTACACCGGCGACAAGGCGCCGATCGTGGGGCGGGCCGCGCGCAGGCTGGCGGCGGAGGCGCCGCGGGACACCATCGTCAGCGTCAAGCGCTTCATGGGGAAGACCTCCGCCGATCCGGAGACGCGGCGGCTGTCGCCCTACCGTTTCGTCGAGGGCGAGAGCGGCACGGTGCGATTCGAGGTGCGCGGGCGCGCGGTCACGCCGGTCGAGGTGTCGGCGGAGATCCTCCGCGCCTTGAAGGTCCGCGCCGAGGAGCAGCTCGGCATGGAGGTGCGCCAGGCGGTGGTGACCGTGCCTGCCTACTTCGACGATGCGCAGCGCCAGGCCACCAAGGAGGCCGGGCGGTTGGCAGGGCTGGACGTGCTGCGTCTGCTCAACGAGCCCACCGCCGCCGCGCTCGCGTACGGGCTCGACAAGCGCAGCCAGGGCACTTTCGCCGTCTACGACCTGGGCGGCGGGACGTTCGACATCTCGATCCTGAAGCTCGTGGAGGGCGTGTTCGAGGTGAAGGCCGTGGGCGGAGATTCGGCGCTGGGCGGCGACGATTTCGACCGCGCGCTCGCCGAGTCGCTGCTCGCCGGCCTGCAGACCGAGCGCACCCCGCGCCTCGTCCGCGAGGCGATCGACTCGGCCAAGGCGGCGAAGGAAGCGCTGACCAGCCGCGACTGGGTCGAGGTCAGCTTGGGCGGAAGGACGCGCACCGTGACGCGCGCGCAACTCGACGAGGTGATCCGGCCGCTGATCGAGCGCACCGGTCCATCCAGCCGCCGCGCGCTGAAGGACGCCGGCGTCCCCGAAGGCAAGGGCCTCGCCCCCCAGGGGGCCCCGAAAGGTGGCGCCTCCGGCGCGTCGACCACTCTCGACGGTGTGATCCTGGTGGGAGGCTCCACCCGCGTGCCGGCGGTGCGCGCGTACGTGCGCGAGCTGTTCGGGATGGAGCCGCTCGCGGACATCGACCCGGACGAAGTGGTCGCGCTCGGCGCGGCGGTGCAGGCCGACCTGCTGACGGCGGAGAAGCCGCAGCACGACGTGCTGCTCCTCGACGTGGCGCCGCTCAGCCTGGGGTTGGAGACGATGGGCGGCCTGGTCGAGAAGCTCATCCACCGCAACACCACCATCCCCACCAGCGCCACGCAGGAGTTCACCACCTTCGCCGACGCCCAGACCGGCATGGACATCCACGTGCTGCAGGGCGAGCGCGAGCTGGTGCAGGACAACCGGTCCCTGGCGCGCTTCCGCCTCTCCGGCATCCCACAGCTCCCCGCCGGGCTGGCGCGCGTCGCGGTCACCTTCCAGGTGGACGCCGACGGCATCCTCTCGGTGACCGCGCGCGAGCAGCTCACCGGCGTGTCGCAGAGCATCACCGTCAAGCCCTCCGCCGGGCTCACCGACGAGGAGATCGAGCGCATGCTGCTCGCTTCCATCGAGCACGCGGAGGAGGACGTGCAGGCACGGCTGCTCATCGACGCGCGGGTAGAGGCCCAGCGGATCCTCAAGGCGGCCGAGCAGCAGATCGAGAGCAACGGCGATCTCCTCGCGCCCGAGGAGAGGCAGGCGATCGAGGCGGCCATGCAGGCGCTGCGCGACGCGGCCGCGGGAAAGGATCACCGCGCGGTGCAGGACGCGATCCAGCGGCTCGACCACGTCAGCGCCGAGTTCGCCAAGCGCGTCATGGACCGCGGAATCGAGCGGGCGCTCAAGGGCCACTCGGTGGGCGAGTTCGACCAGGGCGAGCTGTCGCCGCACGCGCAGAAGGCCTACTCCGCCCTGCGGGACGACTGATGCCGAAGGTCACGATCTACGATCCGCGCGGAAAGCTGGAGGCGCAGGGCGAGGTCCCCGCCGGCACCAATCTTCTCAAAGCCTCCACGGAGCTCGGGGCCAAGCACGGCTCCGCCTGCGGCGGCGTGTGCTCGTGCTCCACCTGCCACGTGTGGGTGAAGAAGGGATTCGACTCGCTCAGCGAGCCCGAGGACGCGGAGCTGGACATCCTCGACAAGGCGTTCGACGTGAAGCCGTACTCCCGCCTCGGCTGCCAGGCCGAGCTGGACCACGCCGAGGTCGAGTACCAGATCACCGAGGAATCGGAGAAGACGTGGTACGACGAGCACCCCAAGGAGCGGCACGAGGCCGAGGCGAAGGGCCTCTGGCCGCCGAGGAAGTGAGGTCCGCCATGCCCAAGCAGCTGAAATGGACCGACGTGGAGGACATCGCCATCCTGCTCTTCGAGAAGCACCCCGAGGTGGATCCATTGAGCGTCCGCTTCACCGACCTGCACAAGTGGGTGCGCGAGCTGCCCGGCTTCTCCGACGACCCGAACAAGTCCGGCGAAAAGATTCTCGAGGCGATCCAGATGCGGTGGCTGGACGAGCGGGAATGACCGCCGGGGAAGCGAAGAAGAAGCTGCTCAGGACCGCGCTCGCCTACCCGGATGCCTGGAAGGACTACCCGTGGGGCGAGACGGTGGTGAAGGTCGGCAAGAAGATCTTCGTCTTCCTCGGCCTCGCTGACGGGACGCTGCACGTCACCTGCAAGCTGCCCCACAGCTTCGACGCGGCGCTTTCCACTTTCTCCTTCGCCGAAGCCACTGGCTACGGCCTGGGCGCCTCGGGCTGGGTAACCGCGACCTTCGAGGGAAAGCAGAAGGTCCCGGTCCCGCTGCTGCTCGATTGGATCGAGGAGAGCTACCGCGCGGTCGCACCGGCGAAGCTCGTCAAGCAGCTCCCGGAGTACCCAGCAGGAGAACGTCGATCCCCTGGCCGGGCTCGAGCTTCCCCTCGCCCGGCTCGATCTGCGCGATCGCGTTGACCGCGGACCACGAGGCGATCTGCATCGACGATTGCTGGCCGCCCGCGGTGAAGACGAGGCGGCCGGCGTCGACCGAGGCGCGGCCCCGCGGAAAGAAGGTGAGGCCGGGGATTCGCGAGAGCGTCCCGCCGCGCAGCTCGGCGCGCGCGCGCGGCCGCCGCGGCTGCGGATCGCCGGACAGGATGCGCAGCGCGAGCCGCACGAACAGCTCGAATCCCAGCATCGCGGCGGCGGGATTCCCCGGCAGGCCGAAGACGAGCCGGCCGCGCGAGGCGGTGCCGAAGAGGATGGGCTTTCCCGGCCGGATGGCCACGGTGTGGAAGATCAGCTCGCCCCCGAGCCGCTCCAGCGCCGCCTGGGCGTGATCGTGATCGCCCACCGACGCGCCGCCCGTGGTGACCAGCACGTCGGCCTCGGCGGCCCCGAGCTTCGCCGCGATCTCCTCCACCCGGTCAGGCGCGATGCCGAGGAGCAGCGGCTCCGCCCCCGCCTCCCGAGCGAGCTGCGCCAGCGCGTGCGAGTTGGTCTCCACCAGCTTGCCCGGAGCGGGCTCCTGGCCCAGCGCCACGAGCTCGTCGCCGGTGGTCAGCACGGCGACGCGCGGCCTACGGTGCACCTGCACCCGCGCTGCTTCGCAAGCCGCCGCCAACGACAGCTCCGCCGGACCCAGGCGCGTCCCCGCCGGGAGCACTGTCGCGCCGGCCCGCACTTCCTCGCCGCGGCGCCGGATGTGCTGCCCCGCCTTGGGCGCTTGCGCGGGTCCCACGCGCAGCTCGGTCCCGCTCCGCGCCGCATGCTCCTGCATGACCACGCAATCCGCTCCGGCCGGCACCGGCGCGCCGGTGAAGATGCGCGCTGCCTCGCCGGGCTGCAGCGCGCGCGGGGGCGGCGCATCGCCCGCCGCCACCTCGTAGACCACGCGCAACGCGCCCGCCGCATCGCCGGCCCGCAGCGCGTACCCGTCCATCATCGAGATGTCGGTGCCCGGCAGGTCGCGCGCGGCGGCGACCGGCCGCGCCAGCACCCGCCCTCCCGCCTCGGCGAGCGGCGCGTCTTCGGCGGCCAGCGCCCGGCTGCGCGCCTCGACCTCCGCCTGGGCCTGGGACAGCGGCTTCATCGACTAGAACGCATCCCACAACGTCCCAAAACACGAAAGCCCCGAGCCGTCGGCCGGGGCCCTCAGTGTCCTGCGGCCGGCGCCGGACGGGCGCGCTCAGGGATCGGCCGACAGGGGCGTCGTGGTGCCGAAGAGAGGACTCGAACCTCCACGGGGTTGCCCCCACCAGACCCTGAATCTGGCGTGTCTACCAATTCCACCACTTCGGCGGACGCCAGAACGGGGGGCCGATGTACTGGAAGCAATGCGGCAAGTCAAGGCGATCCCTGGGAACTTGCCGGGACCGGTCCGGGCCGGTAGGATACACTCGGGGTGAAGGACCAGGTGAAGTCCGCAGGGTCCAAAACGGGAGCGCCCAGGCGCCGCATCCTCGTCATCGACGACGAGGAGGGCTTCCGCGATGGTCTCGCAGACCTCCTGAGCATGGAGGGTTACGCCGTCTCGGTGGCCAGCAATGCCGTCGAGGCGGTGCCGATGCTGCCCGATTTCCGCCCGGACATCATCCTCCTCGACCTGCGCATGCCGCTGCTCGACGGCGAGGCGTTCCTGCGGGGGATCCGCGGGATCCCGGCGAGCCGCGAGGTGCCGGTGGTGCTCATCAGCGCCAAGGACGAGCTGCCCGCCATCGCCACCCGCTACGGCGCGGCGGGGTATCTCTCCAAGCCCTTCGAGGCGCCACAGTTGCTGGCGCTGCTGGAGCGCGTGCTCGAATAGGGTCAGTGCGCCGTATCGGCGTCCGGCTCGCCCGGGCGATGCACCTCGATGCCGTTCGGCTGCGCGGCGGCCGCCGGCTCCGCTCCCGCGGATGGCGGCTCGGAGGGCATTGGCTCGGGCTGGTGCTCGGCTCCCGCATCGCCGGCCTCCGCACGCGGACGATCGGCGGCGGCCGGACCCGACGCCTTCGGCCGCTCCTTCTGCGCCGGCGGCGGGACCTTGAGGCCCGCCTTCCACAACGCCTTCTCGGCGAGCGCGAGCCGCTCGCGGGTGACCTCCAGCTCGCCCTTGGTGACGAGGTACACGCGGTTGTTCGTCTCGGCCCGGCCGCGCGCCTTCTTCAGCTCCTCGCGCGCCGCGCGCTCCCTCTCGCGCTGCTCGCGCAGGGCGGCCTCCGTGTCCTTGAGCGCCTTCTCCAGCTGCCGCCGGCGCTCCTCCACTTCGCGCAGCTTCGGATCGTTGGCCGCAGGGGCCTGCACCGGGGGCGGCAGAACGACCTCCCGCGTGCGCGCCTGCGCGCGGTCCAACTCGGCGCGCAGGGAGGCCATCTCGGACAGCGCTGCGGCGGCGTCCTTGCGAGCGTGCTGCTCGGCGGCGTGCGCCTCCTCGGCGAGCCTGCGCGCGTGGGCGAGATCCTCTTCCAGCTCGGCCTCGCGGGCGCCGCGCTTCGGCTGCACCTTCTCCTGCCCCCGCTTGCGCAGCTCGTTCAGCTTCTCGCGCGCCTCGAGGACCTGGGCCGAGCGCGCCTTCGCGTCGGCCTGGGCCTCGCGCGCCTGCGCGCGCGCCTCGTCGGCGTCCTTGCGCGCGGCGTCCGCCTCGGCCTTGAGGCCGGCCACCGCCTCGGCCGCGGAGCGGCCCTGCAGCCAGAAGACCACCGCCAGGATCAGCGAGACGACCGCGACGACGAATGCGACTCCCGTCATGGATGCACTCCGTCCGGAACCAGGGGCGCGCGAGCGTACCCGAAACGCGTGGGCGACGCGATGCCAATCCTCACCTGCCACCGCGTGATCTGTTGGGGGGTCGAGGGGGGAGCGAGATCCCCCTCGTAGAGGCGCCGAAGGCGCCGGATCGAAGAGCGTCGCGTCACCGGCAGAGCGGTCAACTCTAGCGACCCGTGGGATCAAATCGTCGGCGGAGATCCCTTCAGCTCGGCGTACACCGCCTTCTCGACCTCGCTCCGGTGCTCCTTGCCGGAGTGGTAGCTGTAGCTGGGGCCGACGAACTTCACCCCCGCGGCGCCGTGATCGCGGCACTCCTCGATGCGCACGGCGACCAGCGCGCACGGAAACGGCGCGGACTGCATCCGCTCCTTCTCGATCACCGCCGTGCCGTGCAGGCCGTAGCAGAGGTCATTGCCGAGCACCTCGACCGCCACGTGCGGGTTCGCGCGGATGTTCCGCAGCGCCTTGCCGCGCGTGTCCACGGCCATCGTCAGCGTCTGCGGATTGCGCGCGACCACCCAGGTCATCAGCGTCGTCATCGGACGGGCCTTCTCGTCGACCGTCGCCACGACGCAGGTCTGCCCGCCGAGCAGGAACTGCACGAGGTGCGGCGGCATCTCCGCGTGAGCGCTCATTGCGGGTGTTCTAGACCGCACCTCCCGCGGTCCGCGAGAAAAAGCGCAGCGCCGCCCTAGGGGCGGCGGCTGACTATGGGCACGCCTCGATGCCCGCGGAGGCGAGGCGCGCCCGGAACACCGCGCAAGCCTGATCCCGCTCGGCGCCCTCGAGCTGGCCGGCCACGAGCGACAGCAAGGCGGCCTTCCCTCCGGCGTCCGGCCGCTCGCCCAGCGCGCGGACGGCGGCTAGCGCCGCTCGCGCCGCCCCGACGGGATCGCCCGACGCATCCGCCCACGCCCACAGCGCGCCGGCGAGGACCGCGGAGACCGGGGCGCCCGCGGGCAGCGGACGCGAGAGATCCAGCTCGCCGGTCGGGTCGCCCTCCCCGTCGGAGGCGCCCAGGTAGCCCGGATCGGCGGCCGCCGCGGCGCCGAGGAACAGCGCCACGCCTTCCGCCTCGTCCGGGTGCGTGCGCGCCACGGTCCGGAGCTGCCGGCGAGCCGCTTCCCGCGCTACCGCTCCGGGATTCAGCGCGGCGGGGATGCGCGCTCCCTGCGGCCCGCCGGCGAGGGTGAACGCGTCGGCCTCGGGCACGTACCGCAGCCCGGCGGGCGCTTCCGCCGCGTCGGCGACGATCGGCGCGGCCGGCAGCGCCTCCGCGCCGGCCGAGATGAGGAACGCGCGCGACCGGTCAAGCGCCGCATACGCGCCGAGGAAACCGCCGCACCGCCCGGTCTGCGCCGCCAGCGCGCCGGACGCCGTGCGCCTCAGGGCGCAGTCGGGAGCGGCCCCGCCGACGACACGGCCCGAATCGACCGACGCGCCCACCAGCACCCACCCCGAGGGTCCGCGCACCGCGGACAGGTCGGCGCCAGGCAGGTCCACCTCGACGGCGGTCAGCTCGCCGGAAAGCCGATCCAATCCCGGCACCTGGGCCCGGCCCGGCACGGCGGCGGGACCGCAGGCGGCCAGGGCCACCCCGGCGAGGAGGAGTGCGCGTCGCATACCCCCAAGTTGTACACGATCTGCGGCGGCGCGCGCTCCTTCTCGGGATAGGATGTGGGGAATGCGCCTCTCCATCGCCACCAAGGTCTTCCTCGGCTTCGCGGCCGTGCTGGTGATGAGCGGCGCCGTCTCGCTGTTCGGAATCGTTCAGATGCACCGCATCGGGCAGGGCCTGAGCCTGGTCTCGAGCGGCTACTTCCCGCTGACGCGCATCGCCGGCAGCCTCGAGGCCTTCCAGAAGGAGCGGGAGCGCTCCACCGACCGCCTGCTGGCGGAGGCCGATCCCGCCCAACGCGCCAGCCTGATCGCGCTCGACCGCACGTACTTCGCGCGCATCGCCGACGAGCGGCTCGCGCGCGCCCGCGAGCAGATCCAGGCGGCGCGCGAGGGAGCCAGCGCCCGGGACCGCGCCGCCCTCGACCGCATCGACGCGCGGCTGCAGCTCCTCTCGGCGCGCATCGCCGAGCAGGACCAGGCCGCTTCGGCGCTGGCGCAGCTCCTCGCGCGCGAGGGGCGCGTCGCCGCGCAGGACCTGCCCGGCGCGCAGGACCTGATCGCGCGCCTCAAGACGAGCGAGCGCCGCGTCGACCACGAGATCCGCACGCTCCTCAACGTCATCCAGGAGCAGATGAACGGCGGGCTGGCCGAGGCGGAGCGACAGGAGCGCACCGCGCGCTGGGCGATCATCGGGCTCTCGCTGCTCGCGCTCGGGGTCGGCCTGCTCGTCACGTGGCGGTCGAACCGCGCGCTGGCGCCGATCGCGCGCCTCACCGAGGCCGCGCAGCGCCTGGGCCGCGGCGCGCCGGAGGTGGTGGCGGTGCCGGAGGGCGGCGGCGACGAGCTGGCCGTGCTGGCGCGCGAGTTCAACGCCATGGCCCAGCGGCTCGCCGCGCGCGAGCGCGAGCTGCGCGCCCAGGGAGAGGCGCTGGTGCGCTCCGAGCGGCTCGCCGCGATCGGCCGCATCGCGGCGCAGATCACGCACGAGATCCGCAACCCGCTCTCCTCGATCAGCCTCAACGCCGAGGAGCTGGGGGAGCGGCTGCGGGAGCGGCCGCCGGAGGGCGGCGCCGCCGCGGCCGCGCTCTGCGACGCCATCGTGCGCGAGGTGGACCGCCTGGCCGCCGTCACCGAGGAGTACCTGCGCTATGCGCGCGTGCCCAAGCCGCAGGTGGCGCGAGCCGACCTGAACGAGACAGTCCGCGACCTGCTCGACTTCGTGCGCCCGGAGCTGGTCGCGGCCGGCGTCCGGCTCGAGCAGCAGATCGACCCCCATCTGCCGGAGGTGGCGGCGGACGTGGCGCAGGTCCGCCAGCTGCTGCTCAACCTGGTGCGCAACGCGCGCGAGGCCATGCCGGGCGGCGGGTCGCTCTTCGTGCGCACCCGCGCGCAGGACGGCGCGGCGCTGGTCGAGGTCCGCGACACCGGACCGGGCATCGAGCCCGCGCGGCTCGCCCGCATCTTCGACCCGTTCTTCACCACCAAGGAGCGCGGCACCGGGCTGGGGCTGGCGCTGGCCCAGGAGATCGCCCAGGAACACGGGGGCGAGCTGACCTGCGCGTCCACTCCCGGACAGGGCACCAGCTTCACGCTCCGGCTGCCGGGCGTTCCGGACGAGCGCGTACGCGCCCGCCCGCCTCCGGCGGCGGCAATTGCGCACTCCTGATCAGGCGCCTAGAAGATGCCCTTGCGTCAGCGGCATGGAAAAGCGTAGCGCCGCCCTATCGGCGGCGACTATCCTGCGCGCCCCCATGAAGGACCCGGTGCACAAGAGCGTGCTGGGGAACGGCCTCCGCGTCGTGACGGTCGAGCTGCCGCACCTGCACGCCGGGATGCTCGCCGCCTACGTGCGCGCCGGATCCCGGCACGAGGACCCGCGCGTCAACGGCGTGTCGCACTTCCTCGAGCACCTCTTCTTCCGCGGCAGCGCCGGGTACCCGGACGGCCGCACGCTCAACTCCCTGGTCGAGGACGTGGGCGGGAACCTGAACGGCGTCACCACCCGCGACCACGGCTACTACTACACGCCCATCCATCCCGGCCGGATGGAGGTCCCGTTCGCGGTGCTGGGCGACATGCTCGCGCGGCCGCTGTTCAAGGAAGTCGAGCTGGAGCGCGAGGTGATCCTCGAGGAGATCCTCGACGAGGTCGACGAGGAGGGGCGCGACGTCGACGTCGACAACCTCTCCAAGCGGGCGCTGTTCGAGGGGCACCCGCTGGGGCAGAAGATCGCCGGCACCCGCGAGACCGTCAGCGGCTTGCGCGAGGACGACCTGCGCGCCCACCACGCACGGGCGTACGGCGCGCGCAACCTGGTGGTGTGCGCCGCCGGCCCGGTGCGCCACGAGGAGGTGCTGCGGCTTTCGGAGCTTTGCTTCGGGCACCTCACTCCGGGCGCGGTGGTCGCCGACACGCCGTTGCCGCGCGGTCCGCGCGGGCCGAGGCTGGTCGCGGTCGAGCACCGCGAATCCCAGACCGAGCTGCGCCTCTCCTTCGCCGCCGCGGCGGAGGACCACGGCGACTTCCCCGCCCTGCTCCTGCTCCGCCGCATCCTCGACGACGGGCTGGCGGCGCGGCTGCAGCTCAACGTGGTCGAGCGCAAGGGCCTCGCCTACGCGGTGCACGGGGCGATCGACGCCTTTAGCGACTGCTCGGTGTTCGAGGTGGAGGCCGCGTGCGCGCCGCGCAAGGCGCCGCTGGTGCTGGCGGAGCTCTTGCGCCTGCTCGCCGAGCTGTGCGACGAGGACGTGCCTCCGGACGAGCTGCGCCGGGCCAAGGTGCGCCACCGCATCGGGCTCGAGTTCGCGCTCGATTCCGCCGGCGAGATGATCGGCTGGTTCGGCGGGACCGAGTTGTTCCGCGCGCCGGAGGGATTCGATGAGCGCGTCGCCAAGCTGGAGGCCGTCACCACGCAGGACCTGCGGCGCGTCGCGAGCGCCACCTTCCGCCGCGACGGCCTGGTGGCCTGCGCAGTGGGACCGGTCGCGGGCGTCGAGAAGCGGCTCGCGGCAGCGGTGGACGACGCGCAGGGGCTCCCGCGGTGAGCGACCTGGATCCGCTCGGCGGACTGCCGCAAGCCGCGGAACCGCCGTCGGCGGAGAGGCAGTCCGCTCAGTTGCGATCGGCCGAGGCGCGCCGGGGCCCGCCTGCGCCCACCACCGTGGCGCTCCTCGCGCTGCTCGGGATCCTCTTCCTCGCCGAGATCTGGCTGGGGAGCGGGCTGGATCCGGACCCGGTCGCGCTGTTCCGCCTCGGCTCGCTGTCGGCGGCGGCGGTCCGGGACGGAGACTGGTGGCGCCTGGGCAGCTACGCCTTCCTGCACGCGGGACCCTTGCACTTGCTGTTCAACGCCTACGCGCTGTGGATCCTCATGCGGCCCATCGAAGGGCTGTTCGGTCCCGTGGTCGCGCTGGGCCTCTTCGCCGCGACCGCGATCGCCGGCGGCGCCGCGAGCATCGCCGCGGCGACGCTGCGCCAAGCTCCCTGGCAGCAGGCGGTGGGCGCGTCGGGCGGGATCTTCGGCCTGTTCGGCGCGCACGTCGCTCTCTACTGGCGGCTGCGCCACCGGCTCGCGCCCGAGGCGCGCAGGGCCGCGGCGCGCACGCTGCTCTTCAACCTGCTCATCAACCTCGCGCTCGCGGTCGGCGCGCAGGCGGCGAACTTCCCGCTGGACAACGCGGCGCACGCGGGAGGCTTCCTCTCCGGCATCCTGCTCGGGCTCCTCGCGCCGTCCCACGTGCTGCCACCGCGGCCCTGGAGCCGCCCGGCGCTCGTCGTCCTGATCGGCGCGTCGTTCGCCCTGGCCGGCATGGAGGGGGCCGCGATCGCGCGCGCGGTGAATCCGCACCCGCGCACGCTGCGCGCGGAGGGCGTCCAGGCGCGCGTCCCCTGGGACCTCGTCCCGGGGCCCGACGGACACGCGCAATCGGCCGACGGGGTCCACGTCGTGCTTCTCCATCTGGCGGGCGGCATTCAACAGGGGCACGAAGTCGCCCTGGGCGGGCGCACCTGGTCAAAGATCGTCACCACCAATCCGGCGGAGAATCCGACCGTCGTGTTGACCGCCCCCGACGGATCCGAGCACCTCCAGGTCGAGGCGTGGTGCTACGATCCGGACTGCACCGACGCGAAACGCGACCAGGTGGCCGAGCAGGTCGCGGCCGGGGTGCGCCCGGCGCGCTGAGCACGTCCGCGCGCGAAGTCAACCCCCCGCCGCGCAACTGCTTCTGCGCCCCGAAGTCAAGCCCGCCGGTGCAAAAATCAGCGGGGGAACCTCTGGCGCGCGGCGGGACTGGTGCTAGCCTGTTTGTATGCGCGAGTTCCTCTACCGGCTGGTGCACCGCCTCCACGACGAGGCCCGCCCGCTCTCGCGCAACAAGCACTTCCACGCCTTCGGCGACTCCGAATCGCGCCGTGCGCTGCGCATCGACCGGCACCTGCGCGACCTCGAGGCGCGTCTCTCGGAGCTGCGGGAGCGCGGCGAACCGCCCCGCGTCAGGCCGTTGCCGGACGGCGGCGTGCAACTCGTCCTGCGCCACCGGGACATGGCGGTGGTGCGCACGGCGACGCTGACGGCCGAGGAAGCGCGCCTGCTGGCGCGCCATCCCGCGGGCGCCTGGGCACTGGGCTCCCCCACAGCGGAGCAGGTTTCCGCAGGCGCTGCGCGCAAAGGGCAGTAGCACCTACCCCAGCAGCCGACGAGCCCCCGCAGGCCCCCTTGATCCCGCCGAGCGTCGGTACCTATGCTCACCGATGTCCCGGAGTGCTTCGTGTTGACGGGACGTTGACCGCGGTACTGCAGAGGTCTCCCGGACGGGGGCCGCTAGAGAAAGGCAGAAGGATGGCGACAGGCACTGTGAAGTGGTTCAACGACGCGAAAGGCTACGGGTTCATCACGCCGGACGGCGGGGGCAAGGACGTCTTCGTCCACCACACCGCCATCCAGATGGAGGGGTTCCGCAGCCTGGCCGAGGGCCAGAAGGTCGAGTACGAAGTCACCGAGGGACCGAAGGGCCCGCAGGCAGCGAACGTCCGGAAGTCCTAGAGAGAGGCTCCGAACAGTTCCGGAACCGCCCGGTGCGCCCGCGCCGGGCGTTTTCGTTTCACTGGCCGCCGACAGTCGCCGCCCCTACGGCGGCGCTGCGCTTTTCGAGGGGCCGGTCCGGCGGCCGTGTTCTCTTTGGAGCGGCTAGCGCGTCATTCTTGCGTCAGTAGACGGGGCTGTACCAGACGAAGTTGAGCCGCAGCCCGGCGGCCCAGAGCTGATCGTCCGCGAACCCCGGCCCGTTCGGCACCTGGTGGTAGCTGAAGTAGACCTCGGGGCTGACCGCGAAGTGCCGGCCGACGCGCGCGTCGTAGGAGAGTCCGGCGACCACCGCTGGAGCGGCGCCCAGGCTCACGTCCGGGCCGAAGCCGTTGTTGTTGATGGTGACGCCGCCCAGGCCGAAGCCGAGGTTCAGGTTGAGCCCGTTCCCCACCGTGTCGCCGATCAGCACCGTCTGACCGCGCAGCGTGACCAGCCAGTTCGTCAGCTCCCGGCTCTGCGGGTAGAACGCCGTGTCGGCGCTGAAGTCGCCGAAGAGCTGGAACCGGTCGGAGAAGCCGTACCCCATGCGCAACCCGAAGTTGAGCGCGCTGCCGCGGAGGTAGTTCGGATCCGAGAAGCGCACCGCGCCGCCGCCCAGGCCGAAGCTGAAAAGGAATCCCTCGCGCGCATCGCGCCGGACGGGCGAGTAGCGCCGCTGCTGCTCCCAGGGCCTTGTGGATCCGTTCTCGGGGCTGCGCTCCAGCGTCCGCCCCCACGTATCCTCCACCGCCTCGTGCCGCGCCTCGAGGTGCTCGTTCACCGTCGCGGCGTACACGCCGAGCGTGAGGAGGTTCAGGAACAGGTCGGCCCAGCGCGAGCCCGTGCTGGCCGTGACCACCACTCCGCCGTGCACGACCGGGCCGCCGGGTCCAGGCTGCGCGGACACTGACGCGGACGCGCCGGCCTGCGGCGTGCTCACCTCCGCGCGGGGTGCGGAGCTCGGAGCCGGGGCGGCATCTTCGGCGCGCGCTGCGACGGAGGTCGCAAGCACGAAGGAGAGGGCGAGGACTGCGGTGCGGCTCACGGTGAGCAGACCCTCCGGGCGCCTGCCTGGCCACCCGGGCGCATTATACGATCGGTGGCTGGCGGGCACGTTTCAGTGCTCGACACAATTCAGCGCAGAGGGCGCTCCCCCGCACCTCCGACCTACCTTTCAGGAGCGTCCGGCGACGGAAGGGCCTGCGGCGGCCCCCGAAGCAGCGAGCTGCCCGCACCCGGCCGCGACCTCCTGGCCGCCCGAATAGCGGATGCCGAACGGGATGCGGGCGCGCGCCAGCACATCCAGGAACGCGGAACGCGCCTCGCGCGAGGACCTGCGGAAACCGCCCACTTCGCCGTTCACGTCGATCAGGTCCAGCTTCACCAGGCGCGGGTCGAGCAGGCGCGCCAGGGCGTCCGCGTCGGCGGGCGAGTCGTTGACGCAGCCGAGCAGCACGTACTCGACCAGGACGCGGGTGCGGCGCGCGCGGGCGTGGTCGTGCAGCGCCGCCACCAGCTCGCCCGTGGGCTGGGTGCGCTCGATGGGCATGAGCGGGAGCCGCTGCATCGGATCCGCGTGCGTCAGCGAAACGGCGAGCCGGAACTTGTGCCCTTCGGCGGTGTATCGCCGGATGGCGGGCACGATGCCGGCGGTGGAGATGGTGATCGCGCGCGCGTCGATGGAGCCGCCGCACGGGTGGCTGAGGATGCGCGCGGCGGCGATCACCTGCTCGTAGTTGAGGAACGGCTCGCCCATCCCCATGAACACGATGCCCCGCACGGGCCGATCCGCCTCGCGGCGGACGGAGAGGACCTGCCCGACGATCTCGTGCGCAGCCAGGTTGCGCGAGAAGCCGAGCCGTCCGGTGGCGCAGAACGCGCAGGCCAGCGCGCAGCCTGCCTGGCTCGAGACGCAGACGATGTACTTCTTCTCCTTGCCCGCGTACGCGCTCAGGTCGGCGCCGGGCGCCTCGCAAGGCACCGGGATGCGCACGGCCTCGACCTGCGCTCCACCGTCCAGCTCGAAGAGGACCTTCACGAATCCGTCGCTCGCGGTCTCGCGGCGCAGCACGCGGAGCGGCGCGGCGCTGGTCGCGGATTCGACTGCTTCCAGGACCGCGCGGCGCACGCCGCGCACGGATCGCAGGTCCGGCTCGCCGCGCTGCACGGCCGCGGCGAGGAGCTTGCGCCCGACTTCTTCCGTCACCCCGAGCGGCCCGTACTGCTCGGGGAGCATCCCGCAGCGGTGCATCCCGCAGCGGGATCTACTGGAAGTCGAGCCTGACCTCCAGCCCGTCGAGCTGGACCGCGCTCGTCGAGGCGAAGGTCGGCGTCGCGCGGAGGAGCGACATGAGCATGAGATAGACGTTGCCGTCGGCCTGGACGTAGCTCAGCGCGTTCTGCGGGGAAGCAAAGATGTTGCCGGTGATCCCGGGGGCTCCCAGGAACTGCCAGGCGGATCCATCCCACGCGTAGAGCATGTTCGGCGTCACGCTTCCGCGGAAGAAGGGGAGGACGAGCGTTCCGGCCGCCGTGATCGACATCGTCGCGTTCGTCACCTGGCTGCGCGAGCTGATCCCCGCCGGCGCCTTGATGAGCAGGCGTGGAGGTCCCTGCCTACTCAGCGCCCACACGTCGTTGTTGAGCGTAGTCCCCGCGGCGCCTCCGAAGAGCAGCGTGGCCGGGGCACTCGCGTAGGTCGTCGCGCCCATCATGACCGCCTTGCTGCGGGCCACGGGGGCGAGCGCCGGGGTCGGCTCGAGGCTCATCTTCCGCCACACGAATCCTCCCGCGGGCGGAGAGGCCGGAGTCAGGTCCAGCTCCCAGATGTCCGACTGCACGCCGCTCGCATCCGTCCCGCCGTAGACGACGAGCTTGTGGAAATCGCCGAACGCGATGGCCGCGCCGGTCCGGGGAGTCGGCTTGGAGGCCGGCGCCGTGCCTGCCGTCGGGACCAGGGTCCAGGTGATCTGCGTCGCCGCCGTCGCGCCAACCGCGCATGGCGGCGTCGTCG
>DASWGI010000227.1:0-29317 GCA_036393835.1 Myxococcales bacterium | reverse complement strand
GCGTGAACCGCGGCGAGATCTTCGGAGTGCTGGGGCCGAACGGCGCCGGCAAGTCGACCACCATCCGCATGCTGTGCGGGATCCTCGACCCCAGCGGCGGCCGCGGGACGGTGGTGGGCCACGACGTCGCCACGGAGGCGGAGCGGATCAAGGAGCGCATCGGCTACATGACCCAGCGCTTCAGCCTTTACGAGGACCTCACGGTGCACGAGAACCTGCGCTTCTACGCCGGGCTGTACGGGGTGGCGCCTCGCGTCCGCGCCGCCCGCGTCGAGGAGGTGCTCCGGAAGATCGGGCTCGCCGGCCGCCGCGACCAGATCGCCGGCACGCTGTCCGGCGGCTGGAAGCAGCGCGTGGCGCTCGCCTGCGCCACCATCCACCAGCCCCCGCTCCTCTTCCTCGACGAGCCGACCGCGGGCGTGGACCCCGTCAGCCGCCGCGAGTTCTGGGAGCAGATCCACGACCTGTCCCGCGTCGGCACCACCATCCTGGTCACCACCCACTACATGGACGAGGCCGAGCGCTGCCACCGGCTCGCCTTCATCTTCCGCGGCAGCGTGCTCGATGTCGGCACGCCCGAAGAGGTGGTCGCCCGGCGCCGGCTGCGCTGCGCCGAGCTGGTGGTGGAGACGGCAGGGGAAGTGGCGCAGTCGCTCCGCCAGCTGCCCGAGGTGGACGAGGTGGCCCACTACGGACACGTGCTGCGCCTGGCCACGGTGGGCGATGCCGATCCCGAGCAGGTGGCCGCCCAGGTCGCCCGCCGGCTGGGCGCGCGGGTGTCCCAGTCGCGGCCCGCGCGGGCCACCGTGGAGGACGCGTTCGTCTCGATGGTGCGCCGCGAAGCGGCGCAGGAAGGCAGTGCCGCATGAGCACCGACGCCGCGGCCGCTTCCGCCGCCGACGTTCCACGTGGACCGCGCGTTCAGGTCGCCGCCTCGCTGTCCCGGCTCTGGTCGGTCGGGGTCAAGGAGATCCTCCTGCTGCGCCGCGACCGGCTCACGATGGCGATGATGGTGGCGCTCCCCGTCATCCAGCTCACGCTGTTCGGCTACGCGATCGACACCGACGTGCGGCACGTCCCGACGGTGGTCTACGACCAGGACGGCTCGGCGCGCTCGCGCGACTTCGCCCGCAGCCTGCAGGCGACCGGCTTCTACGACCTGAAAGGCGAGGTGCGCGGGTACGACGAGATCGAGCGCGCCCTGCGCTCCGGCGCGGCCCGCGTGGCGCTGGTGGTCCCCCCCCGCTGGTCCGCGAACCTCTTGCGCGGGCGCGCCGCTCCCCTGCAGCTCGTCGTGGACGGTTCCGATCCGCAGACGGTGGCGAGCGCGGCCAACACGGCGGCCGGCCTCGCGCAGGCGCGCTCCCACGAGATGCTCGTCCGGCGGTCGCCGGCCGCAGCGCCGCGCATCGAGCTCGCCACCACCACCTGGTACAACCCGGACCTGCGCAGCGCCGTCTACATCGTGCCCGGCCTGGTGGGCGTGATCCTCACCATGACGATGGTGATGATCACCGCCATGGCGATCGCGCGGGAACGCGAGCGCGGCACGCTCGAGCAGCTGATCGTCTCGCCTCTCCGCCGGGGCGAGCTGATCGTCGGCAAGATCGTCCCGTACGTGGCCATGGGCCTGTTGCAGATGACGCTGATTCTGCTCCTCGGCCGGCTCCTGTTCGGGGTCCCCGTCGCGGGATCGCTCGGGCTCCTCTACGCATTCGCCTTGGTCTTCATCGCCGGGAACCTCGCCCTGGGCCTGTTCTTCTCCACGCTCGCGCAGACCCAGCAGCAGGCCATGCAGATGTCGTTCTTCTTCCTCTTGCCCAACATCCTCCTCTCCGGCTTCATGTTCCCCTGGGACGCGATGCCGGCGCCGATGCAGTGGCTGTCGCAGGCCTTGCCGCTCACCCATTTCCTGCGGATCGTGCGCGGCGTCGCCCTGAAAGGGAGCGGGTTCCTCGACCTGCTCCCGGAG
Source organism: Myxococcales bacterium (assembly GCA_036393835.1). GTDB lineage: Bacteria > Myxococcota > Myxococcia > Myxococcales > 40CM-4-68-19 > VBKO01. The sequence continues at coordinate 27,345 of DASWGI010000227.1, read as the reverse complement.
GCCCTCTGGATGGGAGCCATCCTGGTCGCGCTGCTGGTCCTCTCCTCGCTCCGCTTCCGGAAGAAGCTCGCCTGATGGCGCGGCCCCGCTCGGACATCGCCCCGCGCATCGTGCACGCCGCGCGCGACCGCTTCCTGAAGCACGGCGTGGACGGCGCCTCGCTCCGGGAGATCGCCCGGGCCGCCCGCACCAGCGTGGGCATGGTGCACTACTACTTCCCCACCAAGGACGACCTGCTGCTCGCCGTGATCGAGGAAGTGTACGCCGCCCTCTCGGCCGACATCCGCAAGGCGCTCGAGCCCGACGCCGGCGTGGAGGAGCGCCTCCGGCGCCTGTACACGCGGATCGCTTCCATGAGCGACGAGGAGTTCACCGTCATCCGCATCGTCCTGCGCGAGGCGCTGGTCTCCTCCGGGCGCCTGAAGAAGGTGTTTGCCCGCTTCACCGCCGAGGGAGCGCACGTCCCGCTCATCGCCGGCACGGTCCTGGAGGGGATCCAGTCAGGCGCCCTGCGCGCCGACGTGAATCCCCTGGTGCTGATGGCCGCCACGGTGGCGCTCGGCTTCATGCCGGTGCTCGCACGGCGGCTGGCGCAAGGCGCCCTGCCCGATCTGGAGCTCCCCCCGCCCGCCCAGATGGCCGAGAGCCTCACTCGGGCGCTGCTGGACGGGATCGGCGGCCCCGAGGTGCGCCGGAAGGCCGATCTCGGGTAGAACCGCACGTCCGGAGGCTTAGATGCGCTCGCTGGACCGCCTACGCCAGAGCTACGACGAAGACGCGCAGGTCGTGATCCAGGACCGGAAGTCGCCGCCGCGGCTGCTCTTTTCCGATACGGAGCTGCTGCTCGAGGAAGTCCCGATCGGGACGCGGGTGGTGTTCCCCAACCCGCCCATCGAGCCGCTGGCGAACTGGCGCGCGGCCATCCGCTGGGCCATCAACCACCCCGAAGGGTGCGACCCGCTCCACGCGCAGCTGCGGCCGGGCATGAAGGTGTTGATCGCGCTCGACGACATCTCGCTGCCGCTGCCGCCGATGCGCACGCCCGACGTTCGCCAGACGATCCTGGAGATCGTGCTCAACCTCCTCGCCGACAGCGGCGTGGACGACGTCCAGCTCCTCATCGCGAACTCGCTCCACCGCCGCCTGACCCCGCGCGAGATGGAGCGCATGGTCGGCTCGAAGATCTTCAACGCCTACTACCCGGACCGGTACACGAACCACGACGCCGAGGATCCGGGCGGCATCGTCGAGCTGGGTGAAACGGAGGCGCACGAGAAGGTGCGCATCTCGCGCCGCGCGGTGGAAGCCGACCTGGTCATCTACTGCAACGTGAACTTCGTCCCCATGGACGGCGGCCACAAGTCCGTCGGCACCGGGCTGACCGACTACCTCGGCCTGCGCGCGCACCACACGCCCCACGCCATCCGCGGCAGCAAGTCGTACATGGAGCCGAAGCACTCCGCGCTGCACGGGTCGGTGGACCGCATCGGCCGCATGATCGACCAGCAGATGAACGTCTTCCACATCGAGACGTGCCTGAACAACCGGATGTACGACGGCCCGCTCGCCTTCCTCGGCAAGCGCGAGGAAGACTTCACCGATCTGGACCGCACCGCTCTGGCCGGCCTGCGCTGGACGCTGGGCAAGACGCCTCGCGCGCTGCGGCAGCAGATCTTCCACCGCATCCCCGCCGCCTACGGGCTGATCGCGGTCGCCGCCGGCCGCACCGAGCTGGCGCACGAGAAGATCCTCGAGGCGTGCCGGCGCCAGTGCTTCGTGAAGGTGAAGGGCCAGTCGGACATCCTCATCTGCGGCATCCCCTACATCTCGCCCTACAACGTGAACTCGATCCTGAACCCGCTGCTCGTGCAGGTGATGGCCTGCGGGTACTTCTTCAACATGAACCGCGGCATCCCGCTGGTGAAGAAGGGCGGGACGATGATCCTCACCCACCCCTGCATGGACGAGTTCGATCCGGTGCAGCACCCCAGCTACATCGAGTTCTTCCACCGGCTGTTGCCCGAGACGACCGACGCGATGGAGCTCCACCGCAAGTACGAGCGCGAGTTCGCGCAGAACCCCAGCTACGTCCACCTCTACCGGAAGGGCAACGCGTACCACGGCGCCCACCCGTTCTACATGTGGTACTGGGGCGAGAACGGCCGGCAGCACCTCGGGCAGATCATCGCCGTCGGCGCCGAGAACCAGCACGTCCCCCGGCTGATGGGGTGGGAGCGCGCCGACACGCTGGCCGAGGCGGTGGACATGGCGCGCGGGCGCCAGGGCCGCACGGCGCAGATCACGCTCATGCACCACCCTCCAATGGTCATGACCGAGGTGGCGGTCTCGGCCGAGGAGGCCACTCGCCTGCTCGGCGAGGCCGAGGCGCGGCCGCAGGGCGGCGCGTCGCACAAGCCCGGCGTGGCGGCCAAGGAACAGCCGTGACCGAGCGGGTGCCGCACCTCGGGCCGGCGGCGCCGCCGGACCTGCAGGCCGTCGCGCCCGAGTCCCCGGACCCGATCGATCTGTCGGAGGCCTTCCGCGGCCGCGAGATCCTGCTCACCGGCGTGACCGGTTTCCTCGGCAAGGTGGCGCTGGTGATGTTGCTCGACCGCTATCCGGAGATCGGCCGCGTGCACGTCCTGGTGCGCCCGCGCGCCGGCGGCAGCGCGGAGGACCGCTTCTTCGGCAAGGTCGCTTCCGCGCCGCCCTTCCGCCCGCTGCAAGAGAAGCACGGCGAGGGCTTGGGCCGGTTCCTGCGGGAGAAGTGCACGCCCATCGCCGGCGACGTCGCCGAGCCGCTCCTGGGCCTCTCCGAAGAGCAGGTGCGCAAATTCACCGGCAAGCTCGCCTGCGTGGTCAACTGCGCCGGCCTCGTCACCTTCAACCCGTCGCTCGAGCTCGCCATCTCGGTGAACACCGAGGGCGCGCGCAACGCCGCGGAGCTGTGCAAGCGCACCGGGGCGACGCTGGTGCACGTCTCGACCTGCTTCGTCGCGGGCACCCGGCGCGGCCCGGTGTTCGAGGACGAGATGCTGGTCGGCAGCTTCCCCAAGCAGCATGCCGAAGGAGAAGGGGAAGACCTGCCCGGGGCGCGGTTCTCCGTCGACGCGGAGCAGGCCGACGTCGATCGGCTGGTGAAGCGCCTGCGCGAACAGGCCGACGACCATTCGCTGCAGGCGCAGTTCCGCGCCGCCGCGGTGCGCCGCCTCGAGTCCGAAGGCCGGGACATCTCGGACGAGAGGGCATTGCGCCTCGCCGCCGGGCGCGAGCGCAAGCTGTGGCTCTCGCAGAAGCTGATCGACACCGGGATGGAGCGCGCGCAGGTGTGGGGCTGGCCCAATACCTACACGTACACCAAGGCGATGGGCGAGCAGGCGATCGCGATGAGCGGCTGCGCGTACTCCATCGTCCGGCCCGCCATCGTGGAGAGCGCGCTGCGGTTCCCCTTCCCCGGCTGGAACGAGGGATTCACCACCAGCGCACCGCTGGTTTTCCTGGCGCTCAAGGGCCAGCGCGTGTACCCGGCCGGCCAGAAGCTGGTCCTCGACCTCATCCCCGTCGACCTGGTCGCGGCCGGCATCCTGGGTGTCGCGGGTGCCGCGTGCGCCGGCCGGGCGGAGCGCGTCTACCAGCTCGCCTCGGGCGACATGAACCCGATGTACATCCGCCGGGCCATCGAGCTGTCGGCCATCTACAAGCGGCGCTACTTCGAGAAGCGGCGCGAGGGCGGCGGGCTGCGCGCCTTCCTGGACGAGTGGCTCGAGCCTTTCCCGGTCGAGGGCGAGGCATATCGCAAGACCAGCGCGCCGCTTTTCCGCAAGCTCGCCCAGGCGGGGCGCGCGCTCATCGCCGAAAAGGGCGCGTCGTGGGGCGCGCCGATCACCAGCGCGCTGCTCAAGCGCGCCGACCAGGCGCTGGAGAATGCCGACCGGCAGCTCGCCTCGGTCGAGGCGATGTGGGACCTCTACTTGCCGTTCGTCGCGGGCGAGCGGTTCGTCTTCCAGTGCGCGCACACCCGCGAGCTGTGGCGCAGGCTGACGCCTTCGGATCGCGAGAAGCTCCCCTGGGACCCGGAAAAGATCGACTGGCGCAGGTACTGGCTGGACGTGCACGTGCAGGGCCTCGAGGAATGGGTCTTCCCCGGCCTGGAGGAGGAGAGCGACAAGGCCCGGCGCGAGGTGCCGCAGCCCAAGGACCTGCTCCAGCTCCTCAACGCCTCCGTCCACCACTTCGGCAAGCGCGTCGCGCTGCGCTTCTTCGCGGGCGAGGAGAGCGCGGACGAGCTTTCGCGGACCCGGGACGACCGCGTCACCTACGAGGAGCTGGGGACGTTCTCTGACCGCGCCGCCCGCCGGCTCCTCCACGAGGGGGTCCGGGGCGGCGACCGGGTGCTGCTGCTCTCCGAGAACCGGCCGGAGTGGGCGATGGCCTACTTCGGAATCCTCAAGGCGGGCGCGACGGCAGCGCCGCTCGACGCGCAACTGTCGGTGGCCGAGATCCAGAACTGCGCCCAGGCGGCGGGCGCGCGGGTGTTGATCGCCTCTCCGCGCGCGCTCTCGCGGCTCGGCGCGCCGCCTCCGGGGTTGCGCGTCCTCGCCTTGCCCGAGCTGCTCCGCGGAGCGCCGGAGCACGGGCAGCCGCTGCGCAGGACCGCCGCGGCAGACGACGTGGCTTCCCTTCTCTTCAGCAGCGGGACCACCGGCAAGCCGAAGGGCGTGCTGCTCACCCACCGCAACTTCGCCTCGCTCGCCGCGAAGCTCGCGACCCTGTTCGATCTGCGCGTCGGGCACGGGCTGCTCAGCGTGCTCCCGCTGCACCACACCTTCGAGTTCACCTGCGGCCTCTTGGTGCCGCTGCTCCTCGGCGCCGAGATCACCTACCTGGACGAGCTGACCGCGGAACGGCTGGGCGAGGCGCTGGAGACCGGGAACGTCCAGGCGATGATCGGCGTGCCCGCGCTGTGGCAACTCCTCCACCGGAGGCTGACGCAGGAGATCGCCGCGCGTCCCACCGCCGTCCGCGCCGGCATCCAGGCCGCGATGGCGCTGCACGGCGAGCTGCGCAACCGCACGCCGTTCAACGTCGGCAAGCTCCTCTTCTGGCCCATCCACCGCAAGTTCGGCGGGAGCTTGCGCCTGCTCGTCTCCGGCGGCTCGGCGCTGCCGGAGGAGGTGCACCAGGCTTTTCACGAGCTCGGGTTCGACCTCACCGAGGGATACGGGCTCACCGAGGCGGCGCCGGTCCTGTCCGTCACGCTGCCGGAGAACAAGCGCCGCGCGGGCACCGTCGGGCCGCCGATCCCGGGCGTGGAGATCCGGATCGATCAGCCGGACCCGGGGGGGGTGGGCGAGGTGCTCGCGCGCGGACCGAACGTGATGGCTGGCTACCTCGACGACGCGGAAGCCACCGCGGAAGTGCTGAGCGACGGCTGGCTCCGCACCGGCGATCTGGGCAAGCTGTCCGACGACGGCCACCTCACGCTCGTCGGCCGCAAGAAGGACGTGATCCTCGACGCGTCGGGGAGGAACGTCTACCCGGACGAGCTGGAGGAACTGTACGGGCGCAGCGAGCTGATCCAGGAGCTGTCGATCGTGGGGCTCCCCCAGGCAAATGGCGCGCACGAGCGCGTCGCGTGCCTGGCCGTGCCGCGCAAGCCGGACGAGGGCGCGGGCGAGACGCGCGAGGAGGTCCGCGAGAAGCTGCGCGAGCACGTAGCCCGCGTGTCGGCCGACCTGCCGTTCTGGAAGCGCGTGAAGATCCTTCATTTCTGGGACGGCGATCTGCCGAAGACGGCCACGCGCAAGGTGAAGCGGCCGCAGGTGGTCGCCGAGCTGCAGCGCCTCGAGCGAGCGGCCGAGGCAGGCAGGGGCTTAGGCGAGGTCGCCGCGCGCGGCGACGACGCATGGATCTACGACCTGCTCGCCGACCTGACGCAAAAGCCTCGCGGCACGGTCACCGCGCAGACGCGGCTGGCCGCGGACCTGGGCATCGACTCGCTGCTGGTTGCCGAGCTCTCGGTGGCGCTGGAGAAGGCCGGGGTCACGCCGCCCGACGAGGGCCGCCTGGCGGTGCTGCAGACGGCGGGCGAGCTGGCCCGCGCGCTCGCCAGGCCCCGCGCCCCGGAACCCGCGCCGGAGCCCGTGCGCCAGAACGGCGCGGCGGAAGACGAGGTCCCGGTCCCCGACGCGGTCGCCGCGGCCGGGCGCGCCGCGGTCGAGTTCTTCCAGCGCATGCTGTACGGCAGGCTGTTCGAGCTGGAGGTCCGGGGGCGCTCGAACGTGCCCCCCGCCGGCGCCTTCCTGGTCGCGGCGAACCACTCCAGCCACCTAGACGTCGGGCTGGTGAAGATGGCGCTGGGCGAAGAGGGCAGGAAGCTCGCCTCGCTGGCGGCGCGCGACTACTTCTTCGACAACCCCTGGAAGCGCGCCTGGTTCGGGAACTTCACCAACCTGGTGCCGATCGAGCGACGCGGGTCCTTGAAGGAGTCGCTGCACACGGCCGTGCGGACGCTGGAGACCGGCTACCACCTGCTCATCTTCCCGGAGGGGACACGCTCGCCCGACGGCACCTTGCAGGAGTTCAAGCCGGCCATCGGGTACCTCGCCTTCGCCGCCGGCGCCGACATCCTGCCCGTGTACCTCGAGGGGACCCATGAGGCGATGCCGAAGGGCTCGTTCCTCCCCGACCCGCGCAAGCGCAAGAAGCTGACCGTGCGCATCGGTCCGCCGCTGCGCCTGACCGAGCTGCGCGAGGCGACGCACGGCCTCTCGCGCTCGGCGGCGCACCGCGAGGTGACGCGCCTCGTGCGCCTGGCGATCGAGGCGCTGCGCGACGGCACGCCGCCCCCGCGGATCGCGCGCGCCGCCGCCGCGCGCACGCTTCTCGGGGAGCACGGATGAAGCTGCTCGTCACCGGCGCCACCGGCTTCCTGGGCGGCGCGCTGGTGCCGCTCCTGGTGGAGCAAGGCCACGAGGTGCGCGTGCTCGCCCGCGGAGGCGCTCCGGACGCGGAGGCGCTGGGCTGCGAGCTCGTGAGCGGCGACGTGCGCGATGCGGACACCGTGCGGCGCGCTCTCGAGGGGCGCGAAGGCCTCTACCACCTGGCCGGCCTCGTCTCGCGCGACCCGCGCGACTCGCACAAGATGTACGAGCTGCACGTGACCGGCACCCGCGTGCTCTTGGCCGAGGCGGAGCGCGCGGGGCTGAAACGGGTGGTGCTCGCGTCGTCCTCGGGCACCATCGGCGTCTCTCCGGTCCGCCGCGTGGCCACCGAGGAGGACGACTACCCGATCGAGACGGTGGGCCGCTGGCCGTACTACCTGAGCAAGATCTACGAGGAGAAGATCGCCGTCGAGGCCGCGCGCCGCCGCTTGCCGGTGGTGATCCTCAACCCCTCGCTGCTCTTGGGCCCCGGCGATGCGCGCCTCTCCTCGACGCAGGACATCTACCGCTTCCTCCTGGGCCGCATCCCCGCGATGCCACGCGGCGGGATCAGCTTCGTCGACGTGCGCGACGCCGCCCGGGCATTCGTCGCGGCGCTCACCCGCGGCAACGTCGGTGAGCGGCACCTTCTCGGCGCGGCCAACTGGGAGTTCACCGAGTTCTTCGGCCGTCTCTCCCGCCTGGCGAGGACGCCGCCGCCACCCCTGCGCCTGCCCAGCCCCGTGAAGGTCGCCGCCGCCCACCTGCTGGAGAAGTGGGCGCACCGGCGCGGGCGCGAGCCCGATCTGCCCGCCGCGGACGTGGAGATGGGCGAGCACTGGTTCTTCATCGACTCGTCGAAGGCCGAGCACCTCCTGGGCTTCTCTCCGCGCGACCCGATGGAGACCTTGGCGGAGACGATCTCGTACGTGCGCGAGCGCTTCCTCCCGCGGGAGGCGCGCGCGTAGGAGAGACCATGCTGCTCTACCTGGCGCGGCACGCGCAGACCGCCTCCTCGGCCGTGGACTCCTTCAACGGCCGCGGCGAGCTGCCGCTCACCGAGGGCGGCCGCGAGCAGGCGCGCAAGCTGGGCGAGCGGCTCTCGGTGGTCCGGTTCGCCGCGGTGGTCCGCTCCCCTCTAGGGCGGACGAAGCAGACGGCGGACCTGGTCGCCCCGGGCCTGCCGCAGGTCGTCCTTCCGGGCCTCACCGAGATCGACTACGGCGAGTGGGAGGGCCTCTCGCCCGCCCAGGCGCACGAACGGGACCCGGAGCTGTACGAGGCGTGGCTCGAGGACCCGGCGCGCATCGCGCCTCCGGGCGGCGAGACCGCGCAGCAGGTCGCCGAGCGCGCGCTGGCGGCGTTGCGGGAGATCGAGGAACGGTACGGGCCCGGCGGCGCACCGGTGCTGGGCATCTCGCACAAGGCGACGCTGCGCATCCTCGGCGCGACGCTCACCGACGCGCCGATCCGGCTCTACCGCAGGCGCTGGCCCCAGGACGAGTGCGCGCTGAACCTGGTCGAGCTGCGCAAGAACAAGGAGCCGTTCCTGCGCCTCTGGAACGATACCGCCCACCTCGGCCCCGACCCCGGCGCGACCACGCGGGCTGGGAAGTGACCGGGCTGGACGAGGTGCGGAACGAGCTGGGCCCTTCGTCGGTCCCTCTCCGCGAGAAGATCCAGATGGCGGCTGCGATTCCTGCGGCGGTGTTCGCGGGCTACCTCATCTCGCGGCTCGATTGGTGGAGCGCAGTGGGCGGACTGCTCTTTGCCTTGGTCGCGCGGATGCCGCGACGCTCCACGCGCTGCTCGGACGGAAGGCGGTGTTCGTCGGCCCCGAGCTGGTGGAGGTGGAGACCGACGTCTGGGGGCTGAAGTCCTGGAAGAAGCTGGGTCTCGCTGAGCTGACGCGGGTCGAAGTGGTGGGAAGCTCGGTCGTCCTTGCCAGTCGCGGTCGTCCCGAGACGGTGCGATTCCTCGCTCGTGACGCCCATGCGGCTACGCGCATCGCCGAGTTGATCCGGTCGCGCGCTTCGGCCGCGCCGCCCCTTCCACCACACGGACCAACTGCGCTCGAACGCCTGGGACGTTACCTGCGCTGGAACAGGTAGGCGCAGTCTTCCTTGCGCGCGCCGCGGGAGTCGGCCACCGCGAACTGCGCCCGCTTCCCCGTGGGGCTCGCGTCGTACATCGAGGCCGAGCCGTACTCGCCGCGCTTGCTCAACGCGTAGAAGGTGATGCCGAAGCCCGGCCGGCCCTGCGCGTCGAGCAGCCGCGGCTCGCGAGTGGTCTGCGCGATGCGGCGCAGCACCTCGACGCAGGCGTCCTTCGGGTGCCGGCCCTGGCGCATCAGCTCGACGGCCAGGTGGCCGCCGCTGACCAGGATGTTCGCCTCGCCGCGCCCGGTGGAGCCCGCGCTGCCCACCTCGTTGTCGGTGAAGCACCCCGCGCCGATGAGGGGCGAGTCGCCGACCCGGCCCGGCATCTTGAAGAAGAGGCCGCTCGTCGAGGTGCAGCCGGCCAGATCGCCGCGTGCATCCACCGCGGAGATGTGGAGGGTGCCCCCGCTCTTGGGTTTGCGGAAGTCGTCCCAGCCGAACTGGTCGATGAAAGCCTTCACCTCGGGGTCGAGCTTGTCGGGCGCAGGCTCCAGCCACTTGTCGTTCGCGGAGAGGTTCTGGCGCCAGTAGAGCCACACCTTGCGCGCCTTCTCCGTGAGCAGGTTCTCTCGCGCAAAGCCGTTCGCGTCCGCGAAGGCGCGCGCGCCGGGTCCGACCAGCAGCACGTGGTCGGTCGTCTCCATCACCAGCCTCGCCAGCTTGGACGGGTTCTTCACCCCTTCGAGTGAGGCGACCGCGCCGGCCCGCGCCGTGGGCCCGTGCATGACGCAGGCGTCGAGCTGCACCACTCCGTCGAAGTTCGGCACGCCGCCGTAGCCGACGGTCATGTCCGCCGGGTCGTCCTCCACGATGTTCACTCCGGCGATCGCGGCGTCGAGCGGGTCCGACCCCTGCTGGAGGAGATGCACGGCGCGCTCCGCCGCGCGCAGCCCGTTCGAGCTGGAGATCGCGACGGGTCCCCCGCCTCCGCCGGCGGGAGCACCCTTCTGCCCTCGCGCCGCTCCGGACAGCGCGGCGGCCGCGGCCGCGGACCCCAACAGCTTCCTTCTGCTGATCGTCATGCGCTCCATGAAGCGGCGCAATCTACACGAGCTGCGAGGTGCAGGCGCGGCACCTGCGCGCCGCGGCCGGCACCACCTCCAGGCACTGCGGGCAGGTCTTGGTGTCGGGCGGCGGCGGGGCCGGCTTCTCCAGGATCGCCTTGGTGACGAGGTACACGACCAGCGCGACGATGATGAAGTCGAGGAAGCGGCCGAGCAGGTCGCCGTACTTGATCGCGTTGCCGCGCGGGAGCGCGATGGCCGCGTTGCGCCACTCGCCGCCGGGCAGGGCCACCCCCACGATCGGCATGATCACGTCGTCGACGATGCCGCTCACCACGCGCCCGACCGCGGCGCCGATGACCACACCCACCGCCAGCGCGAGCGCGTTCTGCTTGAGCAGGAATTCCTGGAACCCCCGGATCTGCTTCTTCACCGTCTCTAGACCTCCGGCGCGTGGCCGATCGGGGTCCGCCGCGGGTCCCTCGTTTCCAGCCTCCGCGAGAGCGGCGGCCAGGAGGACGCGTGCGGACGGTTCCGTCGCAGGAGCAAGCTACCGGACAGGCGAAGGAATTCCGCAACCCTCCCCCGGCCACTATGTTGCCTGGCGCGCAGAGCGCGTGCTATCCCACCCGGCCAATGCAGCCCGAGCTGTCCGTCGTCATCCCGCTCTACAACGAGGAAGCGAACGTCGAGCCCCTGCTCACGGAGCTCTTCGGCGTCCTCCGGGGGCTGGGCCGCACCTACGAAGTGATCTGCGTCGACGACGGCTCGCGCGACGGCACCTTCGCGCAGCTCGCGCGCCTCGCCCAGCAGGAGCCGGCGCTGCGGGCCATCCGCTTCCGCCTGAACTTCGGCCAGACGGCCGCCATGTCGGCCGGCATCGAGGCGGCGCGCGGCAACGTAATCGTGCCCATGGACGGCGACCTGCAGAACGACCCCGCCGACATCGCGAAGCTGCTCGCCCGGCTGGCCGAGGGCTACGACGTGGTCAGCGGATGGCGCAGGGACCGCCAGGACAAGGAGCTCGGGCGCAAGCTGCCGTCCCGCATCGCCAACCGCCTGATCAGCGCCATCAGCGGCGTGAGGCTGCACGACTACGGGTGCTCGCTCAAGGCATACCGGCGCGACGTGCTGCGCGACGTGAAGCTGTATGGGGAGATGCACCGCTTCATCCCCATCTATGCGAGCTGGCAAGGCGCGCGGGTGACCGAGATGGTGGTGAACCACCGCGCGCGCAAGGCGGGCAAGAGCAAGTACGGCTTGAACCGCACCATGAAGGTGCTGCTCGACCTCTTCGTGGTGAAGTTCCTCGCCAGCTATGCGACCAAGCCCATCCACGTCTTCGGCGGCTTCGGGCTCTTCTCCTGGCTGTGCGCCGCCTGCGCCGTGGGGTGGGCCGTCTACTACAAGGTGCGCGGGCTGAAGGACTTCGTGCAGACGCCGCTGCCGCTCCTGGCGGTCATGTTCACCCTGGTGGGCGCCCTGAGCCTCCTCATGGGCCTGCTCGCGGAGCTGGTGATCCGCACCTATTACGAGTCGCAGGGGAAGCGGCCGTACCTGATCGCGGAGGAGCTGAACGCGCGCGAGGACTCGCGCGAGCAGCCGCTGCGAGCAGCGAGATAGATCGATGTGCGGCATCTGCGGCGACGTCGACCTCCTGGGCGCGCCCGACGAAGCCCCGGTGCGGCGCATGGCGCGGGCGCTTGCGCACCGCGGGCCCGATGCGGAGGGGTTCTTCGTCGAGGGGCCGGCGGCGCTGGGTCACCGGCGGCTCTCGATCCTCGACATCGCCGGCGGCGTGCAGCCGATGGTGAGGGAGGGCGTGGCGCTGGTCTTCAACGGCCAGGCCTACGAGCACGACGAGGTGCGCGAGCGGCTCCGGTCGCGCGGCCACGCGTTCACCACCCGCAGCGACACCGAGGTCGTGCTGCGCGCCTACCTCGAATGGGGCGAGCGCTTCGTCGAGGAGCTGCACGGCATGTTCGCCATCGCCCTCTGGGACGCGCCCCGGCGCAAGCTCCTGCTGGCGCGCGACCGGCTGGGGAAGAAGCCGCTCTACTACGCGCTGGCGCAGGGCGCTTCCTGGACGGGCGCTCCCGAGGGCGCGGCGACGCGCGCGGTATTCGGATCGGAGCTGAAGGCGTTCGCCGCGCACGGCGGCGTCCCGCGCGAGTTGGACCACGAGGCGCTGGCGCAGTACCTGGCGGTCGAGTACGTCCCGGCGCCGCGCAGCATCCACCGGCACGTGTTCAAGCTCCCCGCCGGGCACGTGGCCGTGCTCGACGAGCGCGGTTTCCGCCTCCGGCGGTACTGGGAGCTGCCCGCGCCCGCCGCGTCCCGCATCTCCCCGGAGGAAGCGGGAGAGGAGCTGGTGCGCCTCCTCGACGGCGCCGTCGCGCGGCGCCTGGTCGCCGACGTGCCGGTCGGGGTGTTCCTCTCCGGCGGCATCGACTCGACCACCATCGCGGCGCTGGCGGCGCGGCACAAGGATCCGCTGCAGACGTTCTCGATCGGGTTCACCGAGGAGAGCTTCGACGAGACGCCGTACGCGCAGCTCGCCTCCCAGCGGCTCGGCACGGTCCACGCGACCGAGCGGCTCTCCGGGCAGGATTGCCTGGACCTGTTGCCCGACGCGGTCGCCTCGCTCGACGAGCCGTTCGCCGACCCGAGCTTCCTGCCCACGCTGCTGCTCTCCCGGTTCACGCGCCGCACGGTGAAGGTGGCGCTCGCCGGCGACGGCGGCGACGAGCTGTTCGCCGGCTACGATCCGTTCCTCGCCCACCGCCCCGCGGCGCTGTTCGCCCGGCTTCCTCCAGGCCTACACGGCCTGCTGCGCGGCGCGGCCGAGCGGCTCCCGTCTTCCTCGCGCAACATGAGCCTGGATTTCCGCCTCAAGCAGTTCCTGCGCGGCGCCTCGGCGCCTCCTTCGCTGCGGCACCAGGCGTGGATCGGCTCGTTCCTCCCCTCCGAGCTGGTCGAGCTCCTCCATCCCGACCTGCGGCAGAACGCCGCGCCCGCGGTGGCGTACCGGGAAGTGCTCGCCGAGGCGGAGCGCGGAGCCCGGGCCGGAGTGCGCGAAGGCTCCGTGGACGAGGCGCTGCGCTTCTACCTGGGCCGCTATCTCGCCGACGACATCCTGGTGAAGGCGGACCGCGCCTCGATGGCCGCCTCCCTGGAGCTGCGGGCCCCTTTCCTCGACACGCACGTGGTGGAGTTCGCCGCCCGCCTTCCCTGGCGTCTCAAGCTCTCGCTGACGCGCACCAAGGTGCTGCTCAAGCGCGCGCTGCGCGGCATCGTGCCCGGCGAGATCCTGCGCCGCCCGAAGAAGGGATTCGGCATCCCGGTGGCCGCCTGGATCCGCGGACCGCTGCGCCCGCTGTTCGAGGAGCTGTACTCCGACGCCGAGCTGCGCCGCGCCGGACTGTTCGAGCCGCGCGCCGCCCAGGCGATGCTGCACCGGCACCTGCGCGGCGAGGCCGACCTGCGCAAGCCGCTCTGGACGCTCGCCATGTTCCAGCTCTGGCAGCGCAAGTGGGGCTCCAGCGCCTCGGCGCTGAAGCAGGTCGCGTGACCGCGCTGGTCGCGCCAGCCCGGATGCGATCCACCATGGCCGAGGAGAACGGCGTCGTTCGCGTTCGGATTCCAGCGCGGCGGAACTGGTTCCTCGGCCTCTTCCTGGTCGTGTGGCTGTGCGGATGGCTGGCGGGCGAGATCCTCACCCTGCGGAGTGCGTTCGGGGCTCGCGGCGGAGCGCGCGCGCCTCCGACTCCGTTTCTGTTGCTCTGGATCGCGGGTTGGACGGTGGGCGGTGCGTTCGCCGTGTACGCCTGGATTTGGAACGCGTTCGGGCGGGAGGTGATCGAGCTGGACGGCCGCGCGCTGATCTTCCGCCGGGAGCCGATCGGACTCCCGCCCCGAAAGGAATACGACCTGCTGCACGTGCGGAACCTCCGCGTGGTCCCGTTCGATGGGTCGATCTGGTCGGGCCGCGAATCGTTCGCCGGGATGCGCGGAGGTCCGCTCGCGTTCGACTACGGCGCGAAGACGGTCCGGTTCGGCGCGGGAGTCGACGAGGCGGAAGCGCGCATGATCCTGGATTCGATCCGGACGCGCTTTCCGGAGCTCGGGTCCTAGATGCGCGTGCTGGTCACCGGGGGCGCGGGGTTCATCGGATCGCACCTGTGCGGGCGGCTCATGGCCCAAGGCGACGAGGTCGCCGCGATCGACAACTTCGACCCGTTCTATCCAGAGCGGGTGAAGCAGCGCGCGCTTTCGCCACTGCTCACGCGGGGGCTCCGCCTCTTCCGGGCGGACATCCGCGACGCCCAGGCCGTCGAGCGCGCGTTCGGGGACGCCAGGCCCGAGTGCGTCGTGCACCTCGCCGCGCTCGCCGGCGTGCGACCGAGCCTCGAGCGCCCGGCCGAGTACATGGACGTGAACGTGCGCGGGACCGCCGTGCTGCTGGAGGCGGCGCGGAAGACGGGCGTGCGCCGTTTCGTGTTCGGCAGCTCGTCGAGCGTGTACGGCGCGAACGCGGTGCCTCCCTTCCAGGAGACCGCGCGGATCGACTCGCCGCTCAGCCCGTATGCCGCTTCGAAGGCGGCGGGCGAGCAGCTGGTGTCGACCTGGCGCAACCTGTTCGGGCTGGAGGCGATCTCGCTGCGCTTCTTCACCGTGTATGGCGCGCGCCAGCGGCCGGACCTCGCCATCCACAAGTTCGCGCACCGCATGCTCGCCGGACAGAAGCTCCCCTTCTTCGGCGACGGCTCCTCGCGGCGCGACTACACGTTCATCGACGACATCCTCGCCGGCGTGCTGGCGGCGCTCTCGGTGCCGCTGCCTCGCCACGAGATCGTCAACCTGGGCGGCGCGCAGACCACCAGCCTGCGCGAGCTGATCGCGCTGCTCGAGGAAGCGCTCGGCGTGCGCGCCGAGTTGGAGGTCCAGCCCGCGCAGCTGGGCGACATGCCGCTGACCAGCGCGGACGTGACGTACGCGGGAAAGGTGCTCGGGTATGCGCCCCGCACCCCGCTGCGCGACGGGCTGAAGCTCTTCGCGGACTGGATCCGCGGCGAAGGCCGGGATTGGGTTTGATGCGCCTCGCCTTCGCGCTCCTCCTCGTCGGCTGCGCCGGCGCCACGCCGCCGCCCCCGCGCCCGCCGCCGGTCGCGCCGACTCCCGCGACCTCGCCCGCCCACGCCTCGCCGGGTCCGGTCTTCCCCGATCCGCAGGAGCGCGCGCGCAAGCTGACCGACGCCCTCCCCGAGGTCGAGGCCGTCTTCGACGAGCAGTTCGCCGCGCGCAAGCCGCCCGGGATGGCCGTCGCGCTGGTCGTCGACGGCGAGGTACGCTGGTCCAAGGCGTGGGGACAGCGGGACGTGGCGCAGAACCTGCCTGCCGACCTCGACACCGTCTTCCGCATCGCTTCCCTGACCAAGAGCTTCACCGCCATCGCCGTGCTGCGCCTGCGCGACGCAGGGAAGCTGTCGCTGGAGGATCCGGCGGAGAAATACCTTCCCGAGCTTTCGCGCCTCCGCTACTCGACGCGCGACTCGCCGCGCATCACCGTGCGCCATCTCTTGTCGCATTCGGCGGGCTTCCCCGAAGACAATCCGTGGAGCGACCTGCACCTCGACCTCGGCGAGGAGGCCTTCGACGCCATGCTCCGGCGAGGTTTCTCATTCTCGAACGCGCCAGGGATCGCGTACGAGTACTCCAACGACGCGTTCGCGCTGCTCGGCCGGATCGTCCAGCGCGTGTCCGGGCAGCGGTTCCAGGACTACTTGACCGAGCAGGTCCTGAGACCGCTCGGGATGACCGCGACGGTGTGGAAACGCGAGGACGTCCCTCCGCAGCGGCTCGCGCTCGGCTACGGCCGTCGCACCTCCGCGCCGGGGCCGGAGCTCCCGGGCGGCTTTCGCGAGGAGCCCCAGCTCGGCCCTGGCGCTCACGGCGCCGCGAGCGGTCTGTACACCTCGATGCGCGACCTGGCCCGCTACGCGGGGTTCCAGCTCGACGCGTGGCCCCCGCGCGACGACCCGGAGAGCGGGCCGCTTTCCCGCGCCTCGCGCCGGGAGATGCAGCAGGCCGCCCGGCACGTCGGCCTGGAGATCGCGCCCGGCGACCCGCTGCGCGCCCGGGCCAGGGGCTACGGGTACGGCTTCGGCGCGCACGAGAGCTGCGACTTCGAGCGCATCGTCTCCCACGGCGGCGGGCTGCCGGGGTTCGGGTCGGTGCTGGCGCTCCTCCCCGAGCGCGGCGTGGCCTTCGTGGGGGGCACCAACCTGACCTACACGGCGCCCGACCCGTGGCCTGCCTTGGTGCTGCTGGCGCAGAAGGGCGCCATCCCGCCGCGCCGGGTGCGGCCCGCGCCGGAGCTGTCGCAGGCGCTTGCGGCCGTGGCCGCCCTCCTCGAGCAATGGGATCCCGCGCTGGCGCAGGCGCGCTTCGACCGGACCGCCTGGTACTACGAGAGCCCCGACGAGCTGAAGGCGCACCTCGAAGAGCTGCGCGCGAAGCTCGGCGCCTGCCGTCCCGGGCAGCTCGAAGCGGAGAACGCGCTGCGCGGCACGCAGACTCTGTCGTGCGAGCGCGGGACGCTGGATGCCTACCTCACGCTCACGCCCGAGCTGCCGCCCCTCATCCAGCACCTGGAGCTCAAGCCGGCGATCCCGCCCGGCCCGCGCTTGCAGAAGGCGGCGGAGCGCGCCGTCGCGCTGACGTTGCGCTGGGACGACGCCTACGCGCGGCAGACGTTCGCGCCGTCGCTCGACCCCGCCTCCGCGCGGAAGCAGCTCACCGCGCACGGCCCCTGCCAGCTGGGCGCGGCCGGCCCCGGCGACGGAGCGAAGCAGGGCGCGTTCCGCCTGACGTGCACCAAGGACGCGCAGGAGCTGGAGCTGACTCTGGACGAGACGACCGGCCGGATCGTGGAGCTGAAGCTGAAAGCCGCCCGCGACCCTTCCCAGAAGTGCGCGCGCCTCTGATCCTTCACAGCTGGCGCTGCGCCTGCGCGGGCGCCGGCGAGCTCTCGTCCGGGAACGGCGACTCGCCGGGCGGGAGGCGGTACACCTTCACCACGTCCTCGCCCCGGACGCGCACCGTCGTCCAGGGCTCGCGCCGCGAAAGCGACCGCACCGCGTCCGCGTTGAGGAAATAGAGCCGGCCGATCTGGACCACGACGTAGCACGGCTGGCCGGAGCGGCAGGCGCGCCCGCGCCGCACCAGCGTCTGCTGCAGGTCGGGGCGCCCGAAGCGCTCCGCGTACAGCTCGGCGGGCCACTCGATCTCGGTGGCCACCTCCGCCCCCGGCTCCGCGCCCGCCGCGATCTGCTGCATCGCCTCGCGAAAGCCCGTGTCGAAATAGTCGCAGTGCGGGAAGAACCAGTCGACGTTGCCGTCTCCGCCGCCGAAGGCGTTGATGTAGAGCCGGTAGTGGGGCGCGTGCGCCAGCGCCGCCCGCGCTTCCCCGCCGACCAGGAGCACCACCACCGCCGCGGCGGCGGCGCTCGCCCACGCCGGCCGGCGCTGGCGCATCCACGAGACGGCGAGCGCCGCGCCGTAGCCCGCCAGGAGCAGGAACGCGGGCAGCACGGCGGTGAAGAAGCGCCCCCACTTCGATCCCGACACCGAGTGCACCAGGAACCACACCACCAGCCAGGAGAGCACGATGCGGTGCGCGGGCCGGCGCTGGAGCATCGCCGCGGCGAGCCCTGCTGCCGCGAACAGCACCGTCACCGGCGCGAGCTTCACGGCCGCGAACACCAGGTAGAACCAGGCCGGCGTCCCGCGCAGCCCGTACTCCACCAGGTTGTGGTAGACGCGCCCCATGAAGAACAGGCTGCCGTGCACCGTCTGCTGGCCGGTGGTGTAGGTCTTCGCGTATTCCCAGGTGGACGGCAGGAACGGCGTCCAGTCCAGGCAGATCCAGATCGCCGCCGCGAGCCCGATGAGCTGCGCCCACCTGCGCGCGGGCAGCCGCCACGACGACACCGGGCGGAGCCAGAAGTAGGTCACCAGAGGGATCGGGGTGAGGAAGAAGAAGTACTTAGAGGCGAGCATGCCCGCCACGCTGGCGGCGCCGCCGAGCTCCCACCGGTGTTGCGCCGTGGTCCGGCCGTCCTCCGCAGCGGCCCTGGCTTCCGCGACGCACCACAGGAGCAGCATGAGGAACAGGCCGAGCAGCGTGTCTTCTTTCGCGATGCGCTGGTAGCCGACGTAGGTGGTCGACACCGCCGCGAGCGCGGCGGCGCACAGGCCCGCCGCCCGTCCGAACAGGCGCCGCCCGAGCTGCGCCACCACCCAGATGGAGAGCGCGCCCGCCAGCGCGTTGGGCAGGCGGGTGATCGTCTCCGGCGCCCAGCCCAGCCGGTTGCCGACCAGCGCGAAGGCGGCGATGAACACCTTCATCAGCATGGGGTGCTCGACGTCGTCGCCCGACAGGTCGCCGTGCAGGTAGCGGAGCGCCGCGAGCCACTTGTGGACCTCGTCGTCGCCGAAGCCCTCGGCCGACAGCCCTCGCAAGCGGAGCCACAGGCCCACAGCCACGCACAGCGCCACCGCTGCCGCGCACGCCGCTCCCCAGCGCGGAGCGAGGCCGCGCAGCTCGACGTCCGGTTCCGGCATGGCGGGGGCTTCTACCATCATTTCAGAGGACTGGCGCAATTACGGGTCTCCGTTAAGCTGCGGCGCCAGTGAACCTCGGGCCGACCAGCCTTGGCCTCGTGCTCCCGCTGTTGCTGACCGCCACCTCCGCGGAGGCACCCGGCCCCGCCGGCCAGACTTCCGCCGAGGAAAGCCGGCCACAGCTCGCAGAAACGAAGCTCGACGTCCACTCTTTCAGGGTGGTGGAGAGCTACTCCGGCCCGGTCAGCTACTACCGGCTCATCGACGACCCCGACGGCTCGTTCATCCGCGCGGTCTACCGGCCTCCCCTGGAAACGGTGACGCTCGCCGTCGAGGTGCCGGACTCGCTGCGGCAGCGCACCAAGGCGGTGCGGTGGAAGTGGCGCGCGCAGGTCCTGCCGAAAAAGGGGAACGAGTGCATCCCCGGGTTCGGCGACTCCGCCGCGGTCGTCTACATCTCCTGGAAGCGCGGCCTCAAGTGGTACTCGATCAAGTACGTCTGGAGCGCCGAGGGGGTGAAGGGCACGGTGTGCGACCAGAAGCGCAACCTCTTCGTCGTGCAGGACACGGTCGTGCTGGAGTCGGGCGGTCCGACCAACGTGTGGAAGGAGGAGGAGATCGATCCTTCCGCCGAGTTCCGCGCGCACTTCGAAGGGGACGTGCCGGACTTCGTCGGGGTGGGCCTGATGAGCGACGGGGATCAGACCCGCTCGATCAGCGCCGCCGACTACGCCGGGTTCGTGCTCGTGCACTGACGCGTCGGATGCGCCTAGCCCGGATCGGGTTCCGGCAGCACCGGGGGATCCAGCGGCAGCTCGGTCCGGCGCAGGCGGAACAGTCCCTCGCGGCCGAAGATCTGCTGGCCCTCCATCGCCAGGACCAGCACGCCGCCGACGAATCCGGGGACGATCTGCGTCAGGTGGTAGAGGAAGATGAAGGCGAGCGCCGTCTCCTTCGGCACGCCGAACGCGGCGAGCGCCAGCGTGCCGCCCGCCTCGAACGAGCCGGCGTTGCCGGGCGAAGGCACCGCGGTGGCGACGTTGAAGGCGGTCAGCGCGGCAAAGGCCTGCATCGGCGACAGGTCGAGACCGAGCGCATGCCCGGCCAGCGCGATGACGAACGTCTCCCACAGCCAAGGCAGCGGCGCGATGAGCGTCTCCACCGCCAGGAGCCGCTTCCAGTGGTTCACCGCGAATCCGTCCCGCAGGTTGGCGATGAAGGCCGGCGTGCGCGGCCCGCGCCAAAGCCCGCTGCCCATCAGGGCGAGGAGCGCGCCGACGCCGAGGACCGCCGCGGCGATGAGGAGCAGCGCGCGAAAGAGCCACGCCGGCGGCGACCCGAGCAGACAGACCACCGGGAACGCCGCCACCCAGCCCCACTTGTCGCTCCAGAAGTCGACGATCTCGGTGCCGAGCAGCTTGGCGCGGCTCACGCCGGTGCGCTTTCCCAGGTACTGCACGCGCAGGAGGTCGCCGCCTCGGGCCGGCAGCAGCACGTTGAAGGCGAAGCCGACCATCAGCGCGCGGTAGGCCTGCCCGTAGGTCAATGCGAGCAGGGGCCGCATCACCAGCCACCAGCGCAGGGCCTGCAGCCCCATGAGGATGAGCCCGCCCGCCGCCGCCAGCAGGAGCGGCTCCAGGGCCACACCGTGGATGGTGGCGATCAACTCGCGCTGCGAGATGCCGAGGTAGGCGGCGACGCCGGCCGCGGCGGCGATACCGGCGCAGAGGCCGATGAGCGCTCGGAGCCAGAAACGCCGGAGGCCGTGCCGGGGATCGGGATCGGGAACCGCCTCCCTCACAGGACTCCCGCCAGCTCCCCCAGACGCCGCAGCGTGAGGGGAGCCTGCGGTTCCGAGCGGCAGGCGTCGAAGCACTTCCCGCAGTTCGGGCCCTTGTAGCTGCCGGGCAGGAACTCCGAGTAGTGCGCCACCGGCTCCAGCTCAGCGCAGGGCTGCACCATCCCCTTGGGGGTGACGTGGATCATGATCTTCCCCGCCTTGCACCCGCCGATCTCGCGCTGCTCGTAGAAGGTGGGCAGGGTCTGGAAGAAGTAGTCGGAGGTCATCACGTTGCCGAGCTCGCGCTTCAGCTCGACGATGCGGGCGCAGACGGCGCGGAACTCGTCCATCTTCGCCTTGGAGACGAAGTGGGCCTGGTTCCCGTTCTTGAGGTCGTTGTAACCGGAGAAGGCGATGTTGATGCCCCACGAGTGCGCCAGCCGGATGAGGGGCTCGGCGTCGTGCATGTTGTCGACCATCAGCATCGAAGCGAAGGTGAAGACGTTGTAGCCCTCGTTCACCATCTTCGGGACCGTCCGCTCCAGCCGCTCGAACAGCCCCGGGATGCCGCGCTCCTTGTCCTGCCGCGCGTCCGGGTAGTTCATCGAGATGTTGATCTGGTTCACGCCGACCCCGACCAGCTCCTTGATCTTCCCCTCGGAGAGGAAGCCGCCGTGGGTGAGGAGCGTCACGTATCGGAAGCCGGGCAGCTCCTTGATCGACTTGACGATCGGCACCAGGTCCCGGCGCAGCATGGGCTCGCCGCCGGTGAACACGACGACCAGCGGATCGAACCGGCGCACGACGTCGGTGAAGTCGGTCAGCTCATCGCGGTCGGTGATCTTCCAGTAATCGCAGAAATCGCAGCGCGCGTTGCAGCGCTTGGTCACCTCGATGCTGACAGTGAGCGGACGCTTGTTGAAGGTGCAATCGAGGAACTTGCCCGCCGCTCGGAACTTCTCCAGCGGGCTCAGAGCGATCTTCATGCAAAGCACTCCAGGTCCGGGTGCCGCTCCGGACTTGAAAGGCGGCCCTTTAGCACCCTTCGGACCGGGGTTGCAATCGCTTCGACGTTGCGCGTCACCATCGGGGGGAGACTCCCCCGGAGGGGATCCGGCCACAAGAAAAATCCCCCGGGGGTCACGCGCGTTCGATGCGCAATCTCGTCAGGAGGAGCCCGGCGGCTGCCGTCCAGGGCTCCGGCTGCGCTCGCGCGGCGGCGGCGAGGCGCCCGAGCTGGCCCGGAGGCGCGCGCCGGCCCTTCCAGCGCGGCTGCGACAGCTCGCGCTCCAGCTCCTCGAGGGCGGCGGGGAGGCCGCTCACCGCGGCCCGCGCCTCCATGGCGGCACAGAGGCGCTCGACGGCCTCGGGACGGTCCTCGAACAGCGACTGCAGCCGGTGCGCGAAAGGCCCCGCAGCTATCGCCGCGCGTCGGATCGGCGGGGCCTCCGGGACCCGAGGCAGGAGGGGATCCGGGGCGGAGGGTGGCTGCGCGCCTTCCGGCGCCCGGCCGGCCACGGGCGGCAGCGGCTTGGGCGGCAGCTTCACCGGTCCTTCGACGACCGTGCCGCGCGGCCGCCGGAAGAGGGACGGCTTGATGGGAGCGACGACCTTCCTGCCAACTTCGGTGGGTCCGATCCGCGGCAGGACGTGCGCGGGCTCGCCGGGCAGCGAGGCCGGAGCCCTGGGCTGCGGTCCGGCGGCGTGCGCGGATGTGGAGGGAGCCGGCCGCGCCGCGAGAGGCGGGCCGAGCCGCCCGGAGGCGCGGGGCGGAGCAGCGGCGCGCGGGCCGGTCCTCACCGGCGCTGCCGCCGCGTCCGGAGCGGTCACGTCCGCCGCCGCCTTCTCGGCTTCCTGCACCAGCGGCGCGAACGCGTCGGGCAGGTTGGGAGGCCAGGGCGGCGCGAGCCCGAGGCGCTTGGCCGCCGCGGGAGCGCTGCGGTGGGCCGCGCAGGTCTGCTGGAGCAGCTTCGCCCAGCGCTCCCGCTCCGCCGCCCCCAGCTCGCCCGCTCCCAGCGAGAAGAGCGCCGCCGCCGCGCCGGCGTGTCCCTTGGGTGCGGCCGCGATCAGCTCCTTGAGCCGCGCCTGACCCACCGCCGAGGCGCCGGCGTGCGCCGCGCGCGCGAACGCTCCGGCCTCGAGCGACACTTCGGCGCCGGCCCTCTGCGCGAGCGCGGCCGCCAGGCCCGACTCGACCAGCTTCTTCGCCGCGGCGCCGAGCCGGGGGTCGGTGGCGAGATCGCCCGCGCCGACGAACAGCGCGGAAAGCGCCTCTCCGGAAGCGCCTGCCTCGACCGCGCAGCGCGCCGCCGCCAGCCGCGACCCCTTGGGAAGCCGGAGATCGCAGGCGACCTCGACCAGAACGGCGAGACCGCTGCCGTGCGCCAGCTCGCGCTGCTCTTCCGGCGGTGAGGACAGGGCCAGCGCGAGAGCGGCGACGGAGTTGGTCTCCCGCCGCCGCAGGTCCGCCAGGTACTCGGCGAGCGTGCTCCACTCGCCGAGCCGGTCCTTCTTCAGGGTGGAGAGGACGGCCATCGGGCGCCGGACCTTCGGCCGCCCATGGTCGCGAGCGTGCCGCGCGAGAAGATCCACAGGTGAACCACGAACAGGGCGCCCCACGCCAGCGCGACCCACTGTACCCACATCCGGTCCGGGCTGAACCGCCGGTTCAGCAGGGCGCAGGCGAGCAGGCCCGAGATCAGCACCAACGCGTGGATGGTGAGCAGGATCCGGTGCTGCTCGCGCGCGAGGAAGCCGCGGGTGGGCGAAGTGCGGGGCACGGCCCTTCTTTACCGCGACTCGCCCGCCTTGCGCACCCAGAGCCTCACCAGCGCCGGATCGGGCGGCTTCTCTCCGCCGGTGCCGAGCCGCTCCCACAGCCGGTCCGGATCGGCCGCCGCGAGCATCGCGCGCCCGCGTATCCCGGCGCGCGCCAGCCGCTCCGCCCAGGGAATCCCGAGGTGGGCCACCTGCGCGACCTCCGCCAGGTCGCGGATGCGCGCGGGCACGGACCGGGTCGCGCGCAGCACGTCGAGAGGGGTGCGGAGCCTTGCGCGCTCGAGCCACTCGAGGTCGCTCGGCGGCAGCGTCCGCGCGTCCGCCATGCGCGGAGCGACCGAGACTGCCGTCGCGCGCCGGCCGAACCCGTCCACCTGCCAGTGGAAGCCGGCGATCGCCGCCAGCAGGATCAGCCCCGGCGCGCGGCGCAGCCGCGGGGCGCTGCGGTCGAGCAGCGCGAGCGCCGCGCCGCATTCGAGGAGGAACGGCAGGTAGCCGAGATAGCCGGCGAGCGGCATCTCGAACAGCTTGGGGGATTCGAAGCGCGGGACGGTGTACACCCAGCCGCGCGCCGCCCCGGCGTTGAGCCCTTCCCAGAGCAGACCGAGTGGCAGCGCGAGCGCGAAGAGGCGCGACAGGACGCCGCGGTCGCCGGCGCGCCACGCCTGCAGAGGGCTGAGCAGCCTGGGCTCAGGGTCGCCGCGGCGCGCCAGCTCCGCCTCGAACAAGAACCAGAGGAGCAGCCATGCGATCGGGAAGGCCACCCTGGGAAGCGCGAGCACCAGCGTCAGCGAGGCTGCGAAGAGCGCGAACAGGACCCGTGTGGACCGCGGGGAGGGCGCGGCCACGCCGATGCCGGCATCGAGGCGCGGCGAGATCAACGCGAGCCCGAGCCGCGCGGCGGGCAACACGGTGGCGAAGCAGATCGCGCTGAAGGCGGCTCCGGCGAGGCGGGTGCGCGGCACGCCGACGTACCACCAATCGCGCAGCCGCAGATCGAGCAGCTCGAACACGTCCCAGAAGAGGACGCTCGCCGCAGCGCAGGCCATCCAGTCCCGGGCGAGCGCCAGCGGGGAGGCCCCGTGGCGCATCCGCACGGCGCCGTCGAGCGCCAGCAGCACGCCCCACCAGCAGATCGCGAAACGCCACAGGTCGATCTGCTCGAACCTTCGCGAGAGCAGCAGGGTCCCGGCCACCGCGGCGATGCCGCAAACGAGTCTCAGCACGCGGCGAACCTACCCCGAAAAACGCGAGCGCCGGGACCCCGGAACAGGGACCCGGCGCACACGCCGTGCCGCGCGAACCGGCTACTGCTTCTGGTCGGACGGAGGAGTCGTGTCCGGGGCCTGCGCCGGGTTCTTCCCCGTGTTCGGGTTCGGCGCCCTGGCCTTCGTGCTGGAGTCGGAGCGATCCATCGAGCCGGTGGTGTCGCTGCTCGACCCGCTCTTCTTGTGCATGGCCTTCTTGCTCGCCTTGCCCATCACCTCGATCTTCTCGGCGCGATTGGAGGCGGGGTCGAAGGTGGCGCGCACGGGCGCTCCCTCGCGGATGGCGGAGAGGTCGCTCGAGCTGGACCCGCTGCTGTCGACGATCTGGGTGTTGTCGTCCACGGTCAGCGTGATCCGGTCGCCCTGCCGCGAGCTGATCACGATGCTCTTGCTGTCCGGATCGACCTTCGACACGCGGCCCACCGCCGACTTCAGATTCGCGGAGCTGCTCGCAGTGCGGTCTGTCGAGCCGCGCGACCCGGAGGTGCCCATCGAGCTGTCGCTCGGGGCGGTGCCGCTCTGGCCATAGGTCGAGCCGCTGGAACCGGTGCCGCTCTGGCCGTACGTCGGCCCGGTGCTGCTGTCCGGGGTCGCGCTCGAGCTGCTCGAGCCGGTGCTCGGGTTGTTCTGGCCGTAGGTCGAGCCGCTGGATCCGGTGCCGCCCTGGCCGTACGTCGGCCCGGTGCTGCTGTCCGGGGTCGCGCTCGAGCTGCTCGAGCCGGTGCTCGGGTTGTTCTGGCCGTACGTCGACGACGTGTTGGACTGGCCGCTGCGGTCGCTGCCCATCGACGAGGTGTCCGTCGACGTGCCGCTCGCCGGCGCGCCGGTGGTGCCGCTCGTGGTCGAGCCGCTGGCGGACCCCGGGGTCGCGGTGCTCGAGCCTTGCGTGGCCACCTGGCCCTGGCTACCGGCCGCGCTCTGGGTGCTTTCCACCGAGCCCTGCGTGCTGGTCCCGGTGCTCGCGGTGTTCGAGGCAGTGCGGGTTTCCTTGTTCGACCCGGAGCACGCGACGAGCAGCGCGGCAGCTCCGAGCGCCGTGACGAGATGAATCTTCATGTGTCCTCCTCAGGCAGAGTGGTACGCGGCGCACTGGTGAGGAGCAGCGCCGCGGGTCGCACCGGCACGGTTGCCGGACGAAAAGTCTAGGTAGGCATCGCACCAGCAAAGCGGAACCCTCACTGCCGGCGGACCGCTTGGCCCCCTTTAGACGTGCTAGAAGGCCCCGTGCTCGCCCGCTGTCCGAGCTGCCGCAGCACGTTCTCGACCGAGCGCGCGGGCCCGCAGGACTGCCCCGCCTGCGGGAAACCGCTGGTCGTCCCGGACGTTCCGGGGGCGGTACCGCCCGGCACGCAGTCGCCCTTACAGGCCGGCGCCCCTCCGCCCGAAGAGCAAGGGACCCCGTGGGAACAGCGCGCGGAGATCGGCGCTTGGCGCGCCTGGTGGGAGACGCTCGTCCAGGCGCTGTTCGAGCCCGGACGGCTCTTCCGCTCCGCGCGGCTCGACCGAGGAGCGGCCCAGACCGGCTTCGCCGTGCTCACCGTGAGCGTTCCTTGGTTCGTCGGGCAGATGCTGGACCGCTTCCTGCTCCGGCCCTGGACGCAGCGCCTGATGGAGAGGCTCGGCGCGAGCGGACCGTTCGCGCCGCTCTTGCAGAAGCTGGCCGCGGCCGGCCACGGCAACTCGCCGCGGACCACCGTGCTCGTGGCGCTGCTCGCCCCCTTGCTCGTGGTCGTCGGGCTCTACGTCAATGCCGCGGTGACCCACCTCGCTGCCGTGCTCCTCGGGCAGGCGAAGCGCGGGTTCGCCGCGACCTTCGCGGCCTGCGCCTACGCTTGCGCACCGCTGGTCCTGCTCGCGATCCCGGGCTGCGGCTTCCTCGTGGGCGCGGTGTGGACCGCCGTGCTCACCGGCGTGGGGCTCAAGGAGACGCACCGGATCCAGCCGGGGGGCGCCGCCGCCGCGGTGCTCGCGCCTTACGCGCTGCTCTGCTGCGCCGCGTGCGCGCTCACGATGCTCGGAGGCGTGGTCGCCGGCGCGGTGCCGCAATGAGGTGCGTGGTCCGCGCCGGTCCGCCCTCGGCGCATGCGCTGGGTCTCGCGGCCACCGGGCTCACGCTGCTGGTCGCCGCCGCGGTGCTGCCCCTCGACGCGCCGCCGCTCTCGCTCTTCGCCTGCCCGTTCCGCGCCGCCACCTCCTTGCCCTGCCTGTCCTGCGGGTGCACGCACGCGTTCGCGGCCGTCGCGCGCCTGCATCCGCTCGACGCCGTCGCGGCGAGCCCGCTCGGCGCGCTGGCGGCGTTCGCCTGCGCGGTGCACGCCGTGTGGACGGCGCTGCGCCTCTGCGGGTTCCGGTACGCTCCGGCGAATTTCCCCGTCACGCCCCGCGTCCGGCTCGGCGCGGCGGCGATGCTGGTCCTGAACTGGGCATTCCTGGTCCTCCGCGGCGCGCCGTGATCGCCCTCGCGCTGCTCGCGTCGTACCTGGCCGGCTCGGTGCCGTTCGGCCTGCTCGTCGCGCGGGTCGCGGCGGGCAAGGACGTGCGCACCGTGGGCTCGGGGAACATCGGCGCCACCAACGTGGCGCGCGCGGCCGGACGCGCGGCCGCTGCGATTACCCTGCTGCTCGATGCGCTCAAGGGGCTGCTGCCGGCCGCGATCGCCGGGCGCACCCTGGCCGAGCCGTGGGCAGAGGCGGCGTGCGGCGTGGCCGCCGTGATCGGCCACTGCTACCCGGTCTGGCTTCGGTTCCGAGGCGGCAAGGGTGTAGCGACGGGATTCGGCGTCGCGCTCGCGCTGGCGCCGCTGTCCGC
>DASWGI010000226.1:0-6143 GCA_036393835.1 Myxococcales bacterium | reverse complement strand
TGATGGACTACGGCTTCCACGCGCCCACCACCTCGTTCCCGGTGATCGGCACGCTGATGGTCGAGCCCACCGAGAGCGAGGCCAAGGCCGAGCTGGACCGCTTCTGCGACGCGATGATCGCCATCCGCGAGGAGATCCGCGAGGTCGAGCAGGGCAAACAGCCCCGCGACCGCAATGTGCTCAAGGGCGCGCCGCACACGGCGGAGGTGCTCACCGCCGACTCCTGGGACCGCCCGTACTCGCGGCAGCATGCGGCCTTCCCGCTGCCCTGGGTACGCACGAAGAAGTTCTGGCCGGCCGTGGGCCGGATCAACGCGGTGGTGGGCGACCGGCAGCTCATCTGCAGCTGCCCACCGATCGAGGAATACGCGGCGTAAGCGCCGCGGCCTACGGCACCAGGATGATCTTCCCCGTGGTCTTCCGCGAGGCGAGCATCTCGTGCCCCTTCGCCGCCTGCCCGAGCGGAAGCTCCGCCTCGATGCGGACCTCCAGCTCACCCTTGCGCACCATGTCCAGCACGGCGCCGGCGCGCGCGAGCAGCTCCTCGCGGGTGGTGATGTAGCTGCCCACCGTCGGGCGCGTGATGTAGAGCGAACCACCCGCCGCGAGCCGCTGCAGGTCGAAGGGCGGCACCGGCCCGCTTGACTGCCCGAACAGGACCATCATCCCGCGCCTCCGCAGGCACTTCAGGCTGCGGTCGAAGGTGTCCTTCCCGACGGAGTCGTAGACCACGCTGGTGCCCGCGCCGCCGGTGAGCCGCTTCGCGTCGGCCTCGAAGTCGGCCTTGGTACGGACGATCACTTCCTCGGCCCCCGCCTTGCGCGCGAGCCTCGCCTTCTCCTCGGTACCAACCGTCCCGATCGTCCGGGCCCCGATCTTCTTCGCCATCTGGCAGAAGAGCAGCCCGACCCCGCCCGCGGCCGCGTGGATCAGGCACCACTCGCCGCGCTTCAGCGGATAGGTGTCGTGGGTCAGGTAGTGCGCGGTCATCCCTTGCAGCATGACGGCGGCGGCGAGCTTCGCCGAGACTGTTTCCGGCACCGGCACCAGGCGCTCTGCGGGCACGAGGGCGTGCGTCGCGTACGTGCCGTTCACGTTGGTCCACGCCACGCGCTGCCCGACGCGGACATCGCTCACGCCCGGTCCCACCTGCTCCACGACCCCGGCGCCTTCGACGCCCATCGCGAGCGGCAGCGGGAGTTGGTACTGCCCGCCGCGGTGGTAGATGTCGATGAAGTTCACCCCCGCGGCCTCGATGCGCACCAGCGCCTGCCCCGGGCCTGGCGGCGGGAGCTGCACCTCGTCGAGCTGCATCACCTCGGGGCCGCCGGTCTTGTGGGCGCGGACGACGCGGGCGCTGGTGGCCATGGTTCCTCCGGGCTGGAAGCGCGCACGGGTATAGCGCGCGGCGCGTCCTGGGTCATTGTCCGGTTGTGGGACTGTGCGATCCCGCGAGCGGTCGCCCGGCGGCGCTCGCACCGCCGCGATTTCCTCGTGGTTCCGCCCCCGCGCCGCTGGCACGAAGTTCGCTCAGAAGGATCGCATGGACACCCTCCTGCAAGACGTCCGCTACGCCCTGCGCGCGCTCGCGCGCTCCCCGGGCTTCACCGCCGCGGCCGTGGTCGCGCTCGCCCTGGGGGTGGGAGGGAGCAGCGCCATCTTCAGCGTGCTCGAAGGGGTCGTCCTCCGGCCTCTGGCCGCCCTGCGCGCGGAGTGACCGTGGACGTGCTGCGCGCCGCCGGAGGCTGGCTCTTGCTGGTCTCGCTGGTGCAGCTCTGCGCCGCGGCGGCGGTCGCGTTCGCCGTCTTCCTGCTCCGCGAGCCCGCTACGTCTTCTTCTCGCGAAAGAGCTTGAGCTTGTTGCGCGCGGAGAGCGACTGCTGGCGGACGGATTCCGCCTGCCGGACCGCGTCCTCGAACCCGTCGCGCTCGGCGTCCCGGAGCAGCTCCTCCGCCGACGCGGCCACATGCCCGAGCCGCTCCTCGGCCTGGTCGACGCGCCCTCCCTGCTTGAGCAGCGCGTTGACCTCGGCGGCCTCGTCCCCCAGGCGGGCGAACCGGGCTAGCAGCGCATCGAGCAGCTCGCGCCGGAACTGGATCTGCCGGGCGCGCTCCTCGAGCTGGGCCGCCTGTGCTTCCTGCCGCTGCCGGGCGTGCGCGATCTGCTCCACCAGCGCGACCACCCGCTCCGCCACCCGCGCCTGCGCCTCGGCCGCCTCCTGCGCCGCGCGCGCGGCGCGCTCCAGGTTCTTCCGCGACTTGAGGTCGAGCCGCGCGGCGAGGTCGGTCACCTGCTCGAAGCGGCGGAGCTCGGCCTCCAGCGCCGCCGCCGCCGCACCCAATCCGACCTTTTCCTCTGCCATCCCACAACAGTAGCCGCCGCGTGCGCCGAAGCGGCGCGTTTTTCGATCGCGGACGTTCCGGGCAGTACAATGCCGCCATGCCGCGCGACCGCGTCGGGCTGGCCAGGTTCCTTTCGCGCACGCCGTTCTTCGGCGGGCTGGACGACATCGCTCTCCGGCACGTGGTCGCGATGACCAGCGAGCGCATCTTTCCGCGCGGGACCGCCGTCTTCCGCGAGGGCGAGCAGGGCCGCTCGATGTACGTGGTCGAGTCGGGCGAGCTCGTGGCGCTCAAGAGCGGCGACTCCGGCCGGGCGGTCCGACTGATGCATCTCAAGCCGGGCGACTTCTTCGGCGAGACCACACTCATCGAGATGCAGCCGCGGCCCTTCTCCGCGGTCGTCGAGCACGAGGCGCGGCTGCTCGAGCTGACCAACGCGGACCTGTACAAGCTCTACCAGGAGGACGTGAAGTCGTACGTGCTGGTGCTCCAGAACATCAACCGCGAGCTGTGCCGGCGGCTGCGCAGGGCCTCGGTCCGCATCACCGCCTACGCCGACGAGGCGGGCGACGAGGTCACGCAGATCCGCGACACCCAGCCCGAGCTGCCGCGAACCAAGCGGCGGCCTACGTAGTCCGCGGCAGCAAGGTCGCGTACTCTGCGCGGCCATGAAACTCGCCCTGCCCGCCCTGCTGCTCGCCGCCTGCTCGGCCGCGCCCGCGTCGCCACCCCGGCCGGCCTCGCCGCCGCAGCCCGACGCGGCCGGCGCGAAGGCGTTCGCCGCGAAGGTGAACGAGGACCTGAAGGAGCTCGGGGTCAAGACGCAGACGGCCTCGTGGATCAAGAACACGTACATCACCGATGATACCGAGCGCGCTTCCGCGAAGGCCGACGAGGAGGCGCTCGGATATCTGTCGAATGCGATCCATGAAGCGGCGGGCTTCAAGGACGTGCGCACCGACCCGCAGACGCAGCGAATGCTGTACCTGCTCCGGGTCAACTCTTCGCTCGCGGCGCCGTCCGATCCGAAGCAGCGGCTCGAGCTGACCACGCTCGGATCGAAGCTCGAGGGGATCTACGGCAAGGGGAAGTGGTGCGGCCCGGACGGCAAGCAGCCCTGCCGGGACCTCGAGGATCTCACGGTCCTGATGGGCAAGAGCCGTAACCCCAAGGAGCTGCTCGACGCCTGGGTCGGCTGGCACACCATCTCGCGCCCGATGCGCCCGCTCTACACGCGGTTCGTCGAGCTGGCCAACCAGGGATCCCGGGAGATCGGCTTCACCAACATGGGCGACCTGTGGCGCTCGGGCTACGACATGCCGCCCGCCGGGTTCGAGCAGGAGACGGACCGGCTGTGGGCGCAGGTCAGGCCGCTCTACGATCAACTCCAGTGCTACGTCCGGGCGAGGCTGCAGAAGCGCTACGGCAAGGCCGTGGTGCCGGACGGAGCGCCGATCCCCGCCCACCTCCTGGGCAACATGTGGGCGCAGGACTGGACGAAGATCTATCCCCTGGTGGAACCCTACCCGGGCGCCGCGCCGCTCGACGTGACGGGCGCCATGGTCGCGCAGGGCTGGGACTCGCAGCGGATGGTCAAGACGGCCGAGTCCTTCTTCGTCTCGCTCGGGCTCGATCCGCTGCCGGCCACGTTCTGGGAGCGGTCGCTGTTCGTCAAGCCGCGCGACCGCGAGGTGGTCTGCCACGCGAGCGCGTGGGACGTGCAGCTCGACGACGACCTGCGCATCAAGATGTGCATCAAGGTCGACGAGGAGGACCTGGGCGTCCTCCACCACGAGCTGGGGCACGACTACTACTTCCACGCTTACTACAAGCTGCCCTACCTGTTCGCGCAAGGCGCCAACGACGGGTTCCACGAGGCCATCGGGGACGCTCTGCGGCTCTCGGTCACGCCGGGGTACCTCAAGAATTTGGGGCTGGTGAAGGAAGTGCCCGCCGACCGGAAGGGGCTCATCAACGTCCAGCTCAAGGATGCGCTGGGCGGGGTCGCCTTCCTGCCGTTCGGGAAGCTCATCGACCAGTGGCGCTGGGACGTGTTCTCCGGGAAGACGAGCCCCGCCGACTACAACAAATCCTGGTGGGAGCTGCGGCGCAAGTACCAGGGCGTCGCGCCGCCGGTCGAGCGGACCGAGAAGGACTTCGATCCCGGCGCCAAGTACCACGTCGCCGCCAACGTGCCGTACATGCGCTACTTCCTCGCCTCGATCCTCCACTTCCAGTTCCACCGCGCGCTGTGCAAGGCGGCGGGCCAGACCGGGCCGTTGCACGAATGCTCCATCCGCGGCAGCAAGGAGGCGGGCCAGAAGCTCTGGGCGATGCTGTCGCTGGGCGCGAGCAAGCCCTGGCCCGACGCGCTGGAGGCGCTCACCGGCCAGAGGCCGATGGACGCAACGGCGCTGCTCGAGTACTTCGCGCCGCTGCAGAAATGGCTCGGCGAGCAGAACGCGGGCCAGAGGTGCGGCTGGTGAGCGCGACCGCCGAAGCGCTGCGGGCCGGGGACCCTTTGCAGGCGACGACCTTCGGGGGACACCCGCGGGGGCTGCGCACGCTGTTCTTCACCGAGATGTGGGAGCGCTTCAGCTACTACGGAATGCGCGCCCTGCTCGTGCTGTACCTGACCGCGACCGTGGCGCAGGGCGGCGTCGGCTTCTCCATCGAGAAGGCGACCGGGATCTATGGCTGGTACACGATGGGCGTGTACCTGGCCGCGCTGCCGGGCGGCTGGATCGCGGATCGATTCCTGGGCCAGCGGCGCTCGGTCCTGCTCGGCGGAGTGATCATCGCCCTGGGGCACTTCTCGCTGGCCGTGCCCAGGCTCGCCTTCCTCTACCTGGGCCTGCTGCTCGTCATCGTGGGCGTCGGCTTCCTCAAGCCGAACATCAGCACCATGGTGGGCGGGCTGTACCGCGAGAACGACCCCCGCCGGGACGCGGGGTTCTCCATCTTCTACATGGGCATCAACATCGGCGCGATGCTCGCGCCGCTGGTCTGCGGGTTCCTTGCGCAGAGCGCGGCGTTCCGCGGCTTCCTCGAGCGGCACGGCGTCGATCCCCGCCTCGGATGGCACTTCGGGTTCGCGATGGCCGGGTTCGGCATGGTGTTCGGCCTGGTGCAGTACGTCCTCGGGCAGCGCGACTTCGGGGCGAGCGCGGACGGCCCTCGGGAGCGCGCTGCGGCGCAGCAAGCGAGGGAGCACGCGCAGCTCACGCGCGAGGACTGGATGCGGATGGCCGCCATCGGCGTCCTCTTCCTCTTCTCCTGCATCTTCTGGAGCTCGTTCGAGCAGGCCGGCTCCAGCCTCAATCTCTTCGCGGACCGGCTCACCGACAACCGGTTCCTCGGTCACGCCTTCCCCTCGAGCTGGTACCAGGCGGTGAACTCCACCTTCATCATCGCGCTCGCGCCGGTCTTCGCCTGGTTGTGGGTGCGGCTCCGCGACCGCGAGCCGTCCAGCCCGGCGAAGTTCGCCTGGGGGCTGTTCTGGGTGGGCGCCGGGTTCCTGCTCGTCGCCGCCGCGGCGGCCATCGCGCAGCGCACCGGACAGCGCGTGAGCCCCTGGTGGCTGGTGGGCGTCTACCTCTGCCACACCATCGGCGAGCTGTGCCTCTCCCCGGTGGGCCTCTCGACGGTGACCAAGCTCGCTCCGGTCCGCTTCGCCTCGCTCATGATGGGCGTCTGGTTCACCTCGCTCGCGGTGGGGAACCGGATCGGCGGCTGGGTCGCCGGCCACTTCGACCCCAGCGGCTCCCTCCCGGGCCTCTTCCTCACCGTCGCCGCCTTCGC
>DASWGI010000225.1:0-2540 GCA_036393835.1 Myxococcales bacterium | reverse complement strand
GACGGGCGCCCGCTGGGATTTTCCGGAGCGGTCCGGCGGGGCGTGAAGAGCGCCCGCCACGGCTGGGTGTACCTGCTCAACAACGACATGTGCCTCGAGCCCGACGCGCTCGCCGAAGTGCTGCGGTGGCGGGCGCCCAGCGTGTTCGCGGTCGCGTCGCAGATCTTCTTCAAGGACACGTCGCGCCGGCGCGAGGAGACGGGCTGGGGCGCGTTCCGCATGACCAACGGCCTCATCGAGCTCTACGACCGCGACCTCGACGACCAGACCACCGTCCGCGGAGCGCCCTACGCGGGCGGAGGCGCATCGCTCTTCCAGCGCGACGTGCTGGCGCGAATCATGGGCTGCTTCGATCCGTACAGTCCGTTCTACTGGGAGGACGCCGAGTGGGGTGCCCGCGCTCATGGCCTCGGCTACGACATCCTCTTCTGCCCGTCGTCGAAGGCGACGCACGTGCACCGCGCGACGGTCGCGAAACTCTATTCGGAAAAAGAGGTGGAACGGGTCTTCCGCCGCAACTGGCTCCTCTTCCAGCTCCGCAACCCGCTCCCTGATTGCGACGGAATGGCGCTGCTCAAGGCGATCGCCAGCTCCGAGGGCCGGACCTATCTCGAGCTGGTTGCGCGTTGCGTATCCACGCTCTTGACGCGCTGGGCCGCGCTGCGCGACCCGTTCGACCCGGCGCTCTTGCCGTTCGCGGCCTCGTCGCGCTTTCTCCGCCCGCCCGATCCATTCGACCGCCGGCCGGTCCTGCTGGTGGCGACGCCCTATGCCATCGAGCCACCCTCGCACGGCGGAGCGGTGCGCCTGCGTGCGTTGCTCGGCGTGCTGGCGAGGCACTTCCGGGTCGTGGTTGCGAGCGACGAGGAGAACGCCTACCAGCGCGCTTCGGCGGAGACGCTCGCGCCGCTCACCGCGTTGCACGCGGTGGGATGGAGGCGCGATCTGCCGCCCGGTCGAGATGGGCGGCTGGCGCGCATCGAGAGTCATTCCCGGCCGCTCCTGGCGGAACTTTTGCGCAAGCGAATCGCTGCCGATGAACCGGCGCTGGTCGAGGCCAACTTCATCGAGCTGGCAGCGCTCGAGCGCCGCGCTCATGACGGCGTGCCGTGGGCGCTGCACCTGCACGACGTCCTCCTCGGCGACGAATCGGCTTCGCCGGCAGATCGCGTCGAGCGATCGCTCATCGCGCGCCACGACGCGGTAGTCGTGTGCTCGGGCGAAGACGCGCGCCTCGTGCGCCACCCGCGGGTGCGCGTCATTCCGAATTGCGCGCGATCGAGATCTTGGCGGCCTTCCTCGGGGCGCCGCCTCTTGTTTCTCGGACCCTTCCGCTACCAGCCCAATCTCGACGGTATCACGGCTTTTCTCGAGCGGGTTTACCCGGAGTTGCTGCGGCGCGTTTCTGGCCTCTCCATCGATGTTCTCGGCGGCGAGGATGCCGGGCTGGCAGCGGGCATCGCCTGCTTCGCGCAAGAGGGCGTGAGCGTGCACGCGTACGTGCGCGACCCCTCCTCCCTCCTGGAAGGCTGCGCTGCGACCCTCAACCCGCTGCGGGGAATCCGCGGCTCCAGCCTCAAGCTCATCGAATCGCTCGCCGCGGGCCGGGTCTGCGTCTCGACGGTGGACGGCGCACGCGGTTTCCTCGACGCGGGGTTCCGCTCGCTCATCGCGGTGAACGAGGTCGCGCAGATGACCGTGCCGCTGGCGAACCTGCTGCTCGACGAGGCGGCGCGCCACGGGCACGAGCGGCCCGACGAAGGGCTCCTGGCGCGCTTCCGCTGGGAGGCCGCGGGCTCGGATCTGGCGACGTTCTACCGCGAGCTGGCGCGGCCATGACGGGCTACGACGCCATCGCGGAGCTGTACGACGAGGACATGGGCGCCAGCGCGCCCGCGGGCGACGTCGAGTTCTACCTCGCGAAGGCCCGTGAGACGAGCGGCCGCACACTCGAGCTGGGGTGCGGCACCGGCCGCATCACGCTGCCGCTGGCGGCGGCGGGCTGCGAGGTCATCGGGGCCGACCGGTCCCTGGCAATGCTCGGCGTGCTGCGGCGCAAAGCGAGGGAGCAGCGCGCGGCGCCGGCCGCGGTATGCATGGACATGCGCGCGCTCGCGCTGCGGGGAACGTTCGCGCGGATCTTCTGCCCGTATTCTGCGTTCACGTATCTGGTGGAGGAGTCCGAGCAGGTGGAGTTGCTGCGCTGGGTGGCATCGGCGCTCGCTCCGGGCGGCCGCTTCGTGCTCGATCTGTTCGTCCCGAACGCGGACGTGCACGCGCTGCCGGACGCGCACATCTTCTTCGACTACCGCCGGCCGCGCGCCGACGGCACCTGGCTCGAGCGCCGCAAGATGCTCACCAAGGACCTGGGCCGCCGCATCAACGCGATCGAGCGCCGCTACCGCATCGTCGATGCGGCGGGGCACACCATGCGCGAGATATTCACGCGGGAAACGATCCGATTTCACGAGCCGGCTTCGCTGGCGGCGCAGATCGAGGCGTCAGGCCTGCGCGTCCTCGAGACGCACGGCGGATTTGCA
>DASWGI010000224.1:0-10510 GCA_036393835.1 Myxococcales bacterium | reverse complement strand
TACCCGTAGATGGTGGTGACGAACCGGCCGATGACGAATGTGGGCGAGGTCGCCGCGCGCTGCCCCACCGTGATCAGGTCCCGCAGGGCGGCGGCGTAGTCCTCGTCCGACATCATGCCCTTCTTGTGGAGCGCATCCAGCGTGGTGAGGGTCAGCATGAAGTCCGTCCGCTCGGCCAGCTTGGGCGGAACTTGCGGCATCGCGGTCCCGGACGATTCGCCGGGTTTCTGCTCCGCGGGATCCGGGCTCGGCGGGTCGGAGCGCGCCAGGGCCGGCGCCAGCATCAATGCGACGACGACGGAAAGGGCTCTGCCGGTCACATCAGCCTCCTTGGAAGATGCGGAAATGAGGCAGGCCGATGTCTGCTCGCGATCCCCCGGTCGGGAGCCTGCCGCGTGCGAACGATTGCACGAATCCACCTAGAACTTCCAGGGGAGGGGTCTCGCAGGGCAGGAGCGGACCTGCCGTGCTGCGTCAGGCGGCGCTGGCGGCGGTCCGGTACCAGCGCAAGTGCCGCCGCGTCAACCAGGCGATGAGCGCGTCCATCCCGACGGCGAAGCCGGCGAGCAGCAGCACGGCGACGAAGGCGGCGTCGTGGTGGAAGGTCCGCGACTGGAAGAGGATGAAATAGCCGAGACCATCGATGGAGATGAAGAACTCCGCCACCACGGCGCCCACCAGCGCGCGCCCGACCGCGAGGCGCACGCCGGCCAGCAGGTACGGCAGGGACGACGGCAGCGTGATCCCGAACCAGACGTCGGTCCAGCGCGCGCGGCAGGCGCGGGCGACCTCCAGGTACTCGGCCGGCACGGAGCGCGCCCCGTCGGCGGCGTTCATCGCGATGGGGAAGAAGGCGGCGAAGACCACCGTCGCGAGCCGCGCCGCGGAGCTGTAGCCGAACCAGATGGTGAGCAGCGGGAGGATGGCGACCATCGGCATCGCGTAGAGCCCGTTCACGTACAGCCGCAGCAGCCGGTCGGCGAGCTTCACGCGGCCCATGGCCAGGCCGATCAGCGTGCCCGAGACCACCGCGATCAGGAGCCCCTCGACCACCGCCCGGAGCGTGACGCCCGCCGCGCGCAGCATCCCGGCGCTGGCCAGAGCCTGGGGCAGCACCCGCGCGATCCCGCTCGGCCGCGCGACGTAGGCGGGCGCGTAGAGCCGCACCACGATCTCCCACGCTCCGAGCACCAGCAGGCCGCCGGCGAGCTTGACCAGCGGCGTCGATTGCGAGAGCCGCCTCATCCGGCGAGCCCGCGCCAGGTCGTGAATCGATCCTCGAGCGCACGACCCACGGCCATCAGCGCGACTCCGAGGAGGGTGATGACCAGCACCGTGGCGAGGAGCCCGGCCGTGTCGAAGTTCCGCCCGGAAGTCATCAGGAGCTGCCCGATTCCGCTGGCGCTGAGGAAGAACTCGGCGGCCACCACGCCGACCAGCCCGCGGCCGATCGCCTGGCGCACGCCCGTCATCGCGTACGGGAAGGTGCCCGGCAGCATGACGTCGCGCCAGATGGCCCACTCGCCGGAGCGGTAGGAGCGCGCCACCTCGATCAGCTCGGGACGCACGCTGTCCGCGCCCTCGATGGTGTTGTAGAGGACGGGGAAGAAGCAGAAGAGGAAGACCACCAGGACCTTGGCGCCCAGCTCGAGACCGAAGATGGAGAGGATGAAGGGGATCAACGCCACCATCGGCATGGCGTTGACGAGCAGGATGTAATCCGAGAGCGCGACGCGCAGGACCCGCGCGCGAGAGAGCAAAAGGCCGAACGGCAGCGCGGTCAGGAGCGCGATCCCGAACCCGGCGACGAACAGCGCGAGCGACCCGCCCAGGCTCGCGCGCAGCTCGCCCGTCTCGATCATCTCCCACAGGCGCAAGAGCGTCGCCGAGAGCGGGGCAGCGACCGCCGCGTTCGCACGCCGCCCGGCGAATTCCCAGAGCGCGGCCCCGCCGAGCACGCTCACGGCGTACGTCGCCCAGCGCACGCTGCGAGCTTCCGGGTCCAGCATCGCGCCCCTACTTCTTCAGCAGCGCCTCGGCGTCCTTCCACACGCCGCGGTCGACCAGCCGTTCGTACGCCACCGGCTCCTTCCCCGGCTTGATGCCGCCGACGTCTTTCTCCGCCGCGATCACGCGGTCGATGTTGGCCTTGCCGAGCCCGTCGTCCTCGAGCGGCCAGTACTTGATCTGGTAGAAATGCGGGAGCGCCTGCTTCGCCACCTGCACGGTGCGGCCGGTGACGGTGGCGATGCTCGCGACCCGGTCGGCGTTCTTCGGATCGACCATGAACCGGGTCGCGTCGATCAGCCCGGCGAGCACCCGCGCGAAGGCCGGGCGCTTCTCTTCGAGCGACTTCCGAGTGGAGACGATCAGGTTGTAGTGGCTGACGGGGGCGACCTCCTGGAAGGTGGACACGATGGCGAGCTTCTTCCCCATCTGCTCCTCGAGCACCGGGACGTCGTCGGTGTGCAGCACCCCGACCTTGATCTGCCCCGCGATCATCGCCGCGCCGACATTCGAGCTGAGGCTCACCAGCTTCACCTGGTCGACCTTGAGCCCGCAGGGGCGGAGGAAGGCGGCCAATGCCACGGCCCGCGCGCCGCCGACGGAGTCGACGCCGACGGCCTGGTCCTTGAGGTCCGCGCACTTCACCCCGGGCTGCGTCGACGCGAGCAGCCAGTCGGGATTCGCCATGCCGTAGATGCCGACCAGGTCCACGCCGGCGTTGGACACCATGCGCACGATCACCGGCGTCGGCGACAGCGAGAGGTCGATGTTCCCGGAGACCACCGCCTGCGCGGCGGCCGCGCCGGAGTCGAACGGGCGGACCTCGACTTCGACGCCGTGCTTCTTGAAGAAGCCCTCTTCCTTGGCGACGTACGCGACCAGCCCGGAGAACACGGGCGGAACGCCCGGCACCGCCATGGAAACCCGGTCGGCGGTGAGCGCGGGACCGGCGGCGAGCGCGAACAGCACGAACGGCAGCGCGTGGCTCCTGGTGGTCGGCGTCATCCCCGGTCCCCCCGATCGTCCGACTGTCGAGTTGCAGTATGCCAGGATCGCCGCGTCAGGGACGACCACCCCCGATCGCCGCTGCCGCCACCCCGACGACCGCGAGCGCGGCGGTCACGGCGAATCCCAGGTCGACGGCCCGCACCAGCGCGCCGCTGCCGCCCCGGTGCAAGACGGTGGTCAGGATGGCGCCGGCGAGACCGACCCCGAGCACCATGCCGGCGTTGCGCGCAGTGGCCAGCACGCCAGCCGCGATCCCTTGCCGGTTCGGCGGCGCCGCGCCCATCAGCGCGCTGTTGTTCGGCGCGATGAAGATCCCCGTCCCCAGGCCGCAGACGGCGAGCGTGGCGGCGACGTGTGCGAACGGCGTCGCTGGACCGAGCCGTGAGAGGAGGAAGAGCCCGAGCGCGAGCAGCGCCATCCCCACCATCGCC
This sequence comes from Myxococcales bacterium, assembly GCA_036393835.1. Classification (GTDB taxonomy): domain Bacteria; phylum Myxococcota; class Myxococcia; order Myxococcales; family 40CM-4-68-19; genus VBKO01. The sequence goes on along the minus strand of DASWGI010000224.1, from coordinate 7,064 downwards.
GGGATGCGGGTCCCGATCCGGTCGGAGATGGTCCCGGCGAGCGGCGCGACGAACATCATCACCAGCGGCTGCGCGGTCAGCAGCAAGCCGGCGCGCGCGGGACCCAGGCCGCGGCCTTCGATCAGGTAGAAGGGAACCAGGAAGAGGATGCCGTACACGCAAACGTAGTTGATGACCGCGCTGGCGGTGGCGCCGGCGAAGGCGGGCCGGGCGAACAGCGAGAGGTCGAGCATCGGCCTCGGGACGCGCCGCTCGATGCGCAGGAAGACGGCAAGCAGCGCGATCGACGAAGCGAGGAGCAAAAGCGTCGCGGGCGAGGACCATCCCCACGCGTGGCCCTGGTTCAGCCCGAGGAGCAGCGCGAGCAGACCGGCGAAGAAGGTGGACGCGCCCGCCCAGTCGAACCCTTGCTCGATGCGCTCCGGCGCGTCGGGGACGACGTACCGGGCGCTGAGGAACAGCGCCACCGCCCCGACCGGCACGTTGATGTAGAAGATCGCGCGCCAGCTCCAGTGCTGCGCGAGGAAGCCGCCCAGCGACGGCCCCACCGTCAGACCGAGGTACGTCATGGTCGCCTGCAGGCCCAGCGCCTGGCCGCGCTGCTGCGGCGGGAAGGTCTTGGTGAGGATGGCGGGCGAGTTCGCGAATTGCATCGAGGCGCTGATCGCCTGCAGCGCGCGGAAGGCGATCAGCCACTCCGCCGAAGGGGCGAGGCCGCACAGCGCCGAGCTGGCGATGAAACCGCCCACGCCCCACAGGTAGACGGTCCGGTGGCCGCGCGCGTCGCCCAGCCGGCCGAACCCCAACAGGAGCCCGCTCACCACCAGGAGGTAGACCGTCACCACCCATTCGACGGTGGCGATGTCGGTGCGCAGCTGGTCGCGCAGCACCGGGAGGACGGCGTTGACCACGCTCCCGTCGAGCGCGGACATGAAGGTGCCGGTGCCGATGGCGACCAGCACCCACCACTTGCGCGGGACGTTTGCCCGCGCAACCGGAATCTCCTGGTCCGCGCGCATGCGCGCGGCAGCCTATCCGGACCGGCGGAGCGCGCAAGGAAGCGCGCCGCACCCGAGCCATGGCAGTATCGGATCGGATGACTCCCGCGACTCCGGTGGCGCGCGTCGAGGTCGGATCCTTCCGCCGGGACGGGGTGGAGATCCTGCGCGAGGTTCGCTGGACCATCCGGGCCGGCGAGCACTGGGTGCTCCTGGGACCCAACGGCTCCGGCAAGACCTCGCTGCTGCGCATCCTGGCCGCGTATGAATGGCCCAGCCAGGGCGAGGTGGAAGTGCTCGGCGAGAAGTTCGGGCGCTTCGACCTGCGCGAGCTGCGCAAGCGCATCGGCCTGGTCTGCTCCGCGCTCGCGCCCCGGTTCCCCGAATGGGACGACGCGCGCGCAATCGTGCTCTCGGGCATCGACGCCGCCATCGGGCGCAGCCGCAAGTTCAGCCCCGACGAGGAGCGGCGCGCGCTGGCGGCGCTCGAGGCCGTCGCCGCGGCGCACATCGCGCGCCGGCCATTCGGCGCGCTGTCCGAAGGCGAGCGCCAGCGGGTGCTGATCGCGCGCGCCTTCCTGCCCGCGCCCGCGCTGCTGGTCCTGGACGAGCCGTGCGAAGGGCTCGACCCGCTCGCGCGGGAGCGCCTGCTCGAGGACCTGGCCCGCTTCGCCGCGCGCCCGGGCGCGCCGACCATGGTGCTGGTGACGCACCACCTGGAGGAGATCCCGCCCTTCGTCTCGCACGCGCTGCTCCTCGCCAACGGCGGCGTGGTCGCCACCGGGCCGGTCGAGGAGGTGGTGACCGGCGCGCACCTGTCGCGCGCCTTCGGCGTACCGTGCGAGGTGAAGGTGGAGCCGTCGCGGCGGTACTCGCTCCGCTTCCGCGCCTGATTGTGCATTCCGCCTCCGAGGACGAACCGCCTTGGTCTCCGTCGCTTTTCAGGGTGGGTTTTCGATGCGCAGGACGCCGTTCGCGGTGGGAGGAGAAGCGGCACCTCTCGCTCCAGTGCCGTTTGGCGGAGCCGTGATTCGCGCGAGGTCGGACGGCCCGCCGTCTGTGCAGTGCCTCTTCTGACGCACTGTGTCCCGCCCCGGGGCGGGACACAGTGCGTCAAAGGAGCTGCCCTGGCGTGCGAGCTGAGCTCCCTCGCCGCCGCTCCGCTCGACGGCGCCGCGCGCTACCATCGGACAAGTTACGTATGCGAGTCGTTTGTGATTGACAGATCCGGCGCGTCGTTTTGAGTCAGCCCCGCGGCGTCGCCAAACAGGTGGTCCAGGTTGCCGGGCATGCGCGGAGAGCGGCTGCTCTTCCTCGGTCCTCCTCACCGGTCGACCTGCCGTACAGCGCGTGTAAGCGGCCTCCGGAGAGCTCCGAAAAACACCGTGCTACGACTGGCGCACGATGAACTCACGAACCATTGTCGAATCGTTAAGCGCCTCCGAACTCCTTTCCGCCACACAAGAGCTCGTGCGGAAATCTCGCGGCTTCGAGGTGGAGCTTCTCGTCCATCTCGGGGAGATCGACGAGCGGAGACTTTACCTCGATCGGGCGTTCTCCTCGATGTTCGCCTTCTGCGTCGGCGAGCTCGGGTTTACCGAGGACGCCGCCTATAACCGGATCGCCGTCGCCCGCGCCGCACGACGCTTGCCGGTGATCCTGGAGGCGCTCCGCTCGGGGCTGGTGCACCTGGCCGGATTGCGCTTGCTCGCACCGCACCTGACCGCCAGGAACCAATCCAGCGTGCTGGCGGAGGCGGCCGGGACGTCGAAGCGGGAGATCGAAGAGCTGGTCGCGCGCCTTTCGCCGCAGCCGCCGGTTCCGACTGTGGTGCGCAAGCTTCCGGACCGCCCCACCCCGGCACCCGAGGCGTTACCCACATTCTCGTTTGGCGCTACCCTCCCGGAGGCGCCGCCCGAGTCGGCACCTGTTCTCGCGGTCGCACCGCCAGCCGCGCACGCGCCGCGACGGGATGAACGCCGGGCCGTCATCGCACCGCTCGCCGAGGAGACGTTCAAGTTCCAATTCACCGGGAGTCGTGCGTGTCGTGACAAGTTCCGCGAGGCGCAGGATCTACTCCGGCACAGGGTCCCCGACGGAGACCTGGCGACGATCTTCGAAAAGGCTCTCGACGTGCTGATCGAGGACGTGAAGAAGGAGCGCTTCGCCACGGGGCGGAAGGCGCGGCAGGCGCCTACCGAAGACACCGGCGAATCATGTTCGCGTCACATTCCTGATGCGATTTCTGCCGGGCGCACAATCAGCACGCCGCGGAGCAGATGTACGGTCGCGCGTTCATGGAGCGAGCGCGCGCATCGTTCGACCCGCCCCCAACTCCTGCCGGGACTCCTTCAGGTTGATGTGACGCGCTGTGTCCCGCCCCGGGGCGAGTTTGGACCGATTGCGCATCGGACGAGCAACTCTCTTGAGTCGTTGCGCTCCGACCTTGCCAGGACCCACTCGCCGCTGTTGGTGCTCTCACGCTGCTCGCCTTCGCGCGGCTCCGATGATGCGAGCGCCGCCCTATCGGCGGCGGCCTAGCAGGCCTTGACGGAAGGCCCGCGATTCGCCAGCGTGGCATCCGGCGAAGGCCTCGCCGCCCTCCGCCGCTCGCAGCAAGGAGCACGCGGATGGCCAGCATCCAGAGGAACGTGGTCCGCGAAGTCGTCAGCCTCGAGGCTTCCGCGCCCTGCCGTGAGGCAGCGAGGCTCATGGCGCAGAAGAGGATCGGCGCCGTCGCCGTGAAGCAAGGCGGCCGCATCGTCGGGTTCGTCAGCGAGCGCGACCTGATCCTCCGGTGCCTGGTCGGCGGGGGGACCTGCGAGGCGCCCATCCTCGAGGCGATGCGCAGCGATCTTCCCAGCGTCGACGCCACCGCGTCCGAGAGCGAGTGCGCCAACCTGATGCGCGATCACTACACGCGCCACCTGCTGGTGGAGGAGGATGGCCGGGTCGCCGGCATCATCTCGATGCGAGACGTGATCGTCCTCATGCTCGACGAGAAGCAGTTCCTCATCGACCAGCTGAACGTCTACATCTCCGGCCGCTGAGCGCCAGTCGCCGCCCCTGGGGCGGCGCTGTGCTCTTGGGGAAGTGGAGGGAGCGGCGAATGAAGGCCGCCGTCTTGAAGGAGCTGGCCGAGGGCGAGAAGAGGGTCGCCGCCGTCCCCGCGACGGTGGAGAAGATGGTCAAGGCCGGCATCGAGGTCTGCCTCGAATCGGAGGCTGGGCTCGCCTCCGGCTTCCAGGACGGCGAGTACCGGGAAGCGGGGGCCCGGGTGGAGCCGTCGCCGGAGGCCGCGCTCGAGAGCGCGGGCGTCGTGCTCAAAGTCCAGAAGCCCCGCAGGGACGAGCTGGACCGCATTCCGGAAGGCTGCGCGTTGATCGCCTACAGCCTTCGCGCTGGAAGCGATCTCTCGCAGAAGCTGCGCGCCCGCCGCCTCACCGCGCTGTCGCTCGACCTGCTGCCGAGGATCGCCCGGGCCCAGAGCATGGACGTGCTCAGCTCGATGGCGAACATCGCCGGGTACAAGGGCGTGCTCCTCGGCGCGGGCGCGCTGGGCAAGTTCTTCCCGATGTTGATGACCGCCGCGGGCACGGTCCTGCCGGCGAAAGTCCTCGTCCTGGGCGCCGGGGTGGCCGGCTTGCAGGCGATCGCCACGGCCAGGCGGCTGGGCGCGGTGGTGACCGGATTCGACATCCGCCCGGCGGTCAAGGAACAGGTGGAAAGCCTGGGCGCGCGCTTCCTCGCCGTCCCCGTCGAGGAGCAAGCGGAAGACGCGAAGGGCTATGCGAAGGAAGTCTCCGCGGACGCGGCGCGCAGGGAGCGGGAGTCGGTCGCGCAGGAGCTGCGCGCCACCGACGTCTGCATCACCACCGCGCTGGTGCCGGGCAAGCGGGCGCCGCTCCTGGTGACCGCGGAGATGGTCAAGGGGATGCGGATGGGCTCGGTCATCGTGGACCTCGCGGCCGAGCAAGGCGGGAACTGCGAGCTGACCGAGCCCGGCAAGGAGATCGTCAAGCACGGCGTGACCATCCTGGGCCCCCTGAACCTCGTGAGCGCGATGGCCTACCAGGCCTCGCAGCTCTACTCGCGAAACGTGCTCAACTTCCTCCTCCACGTCTACGACAAGCAGGGCGGCAAGATCGCCGTCGACCGCGACGACGAGATCGTCAAGGCCTGCTTGATCGCCCACCAGGGGGAGCTGCTGCAGCAGCTCTGAAAAAGAGAGAAGGGGACTCCATGATCGATCCCGGTCTGATCGCCGACCTGTACGTGTTCGTGCTGGCCGGCTTCCTCGGCTACCAGGTCATCTCGCGCGTCTCGCCGCTCCTGCACACCCCGCTGATGTCCGCGACCAATGCCATCTCCGGGATCTCGCTCGTCGGGTCTTTGGTGGTCGCCGGGGCCGGCTACAGCCCGCTCAGCACGGCGCTGGGGCTCATCGCGGTGACCGCCTCGACCATCAACGTGGTGGGCGGCTTCCTCATCACCGACCGCATCCTGAAGATGTTCAAGGCGAGCCGGTGAGTCGATGCAGCGGACCCTGCTCCAGCTCTTCTACCTGCTCTCGGCCATCCTCTTCGTCCTGGGCCTCCGCGGTCTGAGCCACCCTCGCACCGCGCGCCGGGGGATGTTCCTGGCCGAGCTGGGGATGCTGCTCGCGATCGTCGGCACCCTGTTCCACCACGAGATCCTCAGCTACCGCTGGATCGTCGCCGGGCTCGTCCTGGGCACCGCCATCGGTGTGCCGCTCGCCCTCTGGATCCCGATGACGGCCGTGCCGCAGCGGACCGCGCTCTCGCACTCCTTCGGCGCCCTCGCAGCCGCGCTGGTGGGCATCTCCGAGTACTCCCGCCACGGAGCGCAGCTCGGGGCGGGCCGCGTGGCCGTGATCGGCGTCGAGGTGATGCTCGGCTCGTTGACCTTCACCGGCAGCTTGATGGCCGCAGGCAAGCTGCAGGGGCTCATCCGCGGGTATCCGATCACCTACCGCGGCCAGAACTTCTCCAACCTGGCGCTCCTCGCGGGCATGGTGGGCCTGATCGTCGCGCTGGCGTTCATGCCCGGCGCCGGCAATGCCTTCTACCTGATGGTGGCCCTGGCGCTCGTCTTCGGGGTCCTGCTCATCTTGCCGATCGGCGCCGCCGACATGCCCGTCGTCATCGCCTTGCTGAACTCCTACGCCGGCCTGACGGACGCGGCGATGGGATTCATGCTCGACAACAAGATCCAGATCATCACCGGCTCGCTGGACGGCTCCTCGGGCTTCATCCTCTCCATCCTGATGTGCCGCGCGATGAACCGCTCCATGACCAACGTGCTCTTCGGCGCCTTCGGCAAGGTGCAGGAGCTGCCTGCCGCGGAGGAGGCGGCGAAGAAACCGATCCGCCAGACCACGGTGGACGAAGCGGCGGAGGTCCTCGGCACGGCCCGGTCGATCGTCTTCGTTCCGGGCTACGGCATGGCGGTGTCCCAGGCGCAACATCGGGTGCGTGAGCTGGCCGATGCGCTCAAGAAGAAAGGAGTGTCCGTGCGCTACGGCATCCACGCCGTCGCGGGCCGGATGCCCGGCCACATGAACGTGCTCCTGGCCGAGGCCAACGTGCCCTACGACGAGCTGTACGACATGGACCAGATCAACCCGCAGTTCGCCGAGACCGACGTCGCGGTGGTCGTGGGCGCGAACGACGTCGTCAACCCCGCCGCCAAGCGCGAGCGAGGCAGCCCTATCTACGGCATGCCGATCCTGGAGGTGGAGAAGGCGCGCGTGGTCATCGTCTGCAAGAGGAGCCTGAACCCCGGCTTCGCGGGGATCGACAACGAGCTGTACTACAACGAGAACACGCTGATGCTCTTCGGCGACGCGAAGGACACCATGGTCAAGCTGGCGACCGCGCTGAAGCAGTGACAGCCGGCAGCGGCGGTCACGGCTCCAGGTTGCGCGCCTGCGGCACGTCGCGCGAGTACGCCGGCCGGGCGAGGAACTCCCTTGGCTCGTAGCGCCAGAACTGGCTCACCTCGGGGACCGTGGCGACGATGGCGTTGACGAGCCGCCCGTCCTTC
>DASWGI010000223.1:0-14606 GCA_036393835.1 Myxococcales bacterium | reverse complement strand
GTGGCCGCTTCCATCGGGAACCACCCGCCGCGGATCCAGGGGAAGAACCCGCGGTACTCACCCGGGTCGGCGCCGGGCCACAGGCCCGTCATGCGCTCCAGGCCGTACACGGCGAGCGGCGTCATGCAGACGGCCATGGTGACGAGCAACCCGCCCGGCGTCCGCGTCTGCGGCTGCGCGAGCAGGCGAAGCCCGGCCATGGTGAAGAAGAAGGCGTAGAGGGTCGCGATGAGGAAGATGCCCTTGCCGCCGAACGCCTCCCACCCCAGCGTCATCAGCCAGCCCATGGCGCTGATGACGAGCAGCGCGCCGAAGTAGTAGGCGACGTTCAGGCCGGTGAACCGGCGCTGCGGGGCCTCGGGCACGGGCGCGGGAACGGCGCCGGCCACTGGCTGGCGCGACTGCAACAGGCGCCAGAGCGCCGCTCCCTGCGGGCCGGTGAGGATCTGCTGCGCGATCGCCTCGTCCAGGTCGGTGCGCTCGATTCGCATGCTCCATCATGGACGGAGCAGGATCGGGGCCGTCAAGTAAGCAGACGTATTCAAGCGTCCTGCAGCAGCTCCGGCAGGCGCCGCGCGAACTCGCCCTTGCTCATGACGTGGTCGGCGCCTGCCGCGCGCGCCGCCGCGATCAAGTCCTCGCGCGTGTGGTCCACGTAGCCGATCACCACCACCTCGCGCGTCTCGGGAGCGGACTTGATGGTCCGCACCGCCTCGACCGCGTTCAACGCCGGGCTGGCGAGATCGATGAGCAGCACGTCGGGCTTCTCCTTCGCGACGTGCTCGGCGACGGGCGTGCCGCGCGGCAGCCACGAGATGGCCTTCCCGCGCGCAGCCGCGTTCACCTTGCTGGAGAACATCAGATCGTGGATGGCCGCGAGGATCTTCATGCGCAGACTCCTGCTCCGGGGAGCGAACCATACGGCAGGCCGAGCACCGTGGCGGTGCGGCCGTCCTCCAGCGCGACCGCGCTGCCCGGCACGATCAGCTCCTTGTGAACGTACCCGAGCAGCGCCGAAATTCCACCGGCCTGCGTCGCCGAGGTGACCCGCCCCCGCTTGCCCTGCGCCGGCCGCGACAGATCGAGGCGCGCGCCGGGCGCGGGCACGGCGCCTTGAACTTGGAGGCGGACCAGGTTCCAGGCCACGCGGCCGCGGTAGGTAGCCATGGCCACCACCTCCTGCCCCACGTAGCAGCCCTTGGCGAAGGAGATCTGCCGGTCGAGGCCGGCGTCCACCGGCGTGGCCTCCTCGTCCAGCTCGCTGCCCCAGGCGGGCACGCCGAGGGCGACACGCCACGCCTCCACGGCTGCCGGAGGGGCGGCGGGCAGCGCCGCGATCAGCTCCGGCGCGCGCTCGGCCGGGACCAGAAGCTCGAGCCCGAGCGGCTGGAGCGAGCCGATCGCCTCCTCGAACCTGCCCAGCGGGCTTTCGCCCGGCGCGAAGCGGAGGCGATGCAGCCCTTCGGCGCGGGACAGCTCGCAGTCCTCCATGATCAGCAGCTTGTCCAGGTGTTCCTGCAGCGCGTCGAGCCGCTCCGGCAGGGTGGTGACGATCAGCTCCTCGGGAAAGCGCCAGACGAGCCCCTCCGTGACCAGCCTCCCCTTCCCGCCCAGGAACAGGGCCGCAACCGCCCCACCCATCGGGGCGGCGGACACGTCGGCGCTCTGCATCCCCTGCATCCACGCCTCCCGCTCCGGTCCGATGACGCGAAGCGCTGCGGCGGCGCCCAGGTCGGAAACCCCGTAGGGAGCCGCCGGGAGGCGATCCGGGGGGTTCCCGTGGCTGGGGCGGTACTCCGGGCGCACCACCTCCGCCAGCGAGGGCGCGGGGGGGACGGTCTTCCCGGCCAAGTCGGTGAGCGCCTCCCCGGGTGCCGGCGCGCGGGAGGGAGTGCTCTTGAAGGTGATCTGCGGGCTCATCGGGTTAGACTCCGTCGCGCACAAGGTTCTTGGAGACGTCATGAAGCTTCCGGCGCAGCATGCGGCGAACGACGACGTCCTCCTCACTCCCGAGCGCACTGCCCGCGTCGCCGCGGCGATCGACGACCCGTGCGACGAGGGAGGGTTCGATCAGTTCTGCCGCGACCGCAACGGGCGGCTGTGCCAGTTCCACCAGAAGTACTGCTTCGCCCCGGACTACCCCTGCATCGATCGCCTGCGCCACTTCCTCGCGGTGAGCTTCCTCGAGGACATCGCGCGCCGGCGCGCCAAGGATCGCGGCCAGGCCTGAATCACGCCGCATCGAGCGCCTCCTGCAGCACGTCCTCGGGGTAGAGCGGGGCAACGCCGCCGCCTCCCACGATGTTCACCACCCGCCCGGGAGCTCCGCGGCACACGCTGCCCCCGGCCGGCACGCCCTCGATCAGCGAGGCGTAGGTGGAGATGTCGAGGTGCAGCGGCCCCCGGCCGGCGCGCACCGGCTCTCCCGGCGCGTGCAGCGCGAAGAACCGATCGAGCGGGGGCGAATCGACCAGCTCCTGCGCCACCCAGCTGCCCGGCGGGTCGCGCCGCGCGAAGGCGAGCACCTCGCGGAAGCCGGCCGCGCCCGTCTCCCGGCCGATGACGACGCTCTTGCCGCCGTAGTCGTGCGATCGCTTGAGGATGTACCCCTCGCCCGTGCCGAGGTGGGCGTCGGACACGTCGTCGAGGAGACGCGTCCACGGGACCAGCGAGTGGACTGCGTCGCGCTCCTCGGAAGACAGCGCGGGCGAATCAGCGCGCAACGACAGCTCGGCCAGCAGCCCCTTGGTCTCCAGCCAGCCGTCGACGCGGTTCCACATTCCGTGGCGCGCCGGGTCCAGGAAGGCCCGGGCCAGCGGGGTGCCGGGCTCGACGTAGCGCGCGAAGAGATGACGGTAGAGGACGCGATCCGGCGCGCCGTCCAGCGCCACGTCGGCGGGAGTGCACGGCCGGGCCTCCGCGCAACCGCGCTGGAGCAGGAGCCGCGAGAGCGCGACCAGCTCGGAGCGCTGCGGATCGCCTTCGCGGTGAAGGAGCTGCACGCGCAGCGGCAGCTCGCGCCGGGCGCGCCGCGCGGCCTGCAGCAGTCCGTCCGCCAGCCACCCGGCGTTGCTGTGCGACCTGGCGAAGAGCGCTTCCGCCCAGCCGCCGCCGTAATCGGCGGCGCTGCGCTTTTCAATCGCGGAACCGATCGGCCACGCCTGCAGCCAGCCCAGCGCCGCCGCGTCGGAGTAGGCGGGCATCGCGGGGATGGTGGCGTTCACCTCCAGCGCGCGCGGGCGACCCGCCCGGTCGACGAACCAGTCCACGCGGCCGATGAGCAGCTCCTCCGCCTCGCGCCACCGGGTGCGGAGCGCCTCCTGCTCGAGCGGCGAGAGGTGGTGGAAGAGGAGCTTGGCGCGCTCGGGCGATCCCTCGATCAGCTCGCGGGAGACCTTGACCAGCGCGGAGACGACCAGCCGCGCCGCGCGCCCGAGCGCGGACAGCTCCTCGCGCGGGAGCGCCACGGGGGACAGCACCAGGGGGATCGGCTGGGGCCCGCGCAGGAGCCCCAGCCCGGAAGCGCGTTCCTGCGCCAGGTGAGCCAGCTCGTCGCGCCGTGAGGCGGACATCGCGGCGAGCCGCGCGTGCGCCGCCGCGGCCGCTGGCGCCAGCTCCGGCAGGTGCACGCGCAGGTCCATGGCGGACCACGTATAACGCCAACCCCGGCCTGCGGCCTGCGGCGGGCGGCGGGGGCTGGCGTCCGCTGTCCCTCGCGCGTCAGGCCGGCTCGGGAACCGGATCCGGCGTGGCCGCCGGGACGAGGGTCAGCTCGGTCACTTCGGGGCGGGCGCCGATGCGGAAGACCGGCATCACCGAGCCCGCGCCGCGATTCACGTAGAGGAAGCTGGTCCCGGCGCGGTACAGCCCGGCGACGAAGGGCGTGATCAACCGGGCGAGCGAGAGCGACCGGTGCAGCCACAGCATCGCCACCTGCCCGCCGTGCGTGTGTCCGGAGAGCTGCAGATGCACGCCGGCCTTCTGCGCGAGCGGCCAGGTGTTCGGCTGGTGGGAGAGCAGCACGGTGGCGGCGCCTTCCGGCCGGCCGCGCAGCGCCGCTCGCAGGTCGCACCGGCCCGACCACGGGTCGTCGACGCCGCACAGCCAGATGCGGTCGCCGCCGCGCTCGAGCGCGATGCCGCGGTTGCGCAGCACCTGGATGCCGGCTGCCGTCAGCTCGCGATCCACCGCGTCGGCGCCGGCCCAAAAGTCGTGGTTGCCCAGGATGGCGAAGGTCCCGTGCGTCGCGGGGATGGAGGCGATCGCGTCGGCCGCCTGGCGCGCGAACGCCGTGGAGTTGTGGACGATGTCGCCGGTCACCACCAGCACGTCGGGCCGGAGGCGCGCCGCGCGGCGGGCGATGCGCCGCAGCCGCTCCGCGGTGACGTGCCGGCCCGAGTGCAGGTCGGAGAGCTGCACGATCCGGGCGCCGTGCCACCCCGGAGGAAGCCCCGCGACCGGCACCTCGACGCGCTCGCGTCTCAGGGCGTGCGCGCCGAACAGCGTGCCGTACAGCGAGAGCGCGAAGGGAGAAAGGGCGACCCACAGCGGCATCTGCGCATCGGCGCCGAACAGCCGCGCCACCAGCGCGCCCGCCCCCCAGAACAACAGCAGCAGGGCGTAGAAGATGCTGCCCAGCCACCAGGCCGTCCAGGGCGTCTGTACCGCGGCGGCGAGCGCGCGGGGCAGCCGCGCCTTGCGCTTGCGCCGCAGCACCTCGAAGGCCATGGGGACGTTGAGGAGCAGCAGGACGCCCGGAACGGACAGCGAGAGCCACGTGACGTCGCGCGCTTGCAGCCAACGCACCAGGTCCGTCGCCGCCAGCATCTGCGGCAGCAACGTGAGCGCAAGCAGCGTCAGGTAGAACCGTGCGCGGCGCATCGCTCAGACCGTAACAGGTGCGTCAGGGTGGCGCATTTCGGGTGCTCTGGTGCGTGAACGTGGGTTGGACGCGTCGGACGTGCTCCTCGGCCACACCCCGCAAATTGACCGCTACTCCGCGTCCCCTCTACCCTTGGGTCGAGTGACTCCCCTACCCTCCCGCTCCGCACTGCTTTTCCTGGCCGCCGCGCTCGCCGTCTGCGCCGCGGCTCGCGCGGAGGACGCTGCTCCTTCCGCTCCGCCGGAGAAGGCCGAACAGCCTGCTCCTCCGCCCGGGGGCGGCGACGGCGGCGCGAAGCCCAAGGCTGCCTCGATGGCGATCGAGGAGGATGCGGCGGGGGACGATGCGGCCCCTCCCGCGCCGGCGGGCGAGGAGCGGCGCCTCATCGGCGACTACATCCGCAACCACACGCGCGAGATTCGCGACTGCTACGAGAAGCGTCTGCAGGAGCGCAAGACGCTCCAGGGCAAGCTCGTGGCGCGCTTCGACATCGGTCCCAGCGGTCACGTCATCGGCGCCACCGCCGAGGGCATGGGCGACCGCGAGCTGTCGCTGTGCGTGGTGAAGGTCGTGCGCGGCTGGGAGTTCGAGAAGCCGCAGTCCGGCGGCAAGCTGCGCGTCGGCTATCCGTGGGTGTTCACGCCGACGCCCGCGCAGTAGCTTCCCCGCATGCCCTGGCAACCCTGGCTCGGCGCCGTCCCCGGTCGGGGCGGCACCTCGTTTCGGGTGTGGGCCCCTCGAACGAGCTCGCTGGAAGTGAAGATCGTGGACGGACCCACCGCGCGCCTGCGGGCGGACGGCGAGGGCTACTACGCAGCCACCCTGGAGGGCGTGCGGCCCGGCGCGCGCTACGTCTACCGCTTCCCCGACGGGCGCGAGCGCCCCGACCCCGCCTCGCTGCTCCAGCCCGAAGGGGTGCACGGACCGAGCGAGGTGGTCGATCTGGCCGACATCGCGCCCCGCTCGCGCGGCCCGCAGCACTCGCTGCAGCGGCTCGTCTTCTCCGAGATCCACCTCGGCACCTACTCGCGGGAGGGCACGGCCGGCGGCGCCGCCCGTCACCTGCGAGAGCTTTCCGAGGCGGGCTACACCGCCGTCGAGGTGATGCCGGTCGCCGCCTTCCCCGGCGCGCGGAACTGGGGCTACGACGGCGTGGACCTCTTCGCCGCGCACGCGGCGTACGGCGGACCCGCGGGGCTCGCGCGCCTGGTCGAGGCGGCTCACGCCCGGGGACTGTCCGCCTTCCTCGACGTCGTCTACAACCACTTCGGACCCGAGGGGAACTACCTGGGCGAGTTCGGGCCTTACCTCACCTCGCGCCACCGCACGCCCTGGGGAGACGCGGTGAACTACGACGGCCCCGACTCGGGCCCGGTGCGGCGTTTCGTGATCGAGAACGCCTTGCGCTGGGTGGCGAGCGCGGGAGGCGGATTCGACGGGCTGCGGCTGGACGCCGTGCACGGCATCGTGGACGATTCGCCGGTGCACCTCCTGCGCGAGCTGAACGATGCCGTGCAGCGCGAGGCGCGCGAGACCGGACGCGCGATCCACGTGATCGCGGAGAGCGACCTCAACGAGGCGCGCCTGGTCGAGCCTCCCGAGCGCGGCGGGTACGGGCTTTCGGCAGCCTGGGCGGACGACTTCCACCACGCCCTGCACGTCGCTCTCACCGGCGAGTCGTCCGGGTACTACGAGGACTTCGCCCCGCCGGCGATCGAGCCGCTCGACGCGCTGGTCTCCGCGCTGCGCTCGGGCTGGCACTACGGCGGCGCGTACTCCAAGCATCGCGGCCGCAAGCACGGCACGCCCGGCGCCCACTTGAGCGGCCGGCGCTTCGTGGTCGCGGCGCAGAACCACGACCAGATCGGCAACCGCGCGCGCGGCGAGCGGCTGGCCGCGCTCACCTCGCCCGGAGGGCTGCGGGTCGCCGCGGCGCTGACCGCGCTCTCGCCGGCGCTCCCCTTGTTCTTCCAGGGCGAGGAGTGGGCCGCGACCGAGCCGTTCCAGTACTTCGTCAGCCACGGCGACCCGGCGCTGGTGGAGGCCGTGCGCAAGGGTCGGCGCGAGGAGCTCAAGGCATTCTCCTGGGCCGGCGAGGTCCCCGACCCGCAGGACGAGCAGACGTTCCTGCGCAGCAAGGTCGACCGCGCGAACCGGGACACCCCGGCGGGCCGCGCGGGGTTCCTCTGGCACCGGGACCTGCTCGCGCTGCGCCGCGAGCATCCCGCGCTGCAGGACGATCGCCGGGACGCGCTCGAGGCGCGGCGCCAAGGTCCCGCGCTGGTGCTGCGGCGCTGGAGCGCGGGCAAGGAGATCGCGGTCGTGGCCCTCTTCTCCGAGGAGGAGCGCGAGGTGGAGCTTCCGCCGGGGAGGTGGCGCGCCGTGCTCGATTCCGGGGCGGAGCCGTACGCGGTTCCCGGAGCCCGGCCGGCGCGGGTCGAGAGTGGGACCGCGCGCCTCTGCGGCCGGCACGCCGTCGTGCTGGAGCGGGCCGCATGAGCGCGCCTCCGGAAGATCCGTCCGGCGCCGCGGGCGAAGCGCAAGCCAGGGCGCGCACCTCGAGCTTCCGCCTGCGGGTGGTGCCGCTCGGCACCTCGGCGGGGAGGCCGACCCTGGCGCGCGGCGCGTCCGCGCTGGCGGTCGTCGCCGAGGGAGCCTGGGTCCTGTGCGACTGCGGCGAGGGCGCGCAGGTGGCCGCGCTCCGGGCCGGCCTCTCCTTCTCGCGCCTGGACGCGGTGCTGATCACGCACTTGCACGGCGACCACTTCAACGGCCTGCCCGGCCTCCTCGGCACGCTCGGCCTGGAGGGTCGCGAGCGGCCGCTCACGGTGACCGGTCCGCGCGGCATCGCCTCGCTGCTGGAGACGCTCGCCCGGGCAGGCTCGCTCGGCGTGGGAGGGCTGCCGGTCCGCATCGTCGAGCTGGAAGGCGAGGGAGGAACGCTCGAGTTCCCCCGCGAGGCGCCGGCCGCGTTCGCGGTCGAGACCCGCGCCCTCGCCCACCGCGTGCCCACCTTCGGGTACCGCGTGTCGCTGCCCGACCGCTCCGGGACCCTCGACGTCGAGGGGGCGCTCGCGGCGGGCGTCCCGCGCGGGCCGCTCCTCGCGGAAGTGAAGCAGGGCCGGCCGGTGGTGCTGCCCGACGGGCGGCGCGTGGACGGATCGCGGTTCCTGGGCCCAGTCCGGCGCGGGCCTTCGGTGGCGTACGCGCTGGACACGACGCCTTGCCGCGCCGCCGTCGAGCTCGGCAGAGGCGCCGACGTCCTCGTCCACGAGTCCACCTACGAGCACGCGCGCGCCGAGCTGGCCCACGCCCGCGGCCACTCCACCGGCGTCGAGGCGGCGCGCGTCGCGCTGGAGGCGTCCGCGGGGACGCTGCTCCTGACGCACTTCTCCCCTTCCGTGGACGGCGAGCGCGTGGCCGACGAGGCGCGCGCGGTCCACCCGCGCGTGGTGGCCGCCGCGGACCTGGCCGGCATCGAGGTCGCTCCGGCGTGATCGCCGCCGGCGGCGGCCAGACCGCATCCCAGAACGTCCGCGCTGGGAAAAGCGTAGCGCAGCCCGATCGGCGGCGGCTAGCGCAATTCGGTCCGCAGCCTCAGGTAGCCGGCCAGGCGGTATTCGTCCCCGTCCTCGACGCGGCGGCGGGTGATGCGCTGGTCGCCGAGGAAGGTGCCGTGGGTACTGCCCAGGTCCTCGACGTACCACTCGCCCTCGTCGCGTGCGAACTGCAGGTGGCGCGTTTCGATCTGCGGCGAGTTGACCCACACCGTGCAGTGCCGCTCGCTTCCGACCACCGTGGGCACGTCGATCACCTCGACGGGCATGCCCCGGCCGTCCAGCCCGCGACCGTCGAGGAGCAGGTAGAGGCGCTCCGGCAGCGCTCCCGGCCGTACGCGCGTCGCTTTCGCCTGCAGCTTCTCGGCCTGCGCGTGGGCGGGGTCGGGGCGGGACGGCTTCTGCGGGGCGACCCGCTCGGCCAGCTCGCGCAGCGCCCGCAGCAAGGCCTCGGCCACCGTGATGCCCAGCGCCTGCGCGATGCGCCGGACCAGCATCTCGCGCTCGCCTCCGCCCGAACCCGCTGCCTTGCGTGGGGCCACCTTGCGCGCGGTCTTCCTCGGCGCGGCCTTGCGCACGGCCCGCTTCTTCGCCTTCGCCATGGTCAGCTCCCTTCCACGAACTCGGCGTGCAGCCGCCGCACGCACTCCCCGGCATCCGCGCGCGGCACCAGGAGCGCGATGCGGAGCGGCGAGACGAGCACCGCGCGCGGCGCCACCTGCGCGGCCCGCAGCGCGCGGGACAGCTCGTCCCGCGAGGCGCCGATCCCGCTGCCCACGATCGAGACCTGCGCCAGCCCCTCCTCGACCGTGACGCCCGGCATGGCGCGGAGCGCGTCCAGGAGCACCGGAGCGCCGTGCACGTTCTCCAGCGGCACCAGGGCGAGCCGCGCGGACGGACCGTCCAGCCACAGCTCGCGAGGCCAGGCGCCGTGCTTCTGCAGCAGCTCGGCCAGCGCGGCGCCGTCCTCCGCGCGCACGACCAGCAGATCAGGATCCTGCGCCACGCCCGAGATGCGCAGCTCGCGCGAGGCGCGCGGCGCGATGCGCGTCCCCGGCCCCGGCGCGAAGGTGCTGCGGGCGTGGATGACGATGCCCCGGTCGCGGGCGAATTCCACCGCCTGCGCGTTCAGGACCTTCGCCCCCGCGAGGGCCAGCTCCTGCATCTCGTCATGAGAAAGCTCCGAGAGCCGCTGCCAGCCAGGAACCACGCGCGGGTCGGCGGTGTACACGCCGTCCACGTCGGAGCAGATCTCGCAGACTTCGGCGCCTAGCGCGGCGGCCAGCGCCACCGCGGTAGTGTCGCTTCCGCCCCGCCCCAGCGTGGTCACCTCTTTCTCGCGCGAGACGCCCTGGTACCCGGCGACGATGACCACCCGGCCCTTTCCCAGCTCCTCGAGGATGCGGACCGGACGCACCTCGAGGATGCGCGCGTTGGTGTGCGCCCCGTCCGTGATGATCCCGCTCTGCGACCCGGTGAAGCTGACCGCCTCCACTCCGCGCGCGTGCAGCGCCATTCCCAGGAGCGCCATGGAGATGCGCTCGCCAGCGGTGAGCAGCATGTCCAGCTCCCGGCGGTGCGGGTCCGGGCTGACCTGGCGCGCGAGACCGAGCAGCTCGTCGGTCGTGTCGCCCATGGCGCTCACCACGACCACCACCTGGTGGCCTTGCGCCCGCGTCTCCGCCACCCGGGCGGCCACGCGCTGGATGCGCTCCACGTCCGCGACGGAAGATCCGCCGTATTTCTGGACCACGACGCTCACGGAGGCCCGAGTGTAGGTCGAGCCGGCTCCCCCGGTCGAGGGCGGCGGATGGCGGGGGAGGTCGGACTTCCGCCGCGGCCCGTGAAGAAAATCGCCGGTTGCGCTGTTCAGAGGAACCGACGGGCCGCGCGTGTCGGCGGAACGCCCGGCAGGTTGGCACTCGGTCGGACCGACTGCTTGACAGCCTGCCTCGATGCTCTAGATTGCGCGCGCTCCCAGCCGCGCAATCGCCTTTTTTCAAGGAGTTGGATCGCCATGATCGAGGTGTCCCACCTCTCGAAGAGCTACCGGGACCTGAAGGCCGTCGACGACGTCAGCTTCCAGGTGCAGTCCGGCGAGATCCTCGGCTTCCTCGGCCCCAACGGCGCCGGCAAGACGACCACCATGCGCATCCTGACCGGCGTCCTGCCGCCCACCAGCGGGACGGTCAAGGTGTCCGGCTTCGACGTCTTCGAGCAGCCGCTCGAGGTCAAGAAGCGCATCGGGTACCTGCCGGAAAACCCGCCCGTCTACACCGACATGACGGTCCGCTCCTACCTGCGCTTCGTCGCGTCCATCAAGGGCGTTGCGCGCAAGGCGCGCGAGGGCGAGGTGGACCGGGTCGCGCAGAAGACGAACTGCACCCAGTTCATCCAGCGCGTGATCGGCAACCTCTCCAAGGGCCAGCGGCAGCGCGTGGGCCTGGCGCAGGCGCTGCTGGGCGACCCCGAGGTGCTGATCCTCGACGAGCCGACGGTGGGTCTCGACCCGGCGCAGATCATCGAGGTGCGCCAGCTGATCAAGTCGCTCGCCGGCAAGCACACCATCGTGCTCTCGACGCACATCCTTCCCGAGGTTACGGCCATCTGCCAGAAGGCGCTGATCATCTCGCAGGGGAAGGTCGTGGCCTACGACACCCTGGACAACTTGCAGCGCGCGCACGCCGGCGCGGCGACCGCCGACGGCCAGACTGGCCCGGTGCCGTCGCTCGAAGAGATCTTCCTCAAGCTGACCTCCGCCTGACCGCGAGCCGCACTCCCATGAAAAACGCATTCGCCATCGCCAAGAAGGAGCTGAACATCTACTTCGCGACGCCCATCGCGTACGTGATGTTCACGCTGTTCGTCGTCATCGGCTCGTACTTCTTCCTGCGCCTCCTGGGCGCATACGAGCAGGCGTCGCTGATGTACATGCGCTTCAACTCGCCCGAGATGATGAACCGCCTCAACTTCCAGGACGCGATCTTCCGCGCGCTGTTCGGGAACCTGGGCGTGATCCTCATCTTCGTGGTGCCGTTCCTCACCATGCGCCTCGTGGCCGAGGAGAAGAAGCAAAAGACGATCGAGCTGCTCTACTCGACCCCGGTCACCCCGGGGCAGATCGTCTGGGGCAAGTACCTCGCGGCGCTGGTCATCCTGGTCTGCACGCTGGCGCTGACGCTGCTCTACCCGGCGCTGGTGCAGCTGGTCACCAAGGACCCGAACGGCGTCGAGTGGCGCAGCATCTTCCTCGGGTACACGGGCCTGTTCCTGCTGGGCGCCGCGTACATGGCGCTGGGGTTGTTCATCTCCAGCCTCACCGAGAGCCAGGTGGTGGCGGCGCTGATCACCTTCGTGGTGCTGCTGATGACCTGGATCATCGGCTGGACCGCCGCCGAGACGGAGGGGGCCACCCGCGAAGTGGTCACCTACCTGAGCTCGGTCTCGCACCTCGATTCCTTCAGCAAGGGCACCGTCGACCTGAAGGACCTCGTCTACTTCCTCTCGATCTGCGCGCTGGGCCTGTTCGCCACGCACCGCGCGGTCGAGGCGCACCGCTGGAGCTGAACGCCATGACCATCAAGCAGCAGGGCCAGGCCGCGGGCCTCTTCGGCGCGGTCGCGCTGTTCAGCGCGTTGTTCTGCTGGCTCTTCATCGCCGGCCGGTTCTCGCACCCGGCGGTGTGGGTCCAGCTCGTCCTCGGGGTCGTCGCCGTCGCCGCGTACCTGGTGACCAACCTCGATTCGCTCGGGACGCAGCTCGCCGGCCGCGGGACGTTCTACGGAGTGATCAGCGCGGCCACCGCGCTGATCGTGGTCCTCGCGCTGGCGGGGCTCAACTACATCGCGGTCAAGAAGCCGAAGACCTGGGATTTCACCAAGGAGAAGATCTACACGCTCTCCGACCAGACCGACGGCGTCCTCAAGGGGCTCAAGGACGAGGTGCGCGTGATCGCTTTCTACGCGCCCAACGAGCCAGAGTTCGCCGAGCTGGACCAGCGCCTGCGCCAGTACCGGCAGCGGACCGACAAGCTGAAGGTCGAGATGCTCGACCCGACCAAGCACGTCAAGGAGGTGAAGGAGTTCAACATCTCCCAGGGCGGCCCGCGGGTGATCGTCAAGGCGGGAGGGAAGGAGTCGCGCGCCAAGGACGTGGGCGAGGAGTCGCTCACCAACGCCATCGCCGAGGTCACGCGGGGCGCCACCAAGAAGATCTACTTCAGCAAGGGACACGGCGAGCACGGCATCGGCGACGCCACCGAGCGCGGCATGAAGCTCTGGGTCGACGGGCTCAAGTCCGAGGGCTACCAGGTCGCCGAGATCGAGCTGGCTGCCACCAAGGCGATGCCGGCCGACGCGCAGGCGCTGGTCCTCGCCGGACCGGTGGCCTCGCTCACCGAGGGAGAGGCGAAGCTCGTGCAGGAATGGGTGGACAAGGGCGGGAAGCTCATCGCCCTGATCGATCCCAGCATCCACTCCGGCCTGGAGAAGGCCTTCGCGGCGTGGGGCCTGAAGCTGGGCGACGACGAGGTGATCGACACCGAGTCGCAGCAGCCGGAGTTCGCGATCGCGCAGGAGTATGCCGACCACCCGATCACGAACCCGCGCAGCTCGCCGTTCCAGGTGGCCAGCATCTTCCCGCTCGCCCGCAGCGTCTCGAAGGTGAAGGATGCCCCGGCGGGTTGGAGCGTGATCGAGCTGGCGAGGACCGGCCCGCGCTCCTGGGGCGAGACGGACCCCATCCGCGACGGCCGGGTGGAGTACACGCCGGGCAAGGACCTGAAGGGCCCGGTCACGCTCGCGGTCGCCGCGACCCACGGATCGGGGGACGCGGAATCGCGCGTGGTGGTGATCGGCAACTCGAACTTCGCCGCCAACGGGTTCTACCAGCTGCGCGGGAACCGCGACTTCGCGCTGAACACGGCGAGCTGGGTGGCGCACGAGGAGGCGAAGATCTCCATCCGGCCCAGGAGCCGCAGCGGGAACCACCTGTTCCTCACCGCCGAGCAGAAGAACAAGATGACGCTGTTCGCCTTCGACCTGCTGCCGTTCTCGCTGCTCTTCGCGGGCCTGTTCGTCTGGCAGACCCGCAAGGCCCGGTAGACCCGCCATGAAGCAGACGACGAAGTCGCTGGTGACCACGCTGGGCGTTCTCGCGCTCGCCGCCGCGATCGGCGGCGCGGCCCTCTGGGTCACGCGCGACACGGAGAAGAAGGCGGAGCAGAAGGAGAAGTCGGCGAAGCTGTTCGACGAGCTGGACAAGGCCAAGGTGCGCCAGGTCAAGCTGGTCAGCGGCGGGAAGCTGGTCGCGCTGGTCACACGCGCGGACGCCTCGGCGCCGTGGAAGATCGTCGAGCCGGTGGCCGCGGAGGCGGACGCGTCCACGGTGGACGCGGTGGTGAACGGCGTGGCCGACTTCAAGCAGAAGAGCGAGCTGAGCGAGGCCGACCCCACGCAGTACGGGCTGGACCGGCCGAACCTTGTGGTCTCGGTGAAGACCGAGGACGGCAAGGAGAGCTCGGTCGAGATCGGCGAGAGCAACCCGTTCGACTCGAGCATCTACGTGCGGAAGGCCGGCGAGAAGACGGTGCGCATCGCCGACGGATGGACGAAGGCGCCGTTCGAGAAGCAGCTGCTCGACCTGCGCGACAAGCGCGTGCTCCACCTCGACGACACCGCCGAGGTGCGGCGCGTGGAGGTGGCCGGCACCGCGCCCGCGTACGCCCTCGAGAAGGATGGCGCGTCGTGGAAGATGCTCGCGCCGCAGAAGGACGCCGCGGACACGGCCACGGCGGACCGCGTGGCCACGGCGCTCAAGTCGCTGCGCGCCACGGGTATCGCGGCCGAGAGCGCCGGAGGCGCGGCGCTGAAGCAGTACGGGTTGTCGCCGGCGAAGATCACGGTGCAGCTCACCGTCGCGGCCGCCGGCGGGAAGGACACCTACCGGAGGACCCTGCTGCTCGGCCAGCCCGCGCCGCAGAAGGGCTCGGTGGCGGTGAAGACGTACGCGAAGCGCGACGACGCGCCCACCGTGTTCGAGGTGGACCAGCAGGTCCTGAAGGACCTGCAGAAGGACCTGTTCGACCTGCAGGACAAGGCGCTGGCGCACGCGAATCGCGAGGACGTTCGCAAGATCGTGCTGGAGCAGCCGGGCAGCCCGAAGATCGT
>DASWGI010000222.1:0-3062 GCA_036393835.1 Myxococcales bacterium | reverse complement strand
GAGACCTCGCTGACCACCAGCTCGCCGAACCGCTCCGCCTCGGCGCGAAGCCCCGCCTCCATGCCGTCCTCGATGCCGATCCGGACCGCCTCCAGCGCCTTCTCCGGAGCCGGGTAGTGGCCGCGCGTCTTCTGCAAGAGGGCCTTGCGCGCCTGCTGGAAGAGGATGCGCCGGCCGATCGGGTTCTCCTCCAGCGCGACGGTCTGCAGCACCTCGCGGTCGGCGATTTGTCTCAGATGCACGCGCGACCGGTCCGGCCGGAGCGCGCCCGAGGCCAGCTCCGCCGCGCGCCGGAGCGAAACCTCCAGCAGGATGGGCCGGGGCACCACCTCGTCGACCAGGCCGACCCGCCGCGCCTTGGACGGCCGCACCGACTTGCCAGTCAGGATGAGGTCCAGCGCCTCGGCGATTCCGATCAGCCGCGGCAGCCGCTGCGTGCCGCCCGCCCCGGGGATGAGCCCCAGCTGCACCTCGGGCTGCCCGAGCTGCGTCTTCCGGTCGTCGCTGGCGATGCGGTACGTGCACGCGAGCGCCACTTCCAGGCCGCCTCCCAGCGCCGGACCGTGGATCGCGGCCACCATCGGCTTGCGCTTCCCCAGCTCTTCGAGGCGCGCCATGGCCTGCTGCCCGCCGCGGGAGAGCGCCTCGGCTTCCTCGCGCGTCTTGATCCGGTGGAGCATCTGCACGTCCGCGCCGGCGATGAACCCGTCCGGCTTGCCGCTGGCGAAGACGATGGAGGTGATCGCCGGATCGTCCGCCGCGCGCCGGAGCAGCTCGTCCAGCTCGCCCTGGAAATCGGCGCGCAGCGTGTTGACCGGCTCCCCGGGGACGTCCATCAGCACGACGCCCACCCCGTCGCCTTGGCTCTCGAGGCGGAAGGTCGGAGAGGCCATGTCTACTCCCGGGTCAGGATGCAGGCCCCGCCCAGTCCGCCGGCGGCGCAGATGGACACCAGCGCGGTCCCCAGCCCGCGCGCCGACATCTCGCGCAGCGCCTGGTGCACCAGCCGCGCGCCGGTGGCGCCGAAGGGATGGCCGAGCGCGATCGACCCGCCGTTCGGGTTGATCTTCTCCTCGGGCGGCGCGCCGATCGGCTCGCCTCCGCCGAGGTGCTCCTCGGCGAACTTCTTCGAGCCCCACGCCTGGAGGTTGGAGAGGACCTGCGCGGCGAACGCCTCGTGGATCTCGAACAGATCGATGTCCGGCACCCGCATGCCCGCGCGGCGCAGCACCTTGGGCACCGCGAAGGCGGGCGCCTGCAGCAGCTGCCAGGCCGGATCCACCGCCGTGTACGCGTACTCCTTGAGGAAGCCGAGCGGCTTCATCCCCAGGGCGCGCGCCTTCTCCTCGGCCATGACCACCAGGGCGGCCGCGCCGTCCGTCAGGGGCGACGAGTTGCCCGCCGTCACCGACCCGTACTTCTTGTCGAAGACGGGCTTGAGGTTCGCGTACGCCTCGAGCTGCGAGTCCTTGCGGACCACGTTGTCCTCGACGACCACGTCCTCGAAGCGAGGGGGAACCAGGACGCGCATCACCTCGTTCCGGAAGGTGCCGTCCGCCCAGGCGCGCGCCGCGCGGGTGTGGGAGCGGTGCGCCCAGGCGTCCTGCGCCTCGCGCGGGATGCCGTTCTCCTTGGCCATCTTCTCGGCGCTCTCGCCCATCGACATGCCGGTCGAGTACTCCGCGATCGCGGGGGGCACGGGCAGCAGGTCGCGCGGCGAGATCTCGCGGAAGGCCTTGAGCTTGTCGATCAGCGTCTTGCCTTTCGCTGCCGCCACCACCGCCTGCGCGACCGGGCGCGAGTAGGTGATGGGCACGTCGCTCATCGCCTCGGCGCCGCCGACGATGGCCACGTCCACCTCGCCCACCGCGATGGCGTCGGCGGCCGTGGTGAGCGCCTGCAGGCTGGTCGCGCACGCCCGCGCCACCGAGTGCGCCTCGATGCTCTTGGGCAGCCCGGCCGAGAGGCCTACCTCGCGGGCGATGTTCGGCCACTGCACGATGGGGATGACCACGCCGAAGACGATCTGGTCGACCTCCCTCGGCGGGAGCTCCGCGCGCTGCACCAGCTCCGAGACGGCGATCCGCCCCAGGTCGAGGGCGGTCAGCCCCTTGAAGGCGGTGCCGGACTTCACGAACGGCGTGCGCAGGCCAGCGACGATGGCCGCGCGGCGGCCGGTCCTTGTTGCCATGGGGCCTCCGGGGTGGGTGCGGAGGAATAAGCGCCTCGACGCAGCGGGTCAAGCCGACCCCAGCGCCGGCGCCCAGCCCGACGTTCCGGCGGCGAGGGCTTCAGTCAGGCGCGGACGTTCCGGGATGCGTTCCGGCCGGCGTCCCGGCGGACTGCTCCTCGCGCATCTCGAGGAGGTACTCCCAGGACCAGATGCCGGAGTTGTGGCCGTCGCTCCAGTCGATGCGCACCGCGTAGCGGCCGACCGGCTCCAGGTTCTGCGGACGCACGTCGGCCTTCACCTGCGCCTCGCCGACCGTGCGCTGGCCGCTCCACTCGTCGACGCAGCCGGCGCACGGGCAGCGCGCCCGCAGCCACCTCGCCGGGAACCGGCTCTCCTTGCCGTCGTCCCAGCGCACCTGGACCCCGCCGTCGGGAGAGACCGCCACGTCCGTGGGCCGTACGGGCGCGACGTGCGGCTTGATCTTGTCGAGGAGACCCATGGGTCTTGTGACAATATCCCACCGCATGCTCCGCAGCGAGCGGTTCTTCCACGCGGTGGCGCTTCCGTACGATCTGGTGACGCGGCACCCCGTCTGGGAGCGGGACTGCGCACGGATGGCTTCCGAGCTGCCGGCGCGGTGCCGTCTTGCGCTCGATCTCGGGTGCGGCCCGGGCAATTCCGCCACGCACCTGCGCGATGCGGTGCCGGCGGTGATCGGGCTCGACCATGCCCCCGCGATGCTGCGGCGGGCGCGCCGGCGCGATCCGCGTCTCGTGCTCGTCCGGGGCGACGCGCGCGGGCTGCCGCTGCGCGACGGAAGCCTGGACGCGGTCACCTTCCACAGCGTGCTCTACCTGCTGCCGGACCGCGCGGCGGCCCTGCGCGAGAC
>DASWGI010000221.1:0-7881 GCA_036393835.1 Myxococcales bacterium | reverse complement strand
GGGTTCGCGCGAACGCATCTCCACCGAGCGGACCGGATCCGCCTGCTCTGCCGTGCGCACAACCAGCACGCCGCGGAGAAGATGTACGGTCGCGCGTTCATGGAACGAGCGCGCGCATCACTCGACCCGCCCGCGAATCGTCCCGGAATTCATTCAGGGTGACGCGCCGCGTCCCGCGCCGGGGCGGGACACAATGCGTCAGAGGAGCTGGCCTGGCCTACGACCGAGCTCCTCGCCGCCGCTCCGCTCGACGCACTCACCCTGAAAAGCAAACGGAGACCCCGGTGGGTTCGTCCTCGCATGGGCGATGCACCTCTGCAGTTCCTCGAACCCGGCTGGCGCGCACGAGGCGAGAAAAGGTCAATGATGAGCTAGCGCACCCGGCTCTCAGCTATCGCAGCCCGCGCGACGGCGGCACTTACTGGAGCACGCCCCCCATCAGCCGCGCCTCGCGGAGATCGAGGTCGTGCTCGATCTGGCGCAGCACCTCGTCGCTGATGCGCCGTTCGTTGCGGAGCCGGATGGCGGTCTCCCGCTCCACCTGCAGCAACTCGCGCACGAGCTCGGTGTACTTGCGGTGCGCTTCCGGACCGCTCGCGTCGGGCGAGTCGTCCAGCGCCTCCAGCCGCTCCCGGTAGTGCTGCGCGAGATCGTCGTACAGCCCCGCCCACCGGGGATCGTCCTTGGCGCGCGCCTGCTCGATGTGCCGGAGCGCGGTCTCGAGCACGATCCGCTGCGCCTCGACCAGCTCGCAATTCGCGCCTTGATCGCCGGCGAGCCCCAGCGCGCGGATCACCGCCGGCAGGCTCAGCCCCTGCCCCACCAGCGTGACGACGATGACGCAGAAGGTGAGGAAGATAATCAGGTTCCGCCGCGGGAACGGTCTCCCATCGGAAAGCATCTGGGGGAGCGCCATCGCCGCCGCCAGGGCGATGACGCCCCGCATGCCGGTCCAGCCGACCAC
This sequence comes from Myxococcales bacterium, assembly GCA_036393835.1. Lineage (GTDB taxonomy): Bacteria > Myxococcota > Myxococcia > Myxococcales > 40CM-4-68-19 > VBKO01. The sequence goes on along the minus strand of DASWGI010000221.1, from coordinate 6,917 downwards.
GAAGATCTGCCGCAGGGGAGGGGTCCTCTCCTGCTGCCCGACGAGCCGCCGGCGGATGAAGTAGGCGAGATGGGCCCCGGGGAAGACCCAGAACAGGCGCAGCAGGACGACCAATGCGCTGAACAGCGCTCCGTACAGGAGCAGCGCGCGGAGCCCGTACTGCCCGCGGATCCCGGCCAGCACGTAGGGCAGCTGCAGCCCGATGAGGACGAACACCACGCCGTTCAAGATGAACGTCAAGGCGTTCCACACCGCGTAAACCTCGATCCGCACTCGGGGCGAGAAGAAGCGCGTGCTCTGCCGGCTCAGGTAGAGGCCGGACGCCACCACCGCCAGGACGCCTGAAGCGCGGACCGCCTGCGCGGCGAGGTAGGCCGTGTACGGCACCAGGATGCTGACGGTGATCTCGATGGGTGCGTCGTCGATTTGGAGCTCGAACCACTCGATGAGTCGCCCGATAGCCAGACCGATGCCGATCCCGCCCGCGGTGAGCCAACAGAGACGCAGCGCAGCCTCGCCCAGACCCGGGGTCTGCCCGTAGACCACCATCGCGATGCCGAACTCCAGCGCCAGGAGCCCGGTCGCGTCGTTGACCAGGCTCTCCCCCTCCAGCACGTCCACGATGCGCCGCGGAAGCCCGAGCCGCTTGGCGATGGTGGTGGCGGCGATCGCGTCGGTCGGAGCGACTACCGCCCCGAGCACGATCCCCAGCCGCCAGTCGAAACCGGCGAACGCCCACCTCGCCGTGAACGCCACGCCAAGCACCGTGAAGGCGACCAGGCCGACCGCCAGCGAGACGATGCTGACCAGGTTGTAGGAGAAGTCGCGCCAGGAGGTCAGCCAGGCGCCCGCGTAGAGCAGCGGCGGCAGGAAGACGAAGAAGACGAGCTCCGGATCGAGGGTGACCTGCGGGATCCCCGGGATGAAGCTCAGCGCGAGACCCGCGACGAGAAGGACGATGGGGTACGGCGTCTGCAGCCTGCGCGCGACCGCGCCGAACACCGCCACGAAGACGAGCAGCAACAGCAAGACGAGCTGCACTGGCTGCACGCCGCCGCCTTGCATGGGCGGTCAGTGTACGCTGCGCTGCGAGGACCCGGTGAGCGGCACGAAGCGGACGTGCATGAGCCCGCGCTTCTCCAGGTTGCCGGAGGGGACCCGCCGCCAGAGCTGCAGCTCCTGTTGCTCCGGCGAAGGGCCCACCGGCAGGACGAGCCGGCCGCCTGGCGCGAGCTGATCGAGGAGCGCGGGCGGCACCTCGCGCGGCGCCGCGGAGACCAGGATGGCGTCGAAGGGCGCCACCTCGGGCCAGCCCAGGGCGCCGTCCCCCACGCGCACCTGGACGTTGGAGTAGCCCAGCTCGCCGAGCACGCGGCGCGCCCGCTCCGCCAGCTCCGGGAGGATCTCGACGCTGCGGATGGCCGCGCTCACCGGCATCATCTCCGCCAGGATGGCGGTCGCGTACCCCGAGCCCGTGCCCACCTCCAGCACCCGCTCGCGCCCGGTCAGCTCCAGCGCCTCGGCCATGGCGGCCACCACGTACGGCTGCGAGATGGTCTGCCCGCAGCCGATGTCCAGCGGGCGGTCGGCCTCGGCATCTTCCTGCGATTCCTCGGGGACGAAGAACGACCGCGGCACGCGCGCGAACGCGGCGAGCACGCGCGGGTCCCGGATGCCCTGGTCGATGAGTCGCCGGACGAGGAGGCTCTCCCTCGCCGTCATGCCGTCGTCGTGGGTCCACACGGCCATGCCGGGAGTCTAGGCCTCATCGGGGTAGTGGGAGAGACCGATGCGGTTCCCCTCCGGGTCCCGCAGGTACAGCGTCCAGCGGGTGCGGTGGACGACCTCGATCCCCAGCTCGCTTAGCCGGCGTTCCCAGGCGTGCCGGTCGCGGGCGGGGATGCGCAGGGCGAGCAGGTGCAGGCCGCCGTGCGGGTCGCGGAAGGGCGTGGGGAGCCGGTCGACGTCGCAGGCCTCCAGCGCGATGAATTCCTCACTCTGCCCCACAGAGAGCCACACCGACCGCTCGCCGGGACGGCCGTCCTCGTGCGGCCAGCGCCGCACCACCTTGAGGCCCAGCACGTCGGCGTAGAAGCGCACGGCGCCGGTCAAGTCCTTCACTTGGATGGCGAGGTGGTGGTGGCCGTGCACGGACGGCATCTGGCGAGTCTACGAGGGTTGACGCATGGTGGAAAGGCGGTTACACGCGCACCCCTCCCCATGCTGGCCCGAGAGCAGATCCGCAACATCGCCATCATCGCGCACGTCGACCACGGCAAGACCACCCTGGTCGATTACATGCTGCGCCAGACGGGCATCTTCCGCGCGAACGAGGTCATGGTGGAGCGCGCCATGGACTCCAACGAGCTGGAGCGCGAGAAGGGCATCACCATCCTGGCGAAGAACACCGCGGTCACCTACCGGGGCGTGAAGGTCAACATCGTCGACACGCCCGGGCACGCGGACTTCGGCGGCGAGGTGGAGCGCGGGCTGCGCCTGGTGGACGGCGTCCTGCTCCTGGTCGACGCCGCGGAGGGGCCGCTCCCGCAGACCCGGTTCGTGCTGGGCAAGGCGCTGGCGCTGGGGCTGCCCGCGGTGGTGGTGGTCAACAAGATCGACCGCCAGGACGCGCGGCCCGCCGAGGTGCTCGACGCCATCTACTCGTTGTTCATCGACCTGGGCGCGAGCGAGCACCAGATCGAGTTCCCGGTGATCTACGCGGTGGCCCGCGCGGGACGCGCCTCGCTGCTGCTTGGCGACTTCGACGATCTGCCGGCGGGCCGGGCCGCCGTACCTGGCGCCGCGCCCCATCCCGCGGAGGCCGACGGCTTCGCCGGCGGCCGGGCCGGAGCCGAAGGCGGAGGCATTGGAGGCGCACCCGGCGCGCGCGCGCGGACGCTCGAGCCACTGCTCGACGCCATCCTGGAGGCGATCCCCCCGCCGAAGAAGGCCGAGACCACCCACGACAAGCTCCAGATGCTCGTCGCGAATCTCGATTATGACGACTACGTCGGGCGGCTCGCGGTCGGCCGGCTGTCCAGCGGGTCGGTCGAGGCGGGGCAGTCGGTGGCGGTGTGCCGCGCCGACGGCAGCACGCCGCGCGGGAAGGTGACCAAGATCTTCGCCTTCGAGGGGCTCAAGCGCGTCGAGATCGCCGAAGCGGGCCCGGGCGAGATCATCTCGCTGGCCGGCATCGAGGAAATCGCCATCGGCGACACCATCGCCGACCCCGAGCACCCCATCCCGCTCGAGCGCATCCACGTCGACGAGCCGACCATGTCGATGATCTTCAAGGTCAACGATGGGCCGTTCGCCGGTCGGGAGGGGAAGTACGTCACTTCGCGCAACCTGCGCGAGCGCCTTCAGCGCGAGGCATACCGGAACGTCGCCATCCGCGTGCAGGACACCGACTCGGCCGACGCGTTCAAGGTGTTGGGCCGCGGCGAGCTGCAGCTGGCGGTGATCATCGAGACCATGCGCCGCGAGGGCTACGAGCTGACCGCCTCCAATCCCGAGCCGGTCACCAAGGAGATCGACGGCGTCCTGCACGAGCCGATGGAGCTGATGGTCTGCGACGTGCCCCAGCCGTCGGTGGGCGTGGTGACCGAGCGCATGGGTCCGCGCAAGGGCCGCATGGTGGAGATGCAGCAACTCGGCTCGGACCGCGTGCGCCTCAACTTCCGCGTCCCGGCGCGCGGGCTGGTCGGGTTCCGCAACGAGTTCCTCACCATCACGCGCGGCGAAGGCATCATGTCCTCGCAGTTCGACGGGTACGAGCCCTGGCAGGGCAAGATCCCCAGGCGCGTGAGCGGCGCAATCGTCGCGGACCGCGAAGGCGAGACGGTGGCGTACTCGCTCTTCGATCTGCAGGAGCGCGGCTCGCTCTTCTACGGCCCCGGCGACGCCGTCTACGAAGGGATGATCGTCGGCGAGCACTCGCATCCCGGCGATCTCGACGTCAACGTCACCCGCGGGCGCAAGCTCACCAACGTCCGCGCCGCCACCCGCGACGACAACATCATCCTCACTCCGCCCCGCCAGATGAGCCTGGAGAAGGCGCTGGAATGGATCAACGAGGACGAGCTGGTCGAGGCGACTCCGAAGAACGTCCGCCTCCGCAAACGGGTCCTCAGCGCCGGCGAACGCTACCGCCTCGAACGCGAACGAAAGCGCGCCGACGGCCTCCTCTAGCTGCGAGAAGCCTCAAAGATCAACGCGGAGGCGCGGAGACGCGGAGGTCTTGTTTTTCTACCTTAGATCCTCCGCGCCTCAGCGTCTCCGCGTTGATCCCTTGGCCTTGATTTTGGTCAGTCCGGCGGAGGAGGGGTGAGGGGGAGGGAGAGGCGGAAGATGGAGCCGCCGGCCGGGGCCTCGGTGAGGGTCAGCTCGCCGCCGTGAAGGCGCGCGATCTCGGCCGAGATCCAGAGGCCGAGCCCGTTCCCGCCCGCGCCCTTGGTGCTGAAGAACGGCTCGAAGATGCGCTCGCGCAGATCGGCGGGCACGCCCGGGCCGTTGTCCTGCACCTCGATCAGCGCGTGCCCGTCCAGCCGGCGCGTGCGCACGCAGAGCCGCGCGCCGGGGCGGTCGCGCAGCGCATCGGCCGCGTTCACCACCAGGTTCACCAGCGCCTGGCCGAGCAGCGTCGGCTGGCAGCGGACGGGCGGCACCTCGCCGTAGTCGCGCACCAGCTCCACCTGGTGCTTGAGGCGGCCTTGCAGGAGCACCAGCGCCTCCTCGATCTCCAGCAAGAGATCGACCTCGCGCTGGTCGCCGTCCGAGAAGCGCGCGCCGCGCCGCATGACCTCGAGGATCGACCGCATGCGCGAGAGGCCTTGCTGCGCGTTGCGCAGGTGGCGGGTGTGCTCCCCCGGTTTGAGCAAGGCGTCGATCGCGTCCAGCTCCAGCGACACGCTGGTGAGCGGGTTCGCCAGCTCGTGCGCGAGGCCGCCCGCGAGCGTGCCGAGGTGCACGAGCCCCACGTGGCGCGCGAACTCGGCGCGCGCCTGGTGCTCGCGCCGGCGCAGCCGATCCTGGATGGCGGCTCCCGCCACGCCGATAACCGACGTGCAGAGCAGGAAGGACGCCCGCGTCCCCAGCTCGAGCGCGTCCTCGCGCCCGCCGACGAGCACCAGTCCGGCTCCCCGGACGCCTGAGCCGCCGCTCGAGCAGGAGCAGGACCGCGGCGGCGGCGAGGCGGACGAACAGGAGCGCCAGCCAGTGGTCCGGCGTGACCGCCCGGTCGAGCGCGGAGAAGGCGACGATCAGCGCGGCGGCGAGGAAACAGGTCGTGCGCAGCGCCTGGCGCTGGGCGGACTCCAGCTCTTCCGGGTAGGTCGGGAGCGGAGAAGGTGCGCGCTGTGGGCCGAGGTCGTGCTTCACCGCGGTCGTGCATCGTACACGGTCAACGTGCGGGAACCAACGCGGGGACGGCCAGCGCCCCCGAGGGCGGCGGGACGCCCAGGAGCAGAGCGGCGGAGGGAGCCACCTGCGTGGCGGACAGCTCCTCGCCGATCTTCAGCTGGAATCCGGGCGCTTGGGCGAGGAGCGGAACCACCGCATCGTCGCTCCAAGGGCTCCCATGCATCGCCCAGGCATTGCCGATCTCGGGCCCGGCGAGGCTGGCGAGCGGCGCGGGCACGAACAGGACGTCGCCGCTCCGCCCCGCGAACCACGCGTGCCGCAGGATCGGGCCGGCGTCCGCGACCCCGGCCTGCGTCACCGCCTTCCAGACGCCGGGGACCCGCCGCAGGGCTTCCGCCGCGATCTCGGCCGCCCGCGCCGGGTCCACGCCGGGAAACCTGCGCAGGGCGAGCACGCCGTCGTCCATCAGCAGCACCCAGCCGGGATGCGGGCCGAACGCCTGGTCCAGCGCCTTCTGCACGGGCCCCGTCAGCTCGGCCGCCGGAACGTGCAGCGCGCGCAGGTGGACCTGCGCCGCGGTGGGCGGCGTCGGCGTCGCACCGTGGTCCGAGGTGAGCAGGACCGAAAGCCCGTCGCCGAAGCGCGCGCGCAGGTCGCGCAGGAACGCGCCCAGCTCGTCGTGCATGCGCAGAAGCAGGTCCATCCGCTCCCGGGAGGCGGTGCCCGTCGAGTGGCCGACGTAGTCGACCCCGGCCAGCGAGAGGAGCAAGAGGTCGGTGCGCCCGCGCGTCCCCAGCCGCATCGCCTCGAGCCCGGCGCGCGCCGCCCGCAGCACGATGGTGGTGGACGGCGGCGCGGCGCGCAGCGCGCGGAACAGGCGGGGCGAGACATCCCCGGTCCCGATGCGGTGCGGGAACGACGGCCCGATCCCGTAAAGGTCGCGGATCTCCGTGCGCTCCTCGGCGATGCGCGCGTACACCGCCTCGGGCCGCGACAGCGTCCAGGTCCAGTCCTTCCACTCGCTCGGTGGGTGCGCCTTCTGCAGCGCGGAGAGCCACTCCGGCGGACCGGGCGCGTAGCAGGTGGTGGAGGTCAGCTCGCCCCGCTCCGGGTCGTAGAAGAGCGCCAGATCGGCGGAGCGCCCGGCGAGGAACAGCGCTCCCCGGTCCTTGATGGCGATGCTCAGCACGCGCGCGCGGCCGCGGCTCGCCAGCTTGAGCGCGTCCGCGAACGTGGGCGCCCGGAGGGCGGCTGCGCTGACGCCACGCTTGCCCTCCCAAGCGGGGCAGCCGGGATCCTCGACCGCCTCGCGCAGCTCTTCACCTTCGACGAAGCGGTTGGCGACGATGCCGTGCACCTCGGGCCAGGCGCCGGTCGCGAGGGTCGCGTGCCCGGGCGCGGTGTGCGTCAGCGCGGTCTCGTACCGGATCGGGACGGGCTGCCCGAGGCCGGCGAACCCCCGCGGACCCAGCTCGTCGCGGAGCACCATGAGATCTTCGGTGCGGAGCTGATCGACGACGATCACCACCACCAGCTTCCCCCGCTGCTCCGCGGCG
>DASWGI010000220.1:0-3861 GCA_036393835.1 Myxococcales bacterium | reverse complement strand
CGAGGCCGCTGCGCAGGAGCTTCACGCAGCCGTTCGGCTGCAACTGCACCGTGGCCTTGTGATACCCCGCCGCCACCTGGATGAGCCCCTGCAGGAACAGGCGCACCTCGCCGTCCTCCTCGAGCCAGGCTTCCTCCCAGGCCTCGTGCGCGTCCCAGAAGCGGCCCTGGTCGAACAGCGCCGCTCCCCGGCGCAGCGCGGCGGCGGTGCCGGGGGCCGCCGCCGTCACTCGGCGCCGCTCGCGCGCACCGCGACGGGCGCGCGGACCTTGAAGCTCGCCCGCACCTGCTCGAAGGCGGCCAGGTCGCGGCCGAAGTAGTGGCGCTCCGGAGCCCGGTACGACAACTCGTACAGCGAATCCTCGACGAGCACGCCATAGAAGACCGCCCTGACCTTGAGCCCGTCCGGGTCCTTGTAGCCGAAGACGAGCTTGAACCCCGGCCGGCCGTCGATCTCGGCCGGCGCGTTCTCCAGCATCGTGCTGCCCTGCATCCCGGGCGAGGACATGATCGCGTCCTGCACCACCTCGGCGACCTCCTGCGGCAGCATCCCCCGCGCCAGCACCTTCTTGGTGCTCCCCAGGGACTTGCCGACCTCGCGCCGGCCGACGTCGATGCGCTGCAGGAAGACCCCGTCGCGCGAGGCCAGCACCCGGTCCGCCTCCCCGCGCAGCAGCCACCCATCAGGGAGCTGGAGCGCGTAGCGGCCGGAGGGCGGCGAGTAGGTGCCGCCGGCAGGGACCCAGGTGGGCCGCGCCGCGGCGCATCCGGCGGCGAGGGCCAGCGCCGCCGCGCCGGCCGATCTCCGTGTCCCGATCATCTGGAGCTCCCGATGTACTGCTCGATGTAGGCGCGGTCGCTCGCCTGCGGCACGAGGGACAGGTACTTCTCGAAGGCCTCGCGCGCGCCCGCCTTGTCCCCGCGCTTGTAGAGCAAGAGCCCGATGGAGCGGTATGGCTCGGGATAGGCGGCGTCGAGCGCGATCGCGCGCCGGTACTCGGCGAGCGCCGCGTCGGCTGCGCCCTCCGCGCCGCGCTGCCGCGACAGCTCGCCGAGCATGAACGGCCCTCGCGCGGCCGATGGATCCAGCCCGGCGTACTTGCGCGCGCCGCGCTCCGCCGCGACGAAGCGGCCGGCCCGCAGGTCGAGCACCGCGTTCTCGTAGACGACCTCGCGCGTCCTGCGCAGGAAGGCCTCCGCGTTGCTCACGCCGCGGGGGCGGCTGGCGTAGTGCAGCTGGATGAGGCTGCGGTAGTTCTCGATGCGCGCGTCGAGCGCCGGGTGGGTCCCGAAGAAGAACGGCTCGGTCTTCTTCTCCTCCCCGAGCTGCTCCTTGAGGTGCGCGAACAGCCTGGGCGCTTCCTCGAGGTCGTAGCCGGCGTCCGCGACGAGCCGGAGGCCGTGGTCATCGGCCTCGGTCTCCATCTCGCGCGAATAGCCGCGGACCGCGGAGAGCCCCGCCAGGTTGCCGATCCCCGGCAGGATGGAGTTCAAGCCCACCGCGAAGGCGAAGTTGTTCTTCCGGTCGCGCAGCTCCCGGATCGCATGCCGGTGCGTGGCGTGGGTCATCTCGTGCGCCAGCAGCGTGGCGAGCTGAGCCTCGTTGTCCATCCGCGCGAGCATTCCGGTGTGCACGTAGATGCGCCCGTTCGGCATCGTGAACGCGTTCAGGTACGGGTTCTTGATCACCCGGATGCGAAAGGGGATCGCCGCCCAGGCAGCCTCGGGCTCCAGCCGGCGCGCGACCTCGGCGAGATAGGCCTCCAGCTCGGGGCGTTCGAGGACGAGGCCGCCCGCCTCGAATCTCTCCTCCGCCTGCTCCGCCTGGCGCCAGAGGCCCCGCTCGTCCTCCTCCAGGCGGAAGCCGGAGGCGGTGGCAGGCGGGAGGTTCGTCGTGGCGCAGGCGGCCAGGACGATCGCGCCGAGGCACGCCGCCGCCTTCATTTCGGCGCCAGAGGCAGGTCGGAGACCATGGCCTGCATCAGCTCCGCCGCGCTCTCGCCGAAGCGCAGATCGGCCCGATCGCCGCGCCGCCCGCGGGTGTTGAACCAGAGCACGTCGCCGGAGCGGTCGACGATGGTGATGGTGACCTGGCCGGCGTCCGTCTCGCCGGTCCCGGAGAGCGCCGCGACGAACTTGCGCCCGCCGGTGACCAGCCGGCCCCGCGCCCAGACGAAGACGAGGGCATCCACTCCGTAACGCTCGGCGAGCGGCGCGACCGGCCCGAGCGAGTAGTCGAACTCCTTGCGGGGGAACTGGACCACGCTGGAGTTGACGGCCTGCGTGAGCGCGCGCAGGTCGTTCACCTCCTCGGCCGTGTCCGGGCCCGGCTCGATCCGGCGCAGCTCGATGCGGTGCGACCTGAACTGGTCGACCAACGCTGTCTCGAGGGCTTTCTGCGCCGCGCTGCTCCACTCCTCCTTGAACTCGGCGACGCCCCCGGCGGACACCTCGTACTCCTTGACGTCGAGCGAAAGCAGCGCCGCGGTGTGGATGGCGGGGAGCCGCGAGGCCGCGTCGCTCCGCGCCCGCGCGCGCGACGCGGTGGTCGTCGTGCAGGCCGCCAGCAGCAGCAAGGGAAAGGGAATCCACCGGATGGGGTTGCCTGCCACGGACGGTGCTCCCGCGCGCGACGTCTCCGGACGCCTACTATCCGTCCCCGGCGCGGGTGGGATCAAGGCGCTGCCGGGCCGGGCAGGGCCGCGGTTCAGCTTTCCAGGAGGCTCTTGCCCGTCATCGCCGCGGGCCTGGGCAAGCCCATGATCTGCAGCAGCGTCGGCGCCACGTCGGCGAGGATGCCGTCGCGCCGCAGGCGCGCGCCCGAGAGCTGGGGGTCGCAGACGTAGATGGGCACCGGGTTCAGCGTGTGCGTGGTGAACGGCTCGCCCGTCGCGGGGTCGATCATGGTCTCGATGTTCCCGTGGTCGGCGGTGACGACCATCGCCATCCCGCACTTCTGCGCCGCGGTCCACAGGCGCCCGATGCACTCGTCGATCTTCGCCACCGCCTTCAGCGCCGCGGGCAGCACGCCCGTGTGGCCGACCATGTCCGGGTTCGCATAGTTCACCAGCACGAATCCGAACTCGTGCATCCGCTTCTCGAGCTGCCGCGTGACCTCCTCGGCGCTCATCTCGGGCTTCAGGTCGTAGGTCTTCACGTCGCGCGGGCTGGGCACCAGGATGCGCTCCTCGCCCGGGAACACCGTCTCCCGCCCGCCGTTGAAGAAGAAGGTCACGTGCGCGTATTTCTCCGTCTCCGCGCAGCGCAGCTGGCGCGCGCCAGCCCGCGCGACCAGCTCAGGCAGGATGTCGGTCGGCTGATCGGGCGGGAACGCGATCGGGATCCCGCGCTCGGTGAACTTCGCGTCGTACTCGGTCATCGTGGTGTACGCCGACAGCCGCGGCCGCGCCTTGCGTATCTCGGAGACGGGCGGCCACTTCTTGTCCCAGCCCGGCGGGTCGTCGAAGGCCAGCAGCTGGGTCATCTCGCGCACGCGGTCGGTTCGGAAGTTGAAGGAGATGACCGAATCGCCGTCGCGGATCAGCCCCCGGGGCGACCCGTCGGGCTGGACGATCACGGTGGGCTCGATGAACTCGTCGCCCACGTTCTTCGCGTACGACTGCTTCACCGCCTCCACCCCGGAAGAAGCGCGCAGCCCCTCGCCGAGCACCATCGCGTTGTAGGCGCGCGCGACGCGGTCCCAGCGCTTGTCCCGGTCCATGCCGTAGTAGCGGCCGGAGACCGTCGCCACCTGCGCATGGAGCCCGTCCGCGCTGGACTTCTGCGCGAGCAGCTTCTCCAACTCGTCCAGGTAGCGGACGCCCGCGCTGGGGCTCGTGTCGCGCCCGTCGGTGAAGGCGTG
>DASWGI010000219.1:0-5830 GCA_036393835.1 Myxococcales bacterium | reverse complement strand
CCGTTCATCCCAGCGGGTTGAGCCGGCGGACGTAGAGCGCCTCGCCGCCCGGGGAGAATCCGTGCTCCTCGAAGAAGTCGTGCCGGTCGTCGCGCGGCCCCGGCAGGCGCAGCTCCATGCGCTTGCACCCGAGGGCCTCGGCGCGGCGCATGGCCTGGGCGAGCAGGTCGCTCCCCACGCCCTTTCCCCGCTGTCCCGCCACGACGGCGAACAGGTCGATGCAGGCGACCCGGCCGCCCAGCCGCAGCTGCGGCCGGTGCGAGAGCGTCAGGACGGCGAAGACGCTGCCGTAGGAGGCCGCGTGGTGCGCGACGAACGATTCCATCTCCGGGTGCTGCACCACCCAGGAGAGGACCGTCTCCTGATCGGCCGCGGGCACCACCCATCCGTCGGCGGCGAGCAGCTTGAACAGCGCGTCCTTGTCGCCGCGCTTGAGGGGACGGATTCGATAATCCTTCCCCGGAATGGGAGGCGGTCGCGACAAGACGGGCAACGGCATGGAATTACTCGACCACAAAACGGGCGCTTAGGTCCAGCCCCCGGCTATCTCTTGGCCACCGCCGCGGCCAACTCGGCGTCGATGAGCTGCTTGAACGCGTCGATAGGCTGCGCTCCGATCAGCATCTTTCCGTTGATGAAGAAGGTGGGCGTGCCCTGGGCGCCGACGGCGTTGCCGGCGGCCATGTCGGCCTGGATGTGCGCGGCGTGCTTGCGGGCCTGGATCGCGGCGTGGAACCGGTCCATGTCCAGGCCGAGCTGCCTGCCCACCTCGTCGTAGAGCGCCGGGCCGAGCTGCCCCTGCTTCTTGAAGAGGGCGTCATGGAACTCCCAGAACTTGCCCTGCTCGTGCGCGGCCATCGCCGCCTCCGCGGCGGGCATGGCATTGGGATGGAACGAGAGCGGCTGGTTCTTCCAGGCGAAGCGGATCTTCCCTTGGTACTGCTCCCGGAGCTGCTGCAGCGTCGGCTCGACCCGGCCGCAGAACGGGCACTGGAAATCCGACCACTCGACGATCGTCACCGGGGCGTTCTTCGGGCCCAGCACCGGCGCGTTGCCCACCTCGATCTTCGCCGCCACCTGCTGCTCCGCCTGCCCGGCGGACTGCACGTTCTGCGCGACCAGCACCTCGTAGAGCTTCTCCGGCTTCACGCCCTTCTTCAGCGCGGCGTTCGCCTTCTCGATCTGTTCGTCGATCACAGGCTTGAACGTCTCGAACGGCATCGCTCCCGAGATCAGCCGGCCGTTGATGAAGAACGCGGGGGTCCCGTCGGCGCCTACCTGGTTGGCGTAGCGGGAGTCGGCGTCGATGGCTGACGCGATCTCCTGCAACTCCTTGTCCTTGCGCCAGCGCGAGAGGTCGACGCCGATCTGCTTCGCCCACTCCTCGTATTTCGCCTCGGACAGCTCGTTCTGGTGCTGGAACATCAGCGCGTGCATCTGCCAGAACTTGCCCTGCTTGTGCGCCGCCATCGCCGCCTTCGCCGCGGGCAGCGCGTTGGGGTGGAAGGAGAGGGGCTCGTTGCGCCAGACGAGCTTCACGTCGCCCTTATACGTCTCGAGGATCTTCTGCAGGGTCGGCTCGGCGCGCTGGCAGAAGGGGCACTGGAAATCGGAGAACTCGACGATGGTCACCTTGGCGTGCTTCGCCCCGGTCCAGGGTGAGTTGGTCCCCAGGTCGACGTTGTGCGCCTGCGCGGCGGGCGGGGGCTGCGGCGGCGGAGCGGGCGGGCCCGCCTGGCCGTCCTTCACCAGCGTCTCGTAGAGGTCCTTGCGCGGGACGCCCTTCGCCAGCGCCGCGTCGGCGCGCTTGAGCGCGGCGTCGACCACGACCTTGAACTGCTCGAACGGTTGGGCACCCGCGATGCGTTGCCCGTTCACGTAGAAGTACGGGGTGCCGGTGGCGCCCAGCGCGCGCGCCTGCGCCTGGTCCGCCTCCACCTGGTCCTTCGCTTCCTGCGACTCGGCGTCGCGGTGGAAGCGATCGAGGTCGAGCCCGAGGTCGCGCGCCATCTGGTCGATGCGGTCGGGCTTGAGCCCGTTCGGGGTGCGCGCGACGTTCGCCTCGAACAGCTTGTCATGCATCTGCCAGAACTTGCCCTGCTTGCCCGCGGCGATGGCGGCGCGCGCGGCATACGGCGCGTCGGGGTGCATCGGGAGCGGGTTGTGCTTGAACGCGAGGCGGACGTCCTTGCCGTAGCGGGACTCGACCTGCTTCACGACCTCGATCGCGCGGCCGCAGAACGGGCACTCGAAGTCGGAGAACTCGACGATGATGACCTTGGCCTCGGGGTCGCCCTTCACCGGGGCCGGGCCGACCGGGACCTTGTAGACGACCTCGGAGCCGGGAGGGAGCGGCGGCTGCTGAGCGGCCGCCCGGTTCTCGGCGCGCAGCGGCGTGCCCACCGAGCCGCCGGAGTGCATCTGCACGCCGACGAAGTACCCGATCGCCCCGCTCACGCACGCAGCGACCGCGACGTTCCACGCGTTCTTCACGTTTCGATCTCCTCGGACATGAAAAAACAGCCCGTCTTCACTCGGCATTCCCTCATACCTGGATCCCGTAGACCGCCTGTGCCGCCTTGGCCAGGAGGGCCTGCGTCAGCCGCGCCGCCGAGGCGTCGTCGGCGCAGGTGGCCGAGAGCCGCAGCAAGGCGCCCGCCGCGTCCACCTTGAGGAATTCGACGCGCGGCGGCGGGGCCGACCGATCCAACCCGGGCTCCGCCGCCGCGACGCCGAGCAGCGCCTCCATGGTTCCGCGAGCATCGCCCCTGGGTGGGACCAGCACGTCGGTGCGTACCATGCGCGAGACCGAGCCGAGCGTCAGGTTCTTGACCACTTCGGTCGAGAGCGTCTCGTTGGGGACGATCATCCGCTTGCCGTCCCAGAGCCGGATCACGGTGAAGAACAGGGTGATGTCCTCCACCGACCCGCGCTCCCCTCGCAGCTCCACCTCGTCGCCGATGCGGACCGGCTGCGCGAAGGCGATGGTCACGCCGGCGACCGCGTTCCCCAGGGTGCTGCGGGCCGCGAAACCGACGATGAGGCCCGAGATGCCCGCCGAGGCCAGCAGCCCAGCGGAGAAGCCACGCAGCTCGGGGAACTGGGTCAGGCCGATCGAGATCGCCACCACCCAGATGACGGCGTCGACGACGCGGCGGATGAACTGCAGCCGCGTGACGGACTCCGGCAGCAGCGTGCCGCCGTGGCGGTGCCGCTCGAGGGTGCGGTGCACGACCGAGTTGACGAACCGGGTGAGCAGCGCCGCCAGGACCAGCATGAGCAGCACCACGACGATGCTGCGCGGGTGCAGGTCGCCCAGGATGCTGCGCAACTGCTCGAGCACGGTGCGGGAACCTCGCAACGCCCCGCGCGGCCGTCAAGCTGCCGGGAGCCGGGGTGTGCCGGGGTGGGGGCCCGGCGCGGGAGGAATCCGCCGCGCCCGGCGGTTGCTGACCGGGATTCTTTGCCGCGAACCCCTCCCCAAACGTACAGTGAACCGAAGGTGACCCAGCTCCCCGCATCTCGAGGACCCGGCGCCGCGAAGGGCGTCGCTCTGGCCGCGCTGCTCCTCTTCGGCGGCGGCCTGGCCGCGCGCGCCGCCCAGCAGACGCTGGCGCAGGCGGAAGGCACCCCGGCCGAAGGCACCCCGGCCGCGGATGCCGGCCAGGCGAAAGCGCTGCCGCAGCAGGACGCTCCCGCGCCCGGCGAGTCGGGCGACAGCTTGGACGTCACCGACGACGAGCGCGCGGTCGAGAGCGCCGTCACCTCCGAGATCGACGCGCACCCGGACGCGGGCGCGCCGGAGCACCCGGACGCGGGCGCGCCGGAGCACCCCGCCGAGGTGAACGCGGTGCCCGCCACCGCGGCCAACGCCGTGGCGCAGCACACCAGCCACCTGGAGGGGCTCGCGCTGTGGAGGAAGGCGAAGCTCACCGGCACCGGCGACGCGCTGGGGTATTTCTCCGAGGCGGCGGACGGGAAGCGCGTGCGCATCTCGGTCGAGCCCGCGCTGCAGAAGCAGATGGTCAAGCTCCTGCGCACCTACCAGCCGATGCAGGGCGCGCTGGTCGCCATCGATCCCAAGACGGGCAAGGTGCTGGCGCTGGTCGAGTACGCCAAGGACGGAAAGTCCGACGGGCTCGCCACCCGGCCGCTGTACCCGGCCGCGTCGGTCTTCAAGATCATCACCGGGGCCGCGCTGCTCGAGGCCGGCGTCTCGCCGGACGCCGAGACCTGCTACCACGGCGGCCTGCGTGGCATCGTCAGCAAGCTGCTCGAGGACAAGCCGCACAAGGACCGGCGCTGCATGTCGCTCTCCATGGCGCTGGCCAAGAGCGCCAACGTGGTCTTCGCCAAGATGGCGGTGAAGCACCTCGACGGCGAGTCGCTGCGCAAGGAGGCGGAGCGGTTCCTCTTCAACCGGCCCATCTGGGACGTCCCGGTCGAGGCCTCCCCCGCCAACATCCCGGACGGGAAGCTCGACCTGGCGAAGAGCGCGGCCGGCTTCGGAAAGGTGAAGCTGTCCCCCTTGCACGCGGCGCTGATCGCCTCCGCCGTCGGGAACGGCGGCATCGCCTTCGAGCCCAGCCTGATCGAGGAGGTGGACGGCGAGCCCTTCAAGGCCACCGGCTCCTCCCGGCTCCTCAAGCAGGAAACGGCCGCCGCGCTCCGCGACATGATGAAGTACACGGTCACCGAAGGCACCGCGACCTCCTCGTTCCGCGAGCGCGGCCGATCGGTGCTGGGCGACATCGAGGTCGCCGGCAAGACCGGCTCGATGTCCAACCACCGGCGGCCGTTCATGGACTACTCGTGGTTCGTCGGATTCGCGCCGGCGGACGACCCGAAGATCGCGGTGGCCGCGGTGGTGGTGAACGGGCTCAAGTGGCGCATCCATGCGCCTTACGTTGCGCGCGAGGCGTTTCGCGCCTATCTGGTCGGGGGCGCGCTCGGGCAACCTCCCGTGGCGCGAGTCCACCGGCGACACCGCCGGCACAGGTAGCGATGCGCGAGGTCGTCCTCTACACCCGGTCCGGCTGCTGCCTCTGCGACGATGCGAAGGAGGCGCTGCAGGCGGCGCGGGCCCAGGTGCGGTTCACGGTGCGTGAGGTGGACATCGACTCGGACCCCGCCTTGTACGAGGCGCACCGGTACGACGTCCCGGTGATCGAGATCGACGGGCGCCGCGCCTTCAAGCACCGGGTGACGCCTCGCCAGTTGGTGGAAAGGCTGTCCCGATGACCGAGCAGGCCCGCAGCTATTCCAGCATGCCCAAGGCGGCCCGCCGCACCTGGGTGGTGCCGCGCTGGCTGAAGGAGGCGTTCGTCGCCTTCGCGCTGATCGCCATCGGGGTGGTGGGGGTGAGCAAGGCGGTGCAACACTTCGGGGGCAGGGCGAATCGCGCGGCCGGCGCGATGGACGCCGACGAGCAGCGCGCCGCCGCCGCGCCGTCCTTCTCGCTTCCGGCTCGCGACGGCAATCCGGTCGACCTCTCCGCGTACCGGGGAAAGGTCGTCCTGCTGAACTTCTGGGCGACGTGGTGCCCTCCCTGCCGGGACGAGGAGCCTTCGCTGCGGCAGCTGGCCAGGGCGATGGACCCGGGCAAGTTCCAGTTGGTGGCCATCAGCGTCGACGAAGGCGGCTGGCCCGCCATCGACAAGTTCTTCGCGGGCAATCCACCGCCGTATGCCGTGGCGCTCGACCAGACCGCGCGCATCTCGCAGGTCTACGGCACCACCAAGTTCCCGGAGAGCTATCTGATCGATTCCTCCGGGACGCTGCGCCTGAAGTTCATCGGCCCCCGCAACTGGACCGACCCCGCCGTCTTCAC
>DASWGI010000218.1:0-16893 GCA_036393835.1 Myxococcales bacterium | reverse complement strand
GCCAAGGCGCCGGCGAAGCCGAAGGCGCGCAAGCTGGCCAAGGTGACCAAGTTCCCCAAGGTGGGGAAGCACGCGGACAAGAAGCCCGCGCGGAAGCCGCCGCCCGCCCGATCCTCGGCAAAGGCCCCGCCGCCCAGGCCGGTGGTGAAGAAGCCGCTGCCGCCGCTGCCCGCGCTGACCCCGCCCAAGCAGGTGCAGCCGCCCAAGCAGAGCCTGGCGCGCTCGTTCTACTGGAGCGAGCTGCGCGTGGGCGACGATCTGCCGCCCTTGAGCAAGCCGGCCATCGATCGCGTGCAGATCGCCCGCTACGCGGCGGCCTCCAACGACTTCAACCGGCTGCACCTGGACGAGCCGTTCGCGCACGCGCTCGGGTTCCCCGGGCTGTTCGCCCCGGGGATGCTGGCGATGGGCTTCGTCGGGCAACTGCTCACCGCCTGGCTGCGGCGCGGGCACGTCCGGCGGCTGGCGGCGCGATTCGTGAAGATCGTCTGGCCGGGCGACGAGCTGACCTGCCGGGGCCGCATCGCGGAGCTGCGCAAGGAGAACGGCGCCTGCTACGCGGACGTCGAGCTGTGGGCGGAGAACCAGAAGGGAGAGCTGGTCCTGCGCGGCCAGGCCACCTGCGAGCTGTACGAATCGCCGGCGGCCGGCGGAGGAGGGGACGCGGGAGGGCTCTTGTTCGCGCTGCAAGCTGGCGGCGCGTCCGGGTCCGTCGGCGGGCAGCGCGCGGCCGCCCAGCAATCGCAGAAGGGCGGAAAGCCGCCGCCGCGCAAGCGGTGAGGCGGGGCGGGATCGTGGCCGCGGTGGCGCTGTGCGCCGCGGCGTGTGCGTCGGGGAGGAAGGGCGCGGGGGCAGCTGGAAGGCCGACGGCGACTACGACAACGACAGCGACACCGACCGCGACAGCAACAGCGACTACGACAGCGACGGCGACACCGACTGCGACAGCGGGTCCTGTGGGGAAGCCTTCTGCGTCGCAGCGCGAATTGCTCGCACGGGCCTCCGCTGCGTGGGCGCGCCGTGACGAACCGGGATCGATCGACGATGCGATTCGATTCTGGGAAGAGGCGGCGATGCAGCCGCCGGCGCCGGTGGAGGCGCTGACGGCGGCGGCGCGAGCGCGCCGGTTGCGCATCGATCGATCCGGGATGTCGTCCGACGCGCTGCACGAGACCGCCCGCGATGCGAGCGCGTGCGCCGACGACGCGCGCAGGGCGTGGGCGGCGCTGGAGCCCGATGCGGCGGCGGCCGTGGCAGCTGGGCAGCCGCTGGCGCAGGTGCTGGCGCGCATCGGTCCGCAAGCCGCCGAGCCGCTCTACCTGGAGGCGGCGTGCACAGCGGCCTGGGCCCGCGCGCAGGGGTTCACGCCGCTGATCGAGAGGCGCGGCGAGCTGAAGCAGATGCTGACGCGCGTGGCGCAGCTCGCGCCCGATCTCGACGAGGCGGGCGCCGAGCGCGAGCTGGGCAAGCTGTACGCGGCGCTGCCGGCGTATGCCGGCGGCGATCTCCGCGAGGCGCGCTCCCACTTCGAGGCGGCGCTGGCGCGCGTGCCGTCGTCGGCGCGCACCCGGATCGTGTTCGCGCGGACCGTCGGGGTGAAGGCGCAGGACCGCGCGCTGTTCGAGGCGCAGCTGCAAGCCGCGTCGGAAGCGGGCGAGGCGGCGCTCGCATCCGAGGCGCGGGAACTGCTGGCGCGGGAGGACGAGCTGTTCGGCCCGGCGGAAGCGGCGCAGCCGATCCCCGGCGGGCCGACGCGCTGAAGGGAGAGGGTGGACATCCCCTCACCTCGGACCACAGGAGCGCGCCCGAGGGTGTCCGTCCATTGGCCTAAGTGTTGATGCTGGTTTATTCCAATAGTCCAATGGCGGAGTCCCGCGACGCCCTGCTCGACGTCTGGAAGGTCTACGACGCCCACCAGGACCGGGTGCACCAGGAGGTGCTCGCCGCGGCGCTTTCCCATCCGGAGTTCGGCCGGGTGGCGCAGCGCGCGCCGGTGGCCCAGCTCGCTCACAGGATCTCGAGCTTCCGCGAGCTGCTCGGCCGTGGCGTCCTGGAGGGCGACTTCGGACCGTGGTTGCGGCACGTGCGCGAGCAGGGCTCGGCATGCGCCAGGCTGGGCGTGACCCTGGCCGCCTGGCGCGATCTGGCCCGCGTCCCGCAGCGCGCGCTGGCGCCCGATCTGGTGCGCGCGTACGGCGCGAGCCCGGAGCAGCTCGCGCGCGCCATGCTGGCGATGGGCGAGCTGATCGAATCGGCGCTCACCGCCGTGGGCGAGGAGCATGCCGCGACCATCGAGCGGGAACAGTCGCGGCTGTTCGTCGAGGCGGTGAAGGACTACGCCATCTTCATGCTCGATCCGCGGGGGCGCGTCACCACCTGGAACGCCGGCGCGCGGGCGCTCAAGGGGTACGAGGCGCACGAGATCGTCGGCACGCATCTCTCCGTGTTCTATCCCGCCGAGGTGCGCGCGACGGGCAAGCCGCAGCAGGTGCTCGACGCCGCCGCGGCGCAGGGCCGCGTGGAGGACGAGGGCTGGCGCATCCGCAAGGACGGGTCGCGGTTCTGGGCGAACGCGGTGATCACCGCGTTGCGCGACGGCGGCGGGCAACTGGTCGGCTTCGCCAAGGTGACGCGCGATCTCACCGAGCGCAACGTGGCCGAGGAAGCCCTCCGCAGGAACGAGGAGAGCCTCGCCACCACCCTGCGGAGCATCGGCGACGGCGTGATCTGCACGGACGTGGCCGGAAACGTCGTGCGGATGAATCCGGTCGCCGAGCAGCTGACCGGCTGGAGCGCCGCGGAGGCAGACGGGCGGCCGTTCGCGGAAGTGTTCCACATCGTCCACGAGGAGACGCGGCAGCCGGCGGTGAATCCGATCGAGCGGGTCTTGCGCGAGGGGATCGTGGTGGGCCTCGCGAACCACACCTCGCTGATCGCGAAGGACGGGACCGAGCGCTCGATCGCCGACAGCGCCGCGCCGATCCGGAACGGCGCGGGCGAGCTCACCGGCGTCGTCCTGGTCTTCCGCGATACCGCCGAGGAGCGGGAGGCTGAACGGAGGCTCCGGGAGGCAAACGCCTTCGTCGATTCGATCCTCGAGAACCTCCCGAACATGGTCTTCGTCAAGGAGGCGGGCGAGCTGAGGTTCAAGCGGTTCAACCGCGCCGGCGAGGAGCTGCTCGGTACGCCGCGCGAGCAGCTCATCGGCAAGAACGACTTCGATTTCTTCCCGAAGAGCCAGGCGGAGTTCTTCCAGGCCAAGGACCGCGAGGTCCTCCAGGGCAAGGCAGTGGTGGACATCCCCGAGGAGCCGATCGAGACCCCGCGGGGCCAGCGCTGGCTGCACACCAAGAAGGTCCCCTTGCTCGACGAGGAAGGGCGCCCCACGCACCTGCTCGGCATCTCCGAGGACATCACCGATCGGAAGGAGATGGCCGACGGCCTCCGCCGCGCCCACGACGAGCTCGAGCGCCGGGTGGCGAAGAGGACCGCCGACCTCCTCAAGGCGAACGAGGAGCTGCAACGCGAGGTCCGCGAGAGGAAGGACACCGAGGCGGCCCTCCGCAAGAGCGAGGAGCAGCTTCGGCAGTCGCAGAAGATGGAGGCGACGGGCCGGCTGGCGGGAGGCATCGCGCACGACTTCAACAACCTGCTCTCCGTCATTTTGAGCTACAGCGCCATGCTGATCTCGGACCTGCCGCCGGACAGCCAAGTGCGCGCGGACGTCGAGGAGATCCGGCGGGCCGGCGAGCGCGCCGCCAAGCTGACCCGGCAGCTCCTCGCGTTCAGCAGGCAGCAGGTGCTCGCGCCGGCCATCGTGGACCTGAACGAGATCATCACCGGAATGGACAAGATGCTCGGCCGCATCATCGGCGAGGACGTGGAGCTGCGGATCGTGCCCGCCGCCAGGCTGGGCAAGACCCGGGTGGACCCCGGGCAGATCGAGCAGGTGATCATGAACCTGGTGGTCAACGCGCGGGAGGCGATGCCGAGGGGCGGGACGGTCAGCATCGAGACCGCCGACGTCGACCTCGGCAGCGACTATGCCGCGGAGCACCCGGGGGTCACGGCCGGGCCGCACGTCGTGCTCGCGGTGACGGATACCGGGACAGGCATGGACAACGCCACGCAGGCGCGCATCTTCGAGCCGTTCTTCACCACCAAGGAGACCGGGACCGGGCTGGGGCTCTCGACCACCTTCGGCATCGTGAAGCAGAGCGGCGGGCACCTCTGGGTGTACAGCGAGCCCGGCAGGGGCAGCACCTTCAAGGTCTACCTTCCCCGCTCCACCGGTGACGGGGTGGCCGCGAAGGCGGCGGGGCCTGCGCCGGTGGACCGCGGTTCGGAGACGATCCTGCTCGTCGAGGACGAGGAGCAGGTGCGGGCGATCACGCGCAGCATCCTGACCAGGAACGGCTACCAGGTCCTCGAGGCGAAGGGCCCGGCGGACGCGCTGACCCTCTGCGAGCGATTCGCCGGCACCATCCACCTGCTGCTCACCGACCTGGTCATGCCGAAGATGAGCGGCCGCGAGCTGGCCGAGAAGCTGTCTCCGAAGCGGCGCGGGATGCGCGTCCTGTTCATGTCCGGGTACACGCACGACACCGTCGTCCACCACGGCGTGCTGGAAGCGAGCATTGCCTTCCTGCAGAAGCCGCTCACGCCCGAGTCCCTCACCCGCAAGGTCCGCGAGGTGTTGGACGGTCCCCCGCCGCCTTCGCCTTGAGGAGGCCTCGGCGGCTGCGGACGAGCGCGGTGGCCGGGTCCAGTTGGGCCGCCTTCGACTCCTTGCGTCCGCCGCCAAACGGATCGGACGGCTCGAGTCGTTCGCTACTGAAAGCGAGCGCGCTTCGCCTCCCACGATCCGGGCATGTCCGCAGGCCCTCCGAAGAACGCGCCGGTCCAGGCCCCGTCGCGCGAGGCGGGACTCTGGCGCAGGTCGCCGTCGAATCCGTCGTTCCCCAGCTGGCCCGCGCAGCGCTCGCCGCCGCGGCACACCGTGTCGTCGTCTCCGATCCCGCCGATGCTGGCATGTCCGCCGAACACGAGCAGGTTCGTCTGGAACTTCACCGAAGCGAGCAGCCCGGTCGCCACCTGCCCAGCGAGCCCGACGGCGCCGGCGCAGGCGTCCTCGACGGGGCCCGCCGGGAGGACCCCGCCGGTGAGCTCCGACACCCACCGGCCGATCCCGGAGCAGTCGACGATGCACTCCTGACCGCCGCGGCAATCGGTGGCCTCGGCGATGCACTGCCACGGAGTCGACAGCGAGAGGGCGGCGTCGATGGCGGTCACGACCGCTCTCGCCACCTCGACGTCGACCTGGCGCTGCGCGACCGCGAGCTGCCAGCGCGCTGGGGCGGAGCCGGGAATCGCCTCGACGGCGGCGGTGAACGGCGCCGCCTGCACCGCCACCGCCGGCAGCACCTCGCCCCTGCAACGCGGCGAGGCGGGCGGGTAGCGCGCCGCCGTGGTCGCCACGTCCAGGCGCGCGCACTCGGGCGGCACCTGGGGGTCGCCCGCGATCTCCTCCCCGCACAGGGGCAGCCAGTAGAAGACCAGGCTGGTCCACACCTCGGTGCCCTTGGGGCGCGCGGCATCCACCCCCGGCGAGAGCCTCATCCTCCCCTCCGCGCGGAGGAAGCTGAGCAGGGTGCCCAGGTCGTCCCCGACGCGGACCACCGCGTAGAACCACCCGGGCAGGAATTGCCCGAGGAGGGAGTCGATCACCGCCTGGAGCCACCTGGGAAGGCCCAGCCTGCCCGAGAGGAACTGGTCGAGCGCGCGGATCCCCCCGAACGCCTCCTGCAACCCGCCGGGGAGCGAATCGCGGATGGCGAAGACGTGCCTCGTGTACCAGACGCCGGTGACGTCGGGCAGCGCGGGGTCCTTGGGGACGCCCGGCTCGCAGACGCCGTCGGCGCAGACCCAGCCAGTGGGGCACTCGACCGCGCACGGCGCCGTCCGTTCCCCGAGGACCGTCACGGCGAAGTAGACCGCCTCGCTTCCGGTCGCGGAGAACGCGGATGCCTCGAAACCGGGCTCCACCGCCCCCGCCATGAGGAACGCCTGCGCCTCGCCCGCGGCGTTGGTGGTGGCGCGCGCGGACTTGCCTCCGCTGCTCCCAAACGTGCACTGCGCGCCGGCCGGGACGGAGAAGAAGATCGTGTCGCCGGCGATCGGGGCCCCGGTGTCGAAGTCGACCTCGCGCACCCTCAAAGGCGCGGACCCCGACTCCGCCACCGTCACCGAAGCGGTCTGCCCGCCCGGGTCGACCAGGGTTCCGGGCCCGGCCACCACCTCCAGAAGCTTGCGGGCCGGGACCACCTCGACCGTGAACGTCACCTCGGGCGCGTCGAACCCCGGGGCGCTGGCGATCAGCTCGGCCGACGCGGTCCGGGGGCCCGCGGTGAGCGCGACGCTCGCCATGCCCCCTGCGCCGGTGGTCGCGTCCTGCGATGCGAGGGAGAAGGCGCCGGGATCGCCCGCCATCTCGAAGTGGACGAGCGCGTTGGCGACGCCGCCGACCTGGTCCCGCGCCAGGACCACCCGGAGCGTGCGCGTCTCGCCCGGGTGGAGGACGAGGTCCTTGTCGGAGGCCGCCGCGAGCCTGTACGCCGCCCCGCCGGGCTGCCCGGCGCCGGGGTCGCCGCCGCACGCAACTGCGGCGAGGCAGAGAGCGGCGAGGACGGGACGTGGCATGGCCTGCATCGTCCGGGATCGCGCAGCGCCCGCCCATCGGTCGACCGGACGACGCGCGACCGTGGTCCCTCTTCCGGGCCCGGTGCGCGAAATGCTAAGCGATCGGCCATGGCCTCCCCGTCCACGCTGCGGGCCCAGGCGCTGCTCGAGTTCGACCTGCCTGCCGCGCCCCAGCGCGTGGATGAGCTCCCCTCGGGGCCGCCCGGGGTCTGGGTCCAGCGGGTGGACGCCCCCGCCGGCCGTTTCCTGCTCATCTGCGCGGAGGGAGCGCTCGCCATCGCGTTCGAGGCGACGCTGTTCGACCTGCTCGCGGAGTCGCGCTACCCGGCCCCGCGGCCCCGGCGCGCCCGGGGAGGAGCGCTGATCGCGCGGCTGGAGCGCGAGGGCGGGCACGCGGGCGCCTCCTGCTACGCCCTGGGCTCGGGCGAGCAGCTGGACCCGGCGAGGGCCACCACTCCGCAATTCCTCGAGATCGGCAGGCTGCTGGCGCGGCTGCACCAGATCGGGGAAGCGCACCCGGCGTCGGTCCCTCCCGCCTTGAGCTGCGCGGAGCTGGCCGGCCGGCTGCCTCGCGCGGAGGCGGAACGCCTGGAGCCGGCGTTGCGGACGGACCTGTCGTCGCTGCCTGCGGGGGCCGCGCATGGCTGGCTCGGCCCGCGCCAGGCGCTCTACATCGGCGACCGCTGCTCCGCGGTGCTCCCCTCGGGAGAGGCGCACAGCGGCCCGTTGGTGCTCGACGTGGCGCGCGCGGCGTGCGCCTGGGCGGTGCCGGCGGCGGAGCAGCTCCCCGCCCTGCGCGCGGTGCTCTCCGGCTACCAGGCCTTGCGGCGGCTCGATCCCGAGGAGCGCGACGCGTTCTATCCCGCGATGCGCTGCGCGGCGGCCCGCGAGGGGGCGTACTGCCTGGTCTCGGGCCGGCCCGGCGCGCTGGCCGCCCTGTCCGCCATCGAGGCCCTGGGCGAGAAGGAGCTGCGCGCGGCGGCGGGCTGACTACATCCCGGAGCTGATCTTCCAGTCGCCGTCGACCTTCACGAACTTCATCCGCTGGTCGTCCGATTCGGTGAACCACTTCTCGCCGGTCGGGAGGGCCACCGCGTAGCGCATCACGCCGAAGTAATCGACCTGCGCGCGGTCCCCGTCGATCTTGAGGTTCCGCACGTCGATGTCGAGCTTCAGGGAGCGCACCCCGCCGAAGTCGCGCGGAAGCGACTTGCGCAGCCCCTCCAGGTCGTGCGGATCGCCCGGGCGGCTGGGGTCCCCCTTGTCGAAGTATCCGGGCGCGGCGAGCGAGAGGAGGGCGTTCGGGTCGCGCGCCTCCATCGCCTGCTTGTAGTTCGCCAACACTTGCAGGACGGCCCGGTTCTGCGGCTCGTCGGGGACGTTGGTGCCGGGGATCGTGTTGTGGGTGCAAGCCGCGAGCGCGGCCAGCGCGAGCAGGGGGGCGATGCGCATGGGTTTGCATCTAATTTGAAAGGGCTCTCCGGTCAAACGAGTTCATGGTAGGCGATGCGCGTGGCGGACTGGATCGACGTCGGGCCTGCCGACCTCGCGGAGGGCGAGCTACGCGGGCTGGAGATCGGGGAGAGGCTGGTGCTGCTCGCCTGCCAGGGCGGGCGGGTGACCGCGATGGACGACTCGTGCAACCACGCCGGGTGCCTCCTTTCGGGAGGCTGGCTCGACGCGCGCAAGCGCGCGGTAGTGTGCCCGTGCCACGAGTATTGCTTTGAGCTGGGCACCGGGCGCAACGTGACGATCCTGCGGCTGTGCGACGACCAGCGCGCCTACCCCGTGCGGATCGAGGGCGGGCGCGTGCTGCTGCTGCTGGAGGAGTAGGTGGGGCACAAGCACGGGCACGGGCACGGGCACGGGCACGAGCACGAGAACGAGCGTCCCGGGGTCCCCGGGGAGCACAAGGCTCGCGCTCCGCGGAGCGTCAAGGTGTACGTGGTGACGTGCTCGGACTCGCGCACCGAGGCCACCGACGAAGGCGGGCGCATCCTCCGCGAGCAACTGGCGGCGGCGGGGCACGCGGTGACAGGCTCCGCCATCGTGCCCGACGATCCGCAGCGCATCGCGGCCGAGCTGGACCGCGCGCACGCCTCCGGGGCGCAGTTCGCGCTGGTCACCGGAGGGACGGGCCTGTCGCGGCGGGACTCGACGTTCGAGGCCCTCTCGCGGGCGGTGGTCCGGCCGCTGCCCGGGTTCGGCGAGCTGTTCCGCATGCTCTCGTTCGACGAGGTCGGCAGCGCGGCCATGCTGTCGCGGGCGCTGGCGGGCCAGTTGGCGAGCGGGCTCTTCGTGTTCGCCATGCCCGGGAGTCCCGCCGCGGTGAGGCTGGCCTGCGAGAAGCTGATCCTGCCGGAGCTGACGCACGTCCTGGAGGAGCTGTCGCGGTGACCGTGGCCGCGCAGTGGAAGCGCGCCGCGCTGGTCGGGCCGGCATTGGAGGACCTGCTCCGGCGCACCGACGCGGCCGCGCGGCTGCGGGGCGATCCGGTCGAGCTGGTGCACCGCTACTCGGATCCGCTCGACGTCGAGGTCGCCGGTCTGCTCTGCGCCGCGCTGGCCTACGGGCGCGTCGACCTGTTCAAGCCCCGGCTCGCCGCGCTGCTCGGGGCGCTGGGCTCACCGGGCAAGACCGCCCGCGACGCAACGCCGCCCGAGCTGCTCCGGCGGTGCGGCGGCTTCGCCTACCGGATGACCGGCCCGCGGGACGTGGCCTGCCTGCTCTACGGGGCCGGGCGGATCGTGCGCGCACACGGGTCCTTGGGCGCGTTCTTCGCCGCGCGGTGGCGGGCATCGGGCTCGCTCCGGGTCGCGCTGGGCGAGCTCGTCGACGAGCTGTGCGCGGCGGACTTCACTCCATTGCTCGGGCAACGCGGCCCGACGCGGCGGCTCAAGCACCTCCTCCCGCACCCCGCGCGGGGGAGCGCCTGCAAGCGCCTCAACCTGTTTCTCCGGTGGATGGTGCGCGGCCCCGACGGCGTCGACTTCGGGCTGTGGGACGTGCCGCGCAGCGCGCTGGTCATGCCGCTCGACACGCACGTGCACCGCATCGGCCGCTTCATCGGGCTCACGCGGCGCAAGGACCTGTCCTGGCGCACGGCCGAGGAAGTGACGCGGCGTCTGCGCACGCTCGACCCGTCCGACCCCGTCCGGTTCGACTTCGCGCTCAGCCACCTCGGCATCAGCGGCCAGTGCGCCTCCAGGCGCGACGCCCGGCGTTGCGCGGACTGCTCGCTCAAACCGATCTGCCGCTTCTGGACCTGACTCTTCCAGTGTCACGAGCTGCATCCAGGCCTGGGCACGCCCGGTCGCCGGCGCTTGTGCCAGGGCAGCCGATCGACTAGGACCGGACCTGCCCGTGTCGACCGGACATCGTCGCAAAACGCTCGTCCGCCTGCTGGTGAACGGCGAGGAGCACACCCTGGCCGTCCCGGTGCAGCGCACGCTGCTCGAGGCGCTGCGGTACGAGCTGGGGCTCACCGGCAGCAAGCAGGGGTGCGACAAGGGCGATTGTGGCGCCTGCACCGTGCTCGCCCGCCCGCGCGACGGCAGCGGCCGCGGGGAGCCCATTCTGTCCTGCATCACCCTGGCGCAGGACGCGCAAGAACTCGCGCTCACCACCATCGAAGGGCTCGCGGGTCCGCAGGGACTCGACCCCGTCCAGCGCGCCTTCGCCGATTGCGGCGCGCTCCAGTGCGGCTTCTGCCAGCCCGGCATGATGCTCTCCGCGCGCGCGCTCCTCGATCAGTGCCCGCGTCCGACGCTTCCGCAGATCCAGGAAGCGCTCTCCGGCAACCTCTGCCGCTGCACCGGCTACACCAAGATCTACGAGGCGGTGGAGGTCGCCGCCGGCCTGCGCGAGCCGGCTTCCCGCCCGCCGGTCAGCAGCGAGCGCGCGGCCGCCTCGGACCAGGTGGCGCACGTCCCGAAGGAAATCGCACCGTGACCCACCCCGTGCACCGGCCCGGTCACGTGGGCGCGCGCTTCCCCAAGGTCGACGGCGCGGGGAAGGCCGACGGGAGCGGCGTGTACGCCGACGACATCCGCCTGCCGCGCATGCTGCACGCGAAGATCCTCCGCTCGCCGCACGCGAACGCCCGCATCCGCGGCATCGACGTGACCCTTGCGGCGAGCTACCCCGGCGTGGTGGCGACGCTGGTCGGCGCCGAGATGCCCGCCAAGTACGGCGTCATCCCCTGGACGCACGACGAGCAGGCCCTCGCCACCGACCACGCGCGCTTCGTCGGCGACGAGGTGGCCTGCGTCGCGGCCGTCGACGAGCGCACCGCGGACGAGGCGCTGCGCCTGATCCGCGTGGACTACGAGCCGATGCCCGCGCTCCTCACCGTCGAAGACGCGCTCGCGCATCCGGAGATCAAGGTCAACGAGCGCGCGAAGGTGGGCAACGTCACCAAGCACGTCGAGCTGGAGTTCGGTCCGGTGGACGACGCGGTCGCCCGGGCGGCGGCGGTCTGCCACCAGGTGTACGAGTACGCCGGCTCGACGCACGCGCCGATCGAGCCGCACTGCGCGGTCGCCCGCGTCGACGGGGACGGCAACCTGACCGTCTGGTCGTCCACGCAGATCCCGCACTACGTGCAGCGCGAGCTGTCGCGCGTGCTGGGGCTGCCGCAGAGCAAGGTGCGCGTCATCCAGCCTCTCCTGGGCGGCGCCTTCGGCGGCAAGAGCGACCCGTTCTCGCTCGAGTTCTGCGTGGCGAAGCTGGCGATGAAGACCGGCCGGCCGGTGAAGATCCTCTTCACGCGCGAGGAGGTCTTCTACGCGCACCGCGGCCGCCATCCGATGCGCATGGACGTGAAGGTGGCGCTCGACGGCGACGGCCGCATCAGCGCGGTCGACAACAAGATCCACATCGACGGCGGCGCCTACGCCTCCTTCGGCCTGGTCACCGCGTACTACGCCGGACAGCTGCTCACCGGCCCGTACCGGTTCGGCACCTACCGGTTCGACTCCACGCGCGTCTACACCAACAAGCCGCCCTGCGGGCCCAAGCGCGGGCACGGATCCGTGCAGCCCCGCTTCGCCTTCGAGGTCGCGCTCGACGAGGCGGCGGAGCAGCTCGGGATCGATCCGATCGAGGTGCGTCGGCGCAACTTCATCGGCGAGAACGTCGAGACGGTGAACGGCCAGCGCATCACCTCCAACGGCTTCCTCAAGTGCCTGGAGCTGGTCGAGGAAGCCTCGAGGTGGACGGAGCGGCACGGGAAGCTCGGCCCGGGCCGCGGGCTGGGCGTGGCGGGCTCGATGTACATCAGCGGCACGGCG
This sequence comes from Myxococcales bacterium, assembly GCA_036393835.1. Taxonomy (GTDB): domain Bacteria; phylum Myxococcota; class Myxococcia; order Myxococcales; family 40CM-4-68-19; genus VBKO01. Next base: position 4,903 of record DASWGI010000218.1, on the reverse strand, counting down.
TACCCGGTCTACCCGAACGAGATGCCGCAGAGCGGAGTGCTGCTCAAGCTCGACCGCTCGGGCCGCGTGACCGTCTACAGCGGCGCCAGCGACATCGGGCAGGGCGTCAACACGCTGCTCTGCCAGATCTGCGCGGAGGAGATGGGCTGCGATCCGCGCGACGTCACCGTCGTCGCCGCCGACACCGACCTGACTCCCGTGGACCTGGGCGCGTACTCCAGCCGCGTGACGTTCATGGTCGGGCTGGCGGCACGGGAGGCGTGCGAGAAGCTCGCGGACAAGCTGCGCGCCGCCGTGGCGGCCAAGCTGGGTTGCGCGCCAGCCGACGTCCGCCTCGAGCTGGGCACCGCCGCGGGCCCGCAGGGAACGATGAGCTTCGCGGAGGCGTGCCAGCTCGCCGAGGCCGCGGAGGGCGCCACGCTGGCCTCGACCGGCGGCTACCGCACGAAGAAGCTCGGCGGAGACTACCGCGGCGGCACCATCGGCGCCTCGCCCGCGTACTCCTTCACCGCGCACGTGGCGGAGGTGGAGGTGGACGAGGAGACCGGCATCTGGACGGTGCGCAAGCTCTGGGCCGCGCACGACTGCGGCAAGGCGCTCAACCCGACGCTGGTGGAAGGCCAGATCGAAGGCTCGGTGTACATGGGCGCCGCCGAAGCCCAGATGGAGGAGATGATCTACGACCGCAGCGGGCTGCTCTTCGGCCCCTCGCTGCTCGACTACCGGATCCCGACCTCGCTGGACACGCCGGAGATCGACGCGCGCATCGTGGAGAGCGACGATCCCAACGGTCCGTACGGCGCCAAGGAGGCCGGGGAAGGGCCGCTGCACCCGGCCATTCCCGCCATCGCCAACGCCATCCACGACGCGTGCGGCATCCGGATCCGGCAGCTCCCCTTCTACCCGCAACGGATCCTGCAGCTGCTCCGCGAGCGCGACGCCCGGCGCGCCGGATCGGAGCGCGTCGCATGATGACCTTGCCGGCCGTCGACGTGCTCAGGCCGCGGAGTGTCGCCGAGGCGGTGGCGCAGCTCGCCGCCCATCCCGGCGCGCGCCTCCTGGCGGGCGGCACGGACATCGTGCCGAACCTCAAGTACGGCATGTACGACACGCAGCATCTCGTCGCGCTGCGCGGGCTGTCGCGCGAGCTGCGCTACGTCCGCGTCGAGGAGCCGGAAGGCGAGATTCGCCTGGGAGCGCTGTGCACCATCGACGAGCTGGCGCGCGACGCGACCGTCCAGGCGCGGCTGCCGGCGCTGGCCGAGGCCTGCGCGCAGATCGCCGGGCCCCAGCTGCGCCGCATGGGCACGCTGGGCGGGAACCTGTGCCTCGACACCCGCTGCGTCTACGTCAACCAGACCTACTTCTGGCGCAGCGCGCTCGGCTTCTGCCTGAAGAAGGACGGCACCGCCTGCCACGTGGTGGCGGGCGGGCAGCGCTGCGTTGCGGCCGCCTCCAACGACACCGCGCCGGTGCTGCTCGCGCTCGGAGCGAGCGCCCGGACAGTCTCACCCCGCGGAGAGCGCGTGCTGCCGCTCGAGGAGTTCTACCTGGCCGACGGCGTGCACAACACCGTGCTCGCGCCCGACGAGTTGCTGGTCGAAGTGCGCGTCCCGGGCCAGGCCGCGTCGCTGCGCCAGGCGTTCCACAAGCTACGGATGCGCGCCGCGATCGATTTCCCCGCGCTCAACCTCGCCGTCGCGCTGGGCGTGACGGAGGGCGCGGTCCGGTCCGTGCGCCTCTGCGTGGGCGCGCTCGCGGCGCGGCCCGCGCTGGTGAAGGGACTCGACGACCTGGTCGGGCGGCCTGCCGATCGCCGCCTCGCCGACGAGCTGGGGCGGCGCGCCCACAAGCAGTGCCGGCCGCTGACGAACATCGGGGTCGATCCGGGGTGGCGCCGCGAGGTGCTGCCGGTCCTGGTGCGAAGGACCGTGCTCCGCGCCCTCGCGGTGTGACGCCGCGCGACACCTGCTTACACCCGCGCACGCCGATCTGTCCGGAGGTGGATGGGTCGAGCCCCGCGGTGGCCAGAAAACTGGCCGGTGTGGCTCGATTTCTGATGCTGCCCAATTACCCGTCTCGATGCTACGAGATCGGTACCGATGTCGTCGCCCGCCACCGTTCTCGTCATCGACGACGATGCCGACTTCCGCTCGCTCGTTCGCGAGGAGCTGGGTCGCGCCGGCTACGGAGTCACCGAGGCTTCGGGAGGCCACGAAGGAGTCGCGATGCTGCGGCAGACCGACGTGGACGTCGTGCTGCTCGACGTGCAGATGCCGGGGCTCAACGGGCGCGAGGTGCTGCGCGAGGCGCGCAACCTGGGCGTCCGCTCCGAGGTGGTCGTGATGACCGCCTACCCGCAGCTCGAGATCGCGATGGAGTGCCTGCGCGCCGGCGTCTTCGATCTGCTGGAGAAACCGTTCCCGCCCAAGTCGCTGCTCGCCACGCTCGGACACGCGGTGGAGCGCGGCCGCCTGTACCGCACCACCGCGCTGTACCGGGCGACCGCGGACATCTTCGCGGCGCGCAATCCCGAGGACCTCCCGCAGGTCATCGTCGAGACGGCGATGCGCGCCCTTGAAGCCGACGACGCCTCGCTCATGCTTCCCGACGCCGCGGGCGGCCTCACCATCGCGTATTCGCACGGCCTGCCGGAACTGGTGCGCAAGGCGACCCGCGTCCGCCTGGGCGAGGGCATCTCCGGGCGCGTCGCGCAGGACCGCGTCCCCGCGCTGCTCATCGGCAGCCCGGCGGGCATGCCGCGCTTCGCCGGGGTGCGCGGCGACCCCGAGCGGGTGCGCTCCAGCATCGTCTACCCGCTGGCCGCGGGCGAGCAGCTCGTCGGCGTGCTCAACGTGAACCGGGCGCAGTCGCGCAAGCCGTTCCGCGAGGCGGACCTGGAGCTGGCCTCGGTGTTCGCCTCGCAGGCGCTGCTCGCCCTGGAGAACGTGAACCTGCTCCGCCGGCTCATCCACGCCGAGAGGCTGGCGTTCGTCGGGCGCCTGGCGGCGGACCTCTCGCACGAGGTCAACAACCCCACCAGCTTCATCATCGCCAACCTCCAGTACATCGCCGAGAACGTCGAGCACATCGGCCCGCAGGCGGACGAGCTGCGCCAGAGCGCCGTCGACGCGCTGGAGGGCGCGCAGCGCATCCGCCGAGTGGTGCAGGACATGAAGGGCATGCTGCGCGGCGACGAGCCGATGCGCGTGCCCGTCGATCTCAACTCCCCGGTCCGGTTCGCGCTGCGCATGACGGCGCGGCAGCTGGAGGGAGTGCAGGTGGAGAGCTCGCTGGCGGGCGACGTCACCGTGCTGGGCGACGAGGCGCGGCTCGGGCAGGTGTTCCTGAACCTGCTGGTCAACGCGGCGCAGGCGCTCGCCGGGAGGCGCGAACCGCGCGTGGGCGTCGTCACCGAGCGGCTCGGCGAGCGGGTGCGCGCCACCGTCTGGGACAACGGCCCCGGCATCCCGCGGCGCGATCAGGGGCGCATCTTCGACGCGTTCTTCACCACCAAGCCCGGCGCGGCGGGGTCGGGATTGGGCCTGTCCATCTCGCGCGAGATCGTCCAGCGGCACGGCGGGGAGCTGTCGGTGGAGTCGGAGGAGGGCCGCGGCTCGCGCTTCATCCTCACGCTCCCGGCCGGGCCGCGCGTGCATTGACGCGTGGGCTCAGCGGACGATGTGCAGCGGCCCCTCGGTGCGCTCCCGCTCGTGGTCGGGCCGCGCCACGGCCGGATCCCGCAGATACGTATCGGTGAGCCGGCGGCGCGGAACCAGGCGCAGCGGGAGGGCGGCGACGCTCGCGGCGTAGGCCTCGACGACGGCCGCGGCCTTCCGCAGCGGGGAGAGATCCGCCACCGCGCCCTCCACGATCCCCATGCGGCGCAAGCGCACCTGCCCGCAGTCGACGGCGAACTCGAGGAACTCGGGCAGCCGCGCGAGCACCGGGTGGTCGGCAGGGAGGCGCCGCTGCAAGAAACGTCCTAGCCGCCGCACCGCCCAGGTGGAGACCAGCGACAGGCCGAGCAGCCTGCGCTTGAGCGCCGGGCGACGGCGCACCGCCAGCGCCGTCCGCCGCTCGCCGAAATCGACGTGGCGCTCCTCCTGCCGCACCGCGCGCGCCAGGATCTCGCGGATGCCCTCGTGGTCGATGGTGTCGATCACGCCGTAGAGGGCCATGAGGACGAATCCCTCCCCCATCGCCATCTCCAGGCAGACGTGCTCCTCGAAGGTGGCGGGCATCATCCCGGTGCTGAGGAACCGCACCAGCGGGTGGGGCGCGGCCGGCTTCTTCCCGAGCAGGTCGAGGATGCGCAGGAAGTTGTCGACGTGCTGGAACTCCTCCACCGCCTGCCGCGCGAAGAAGCGGGCGGCGTCGAGGTCGGGCGCGGCGTAGAGCCAGTGGCCGCACTGGATGCCGGTCACCTCGCCGTAGAGGAACTGGTTCATCATCCAGCCCAGCACGGCGCGGTCCCGGGCCGGGTCGAGGCGGGCGCCGCCCCAGTCGAAGGTCATCTCCTCGCGCGACAGCAGCATGTCGTGTTGAAGCCTACAGGGTGCGGCGCGCGCGGGCCAGGGCACAGAGCCCCAGCGCTCTCCGATTCGAATCCATGGCGTCCGCGCTGTGAAAAGCGCACCGCCGCCCTAGGGGCGGCGAGTGGCGCCCGATCGGCGAACCTGTACAATCCGCGGCGAACTTTCCTGGAGGCGAGGGCGTGAGGCGGGCGGCCGACGACATGCGCGAGGTGCGGGCTCCCCCTGAGCTGCTCGCCCGCTGGGCGCTCGAAACGCCCGCCCAGGCGCAGGAGGCGACCTGGTCAGCGCTCTGCTTCCTGGTCGAGGTGGAGCACGCCGCCGCCACGCAGCTGCCGGTCCCGACCGTGCTGCGCAACGAGAAGGCG
>DASWGI010000217.1:0-1578 GCA_036393835.1 Myxococcales bacterium | reverse complement strand
GGCGTCGGTGATCTACGTGCGCAACAAGATCAAGGCGTGCAAGGAGGCCGGGCTCGAGTCGTTCGAGCACGTGCTGCCGGAGCGCACTTCGCAGGAGGACCTGCTCGGGCTGGTCTCGCGCCTGAACGCCGACCGGCGCGTGCACGGCATCCTGGTGCAGCTCCCGCTGCCCAGGCACATCGACGCCGATCGGGTGATCGACCTGGTCGCGCCGGAGAAGGACGTGGACGGCTTCGGCCCGCGCAACGTAGCGGCGCTCACCATGGGCCGCCCGGGGCTGCGGCCCTGCACGCCGGCGGGATGCATCCGGCTGCTCGACGAGGCGGAGACGACGCTGGAGGGGGCGCGGGCTCTGGTCGTCGGGCGGTCTTTGATCGTGGGGAAGCCGATGTCGCTGCTCCTCCTCGAGCGGCACGCCACGGTGACCATCGCCCATTCGCGCACGCAGGACCTGGCCGGCGAGGTCGGCCGTGCCGACGTGGTCGTCGCCGCGATCGGCCGGGCGGAGCTGATCAAGGGTGCATGGATCAAGCCCGGCGCGACGGTGATCGACGTGGGCATGAACCGCCTGCCGGACGGCAAGCTGAAGGGGGACGTGGAGTTCGCCGCCGCGGCGGAGCGCGCCCGGGCGATCACCCCGGTCCCGGGCGGCGTGGGTCCCATGACCATCGCGTACCTGCTGAAGAACACGCTGTCCGCAGCGCGCGCCCAACTCGGAATCCGCTGAGAGCGACAACCGTGACGCATTGCGTCCCGTCCCGGGGCGGGACGCAATGCGTCACGCGTCGAGCCACGGCTCCGAGGCGCGCAGCGCGGCCAGGATGGCGCGGGTGGCCGGTGATCTATTCAGTGTATAGAAGTGGATCCCGGGGGCGCCGAGGCGGAGGAGGTCGGCGCATTGCAGGGTCGCGTGGGCGACGCCGAGCTGGAGCGCCCCCTCCGGGTCGTCCTTGCGGACCTTCATCGCGGCGGCGAGCTTCGCCGGGACGTGCGCGCCGCACATCGCCGTGAAGCGCTGCACCTGCTCGACGTTGGTGATCGGCATGATGCCCGGGATGATCGGCACCTCGATCCCCGCGGCGCGCGCCCGTCCGACGAAGTCGAAGTAGCAGCGGTTGTCGAAGAAGAGCTGGGTGATGAGGAACTGCGCCCCGGCGTCCACCTTCTTCTTGCAGTTGCGCAGGTCGGCCTGCAGGTCGCGCGTCTCGACGTGGCCCTCGGGATAGCAGGCTCCGCCGATGCAGAGCGGGCGCCCCTTCGCCTCCGACACTTCTCGCACCAGCTGCACCAGCTCGTTCGAGTAGCGGAAGCCGCCCTCGACAGGCACGAAGCTGGGCTGGCCCCGCGGCGGGTCCCCGCGCAGGGCGAGCACGTTGTCGATGCCCTCGGCCATGATGGATTCGATGGCGGTCTTCAGCTCGTCGCGCGTGGCGCCGACGCAGGTGACGTGCGCCATCGCCTCGATCTCCAGCTCGCGCTTGATGCGCGTGACCATCTCCAGCGTGCGGCCGCGGGTCGACCCTCCCGCTCCCCAGGTGACGCTCACGAAAGCGGGCGCGAGCGGGTGCAGCTGGCGGA
>DASWGI010000216.1:0-41287 GCA_036393835.1 Myxococcales bacterium | reverse complement strand
CAACGAAGAGCTGTCGATGCGCCGGGCGCAGTCGGTGCGCGAGGTGCTGGTCAGCCGCGGCGTGAAGCCCGGCCAGATGCTGGTCGAGGGCGTCGGCGAGGCCCGCCCCATCGCGGACAACACGACCTCCGCCGGCCGCGCAAAGAACCGCCGCGTCGAGCTCCACATCGACATCCCCCAAAACTCCTAAGCCTAGGACGTTTCAGGGGAGCGCGGGAGGGGCGGGAGCGCGGGAGTTTTTGGGGGTTCAAGGCAGCGTGCGATGAGAGATGAACCAGATCCTCCCGCGCTCCCGAATCTTCCGCGCTCCCTTGAAACGCTTGCAGCCAAGAACTCTTGCTGGCTAGGCGCGTTCCAGGCGGTCGGTGGCGGCGTGGCGGGCCTCGCGGGCGTTGCGGTTCAAGACCAGGGCCACGACCGTGATGAGGGCCGTCCAGAAGGCCCAGGTCGACAGCCAGCCGTGGTCGATCAGGGCGCCGGCGATCGCCGGGCCGGCGATCTGGGCAATGGACATCAGTGACTGGTTGAGGCCCAGCACCACGCCTTGCTCGCCGCGGCCCACCTGCTGGGTGATGAGGCTGGTCAGCGCGGGCCGGATGAGGCCGTTGCCCAGCGACGAGAACGTCGCCGCCAGGAGCAGCGTCGGGATGGCGTGGCTCAACCCGAGGATGGTGTAGCCGACCGCGGCGGCAGCGAAGCCGAAGGTGACGAGCCGCACCTCGCCGAACAGGCGTACCGGCCAGCCCGAGCGCAGCGAGCCCTGCACGACGATTCCCAGGAGGCCCGAGTAGGTGAACAGGTACCCGACCTGCTTGGGTCCGAACGGCATCCCGTGCCACGAGAATCGCCGCTCGGCGAACAGCGCGAACCCGCCGACGAACGAGGCGAAGGCGAAGGTGAAGAAGAAGAACTCCCACAGCAGCCCGCCCAGCACGGGACGCCGGAAGTACTGCACGTAGGCGGCCCAGTCGAGAACGCGCAGCCGCTTGCCGCCGGGCGCCGCCGGCGCTCCCTCCTCCTGCTGCGGCCCGATCGGCGCCGCGGGCTGCTCGCCTTCGGGCCGGGGCGGCACGGCGGGGAGCAGGAACGTCGTCCCCAGGATGCTCGCCAGCGAGAGGCCCGCGGCGCAGAGGATCGGCACGTGGAAGCCGTAGTGCGCCGAGAGGTAGCCGGACACGCCCGGTCCGACGAGGAACCCGATTCCGAACGCGATGCCGATCACCGCGAACGAGCGCGCGCGTTCCTTCGGCGCGGTCACGTCCGCGATGTACGCCTGAGCGATGGAGAGGTTCCCCGCGGTGAGCCCGTCGATCACCCGCGAGGCGAACACCATCCACAGCGAGTTCGCCGCCGCGAGCATGAGGAACCCGAGGAAGGTCCCCACCTGCGAGACGATGAGCACCGGCTTGCGACCCAGCTGATCCGAGAGCGACCCGAGCGCCGGCCCGGCGACCAGCTGGCACAGCGCGTAGGTCGAGACGAGCAGGCCCACCATCGCCGGGCTGGCGCCGAACCGCTCCGCGTAGAACGGCAGGACGGGCAGCATGATCGTGAGGCCGAGCACGTCGACCACCACGATGAGGAAGATCGGCAGGAGGGGAGAGCGTCGCATCGTGGTCGCCACGGCTCCTGTAGCACGCTACTGCGCGAACGGATCGAGCAGCGGCGGCGCGGAGGCGAGATCGAGCAGCGCCTCGATCAGGACGTGCGCTCCGCGGTGCAGGTCGGCGACGGGGATCTGCTCGTCGCTGTCGTGCCCAGGATAGGGCTTGCCCGGGAACCACATGCCGAAGGCGATGGAGCGCGGCAGCCGCTTCGCGTAGGTGCCGCCGCCGGAGATGGCGGGCGGCGCGTCCTCGCCGGTCGCGCGGCGGTACGCCGCCATCAGGCGCCGGACGATCTTCGCCTCCGGATCGAAGGCGAGCGGCTCGTCCTGGAAGTAGCCGCCGGCCCGCAACGTCGCGCCGCGCCGGGCGGCGAAATCCGCGACGATCGCGAAGAGCCGGTCGCGCGCCTGCGGGCCTGTGAGCGGTGGCGGGCGGCGCAGGTTGATGACCAGCGTGAGCTTGCCTTCCTCGGCGGGGGCGAGCCCGGTGTGCGTCCCGAGCGTGGCGACGTTCACCGCGTACCCGCCCCAGCGATCTTGCGGCAGGCCGAGCGCGGCGCCGCGCACGTCCTGCCCGGCGAGGCGCGCGAAGGCGAGCAAGTCGTCGGCGCCGCCGGCAGGCAACTCGCCCTCAACCGTGCGCGCGAGCGCGACGAGCGCGTTGCGGCCGCCCTGGAGGTTCACGCCGGCGTGGGCGGCGCGCCCGTGCGCCAGCACCTCGAGCTCCGCGCCGTTCGGCGTGATCTCCAGCCGCGTGCCAGGCGGAGGCGTCCTGGCGACGAGCCGGGCGATCAGCTCCTTCCATCCCGGTTCGCCGGTGCGCCAGCGGAGCACGAGCCGGGCGCGGTCCGGGACGATGCTCGGCGCCAGCCCCGCCTCGAGAGAAGCGACCGTCCAGGGCTTCGCGGCCTCGCGCTCGACCGGATCCGCGCTGACGGTCAGGCCGTCCCAGGCCTTCTCGCCCACCACCACGGGGAACTCGGAGTCGAGCACCAGGCTCAGGTCGGGCGGGGCGTGGGTCTGGAGGTACGACCTCACGTCGTTGCTCCCGCTCTCCTCGTCGCTCCCGACCAGGAGGCGCACCGTGTGCGTCCGCGGAGGCCCGGCCTCCTTCAGCGCCGCCATCGCGAGCAGCGCCTGCACCATCGGCCCCTTGTCGTCCGCCGCGCCGCGACCCCACACGCGACCGCCGCGCGCCACGCCGGCGAACGGCGGCACCGTCCAGGCCTTCTCGTCGACGGGCTGGACGTCGCCGTGCACCACGAGGCCGAGCACCGGCGCCCCGGGCGGTCCCGGCAGCTCGATCTCGGTCACGGTCCCGGCGTCGCGGGCGGCCAGGCCGAGCGCGCCGGCGGTGCGCAGCAGCCACTCCTTCTGCGCGGCGTGCGCTGCATCGTTCCCCGCCACGGTGGCGAAGCGGATGGCCTGCGCGAGCATCTCGGCGGCGCGAGGCGCAAGGGCCGAGTCGTAGCGCTGGTGCGCGGCGGCGGCGGCGAGGAGCAACGCGATCACGGCCGCTCTCCGATGAGCCACCCCAGCACTCCGGCGGCTCCGAGCAAGGGAAAGACGACCAGCACGGACTTGCCGGCTTGCTGCTCCGCGTTGTCGAGCCGCTGCAGGGTGAAGAGCATCACCGCCGCGACGAGAGCGACCGCGGCGGAGGAGAGAAGGAGCGCCGGGGGGCGGGGCCACGCCTTGCGCAGCCATCGCTCGGCGAGCGCGATGCCCAGCGGCGCGCCGGCCAGCCCGCCGAGCGACGCGCCGATCATGAATCCGAGCACCCGTCTCTTGTCGCCGAGTCCGCCGAGGTTGATGGCGTTCGCGACGCGGCTCCCGGCGTACCCGACGAGCCCGGCCAGCCCCCAGAACAGCAGAGACGAGAGTGCCCAGGCGACGAGGAGCTGTGCCCGGCCCACTCGGCGGCGGCGCGCCAGCGCGACACAGCCGACGATCACCGCTGCGAAGAGTCCCCAGAGCGGATAGGTGCGCGTCACCCGCGCCTCAGGTGCATCTCCCACACGCCCGGTTCGGGCTCGCGGGTGAGGAGGACCTCGTGGCCCAGCTCCTCGGCGTTGCGGCGGATGTCCGGCACCGCGGGTCGGTGATCGAGCAGCACCAGGAGCTCCTCGCCGCGCCGCAGCTTCTGCAGCGCGTACTTCGTCTTCGCCCAGGTCAGCGGGCACAGAAGGCCCCGCAGATCCAGGCGCTCCACTCAGCGCTCCTCCGCCGACAGTAGATCTTTGTACTGCGCGGCCGAGAGCAGCTGGGAGACCTCGTCGGGCATGGACATCACGATCTCGATCATCCAGCCCTTCTCGTGCGGGCTGTCGTTCACTCCCTCGGGCGCGTCGACCAGCTCCTGGTTCACCTTGGTCACCTTGCCGGTGAGCGGCGCGAACAGCTCGCTCACCGCCTTGGTGCTCTCCACCACCCCGAACGGCTGGCCGCGCTTCACCTCCGCCCCGACCTCGGGCAGCTCGAGGTAGACGACGTCGCCGAGCTGGTCCTTGGCGAACTCGGTGATGCCGATCACGGCGTTCTTGCCGTTGATGCGGCTCCACTCGTGCTCCTTGGTGTATTTCAGATTCTCGGGATAGTCGGCCATTGTGCGGACCTCTCGCTAGCTCTTCTGGGTCACGGCGGGCGTCTTCTTCTTGCTCACGAAGGGCGTCTTGACCGCCTCGGCGGGGAAGGCGTGCTCGCGGATCTCGACCTCGAAGCAGGTGCCGATCGGAGACATCTCGATCGGGACGTAGGCAAGCCCGATCGGCTGCTGCAAGATGGGGCTCATCGTCCCGCTCGTCACTTCGCCGACGTGCTTCTCCACGCCGGGCGGCCGCACGGGATAGCCGTGGCGCGCGATGTGGCGTTTCGCCGCCATCTTGAACCCGACCAGCTTGCGCTTGAGGCCCTGCGCCTTCTGCTCGCGCAGCGCCTCCACTCCGATGAACCCGCCGCTCTTGTGCAGCTTGACGATCCACTCGAGCCCCGCCTCGAGCGGGGTGTGCTGCTCGTCCATGTCGTTGCCGTACAGGCGGTAACCGGCCTCCAGGCGCAGCGTGTCCCGCGCGCCCAGCCCGCACGGCGTGGCTCCGGCCTCGACCACGGCGTCCCAGATCCGCCGCGCGCCCTGGGGCGGGCAGAACACCTCGAACCCGTCCTCCCCGGTGTACCCGGTGCGCGCGACGATGCAGCCGCGCACGCCGGCCACGGTGGCCTCGCGAAAGTGGTAGGTGGGCACGTCGAGCACGTGCGGCTTGCAGAGCGCGTCCACCAGCTCGGGGGCTCGCGGGCCCTGCACGGCCACCTGGGCCCAGTCGTCGCTCTGCTGCTCGAGCTTGACCCCCTCGCCGGCGTAGGCGCGCATCCACTCGAAGTCCTTCTCGCGGCCCGTCGCGTTGACGCAGACGAGGAGCCGGCGAGCGGAGAAGCGGTAGACGATCACGTCGTCGATCACGCCGCCGCGCTCGTTGCAGAGCGCCGCGTACTGGGCCTGGCCGTCCTTGCAATTCGCCAGGTCGTTGGTGACCAGCCGCTGCGCGGCCTCCAGCGCGCGCGGCCCTTCGAGCACGATCTCTCCCATGTGGCTGACGTCGAAGATCCCGGCCCGCTCGCGCACCGCGAGGTGCTCTTCGACGAGGCCTCGGTACTGGACGGGCATCTCGAAGCCGGCAAAGTCGATCATGCGCGCCGAGGCCGCGAGGTGTGCTTCGTACAGAGGAGTGCGCTTTGCCACGGCTGGTCTCCCGAAGGGGGGGCGAAGGTATCGGTCCGACCCCGGCGGCGCAAGGCCCTGGTCCGCGCCGCGCCGCGGGCATTGGTAGAGTGTGCGGGTGGACCGCGATCTGCTCGCGCGCGCGTACGACCGCACTGCCGGAACGTACGACGAGCAGTTCCGGGCGCAGCAGCGCGAGAAGTACCGGGCGGCGGCTCGGCTCCTCGAGGCCGATGCGCCGCCGCCAGGGCCGCTGCTCGACGCCGGCGGCGGGACCGCGCTCTTTGCCGAGTGGCTCGCGGATGCGCGCGAACCGGCCGCCGCGGTTCGCGGGCAGCTCCGCGCGCGGACGCTCGTCGTCCTGGACGCGAGCCTGGGCATGCTGCGGAACGCCGCGTCCCGCGCGCCGCTGCGGATCGCCGGCGACCTCGAAGCTCCGCCTTTCGGCCCGCGCTTCGCCGTGGTGGTGGCGTTCACCTCGCTGCTCGGCGACGCGGCAGCCGGGGTGCGCGCGCTCGGCGGAGTGCTCCTGCCCGGGGGCCTGCTCGCCTTGACGATGCTCGCCGGCGAGGCCCCGCCCGCGGCGCGGCTCGCCCGGGCAGCCGCCTTGCGCCACCTGGCAGGGCCGGTGCCTGCCGGCCGGGATCGCGCCTTCCTGCTCCGGCGAGGGTAGGACCCTGTGCGGCGCGCGCCTCCTCGTCGTCCGCGCCGCGTCTCTGTAGAATGACAGGATGCGCGCTCCGATCGTCTTTCCCATCCGCGTGGCTGCGGGCCCGGCGGTCGTGCAGACCACCACGCGCGAGGTGAGCGCAGACGGTGTGTTCGTCTGCTCGCTCCGCCCACCCAAGCCGGGCACGCAGGTCTCGCTCAAGCTCTACCTGCCCGGCGGTCCGCAGGCGGAGGAGGCCGCCGCGGTGGTCGGCGAATGGCGCTCGGCGCCCGAAGGCGGGTACTGGGCGGAGTTCGTCGATCCGCCGCAGACGCTGCGCGACCGGATCGCCGGGCTGCTGCAGCGGCGGGCGCGCGCCGCGGCGTCCGGGCCGCCCACGCCGATCGGCGCGATGTCCCTGGCGCAGAAGCCGCTCGACGATCCGCGGCGCGCCTTCCCCCGCGTCGAGGCGCGCTTCGGCGTGCGCTTCGGCAACGTGCAGGACTTCGTGCTCGAGTACGCCGCGAACATCAGCGCCGGCGGCGTGTTCGTGCAGACGGAGAGCCCGCCCGAGCTGCACGCGGTGGTGACGGTGACCATGGAGCTGCCCGACGGCGGCAAGTCCGTCGAGGCGAAGGGCGTGGTGGTGCACCGCGTCTCGGCCCAGGACGCCAAGGCGCGCAACACGCCCCCCGGAGCGGGCGTTCAGTTCGTCGACTCGAGCGACGAGTTCCGCGAGCGGATCGACCGGGCCATCGAGTTCATCCTGAAGCGGAGCTGAGCCGGGCCGACCTGAGGCTCAAGTTTCCCTGCCGATGGCCGACAGCACGGGAGTGACCAGCCGTCCTTTCGTCGTGCCAGTCCGATTCGCCGTCGGGGCCCAGGTCCTGCAGGCGACCACGGGAGCGCTCGGCGTGGGCTGCGCGTTCGTGCGCTGCCTGGTGCCGCCGCGGCCCGGCGAGCGCATCACCATGTGCTTCTATCTGGCCGAGGATCACCCCGTGCAGGTGACCGCGGCCGTGCGCCCCCGCAGCGGCCGGGAAAGCGCGATGGGATTCTGGGCGGACTTCGTGCCGGACAAGATGGCGCAGGCGCGCATCGCCCGCGCGCTCGGTCTCGTGGAACAGCCGGCGCGTCCGATGGACCGGCGCGCGACGCCTCGGTACGCGGCGAGGTTCGCCGTGCGGTTCGGCAGCGTCGACGAGTTCCGGCGCGAGTACGCGACCAACATCAGCGCCGGGGGGGTGTTCATCCGCACGGACGATCCCCCCCAGATGGAGGCCGTCGTCACCGTGGTGCTGGAGCTTCCGGGGGGCGCGCCGGTGGAGGCGAAGGCGGTGGTTGTCCACCGCGTCACTCCGGAGGAAGCCGCCCAGCGCAAGGTGGACCCGGGCGTCGGCGTGCAGTTCGTGCACGGGGACGACGCCTTCCGCGACCGCATCGACCAGTTCGTGGCCTCGCTCTCCGCCCGCGGGACCGGCTAGCCCGGCGAGGCGAGCACCCGGGCGCCGGGCACGCCCACGTCGACCACCTCGGTCCGCCCCGGCACTCCGAGCGCCTTCGCCGCGTCGCGCATCGCGCGGGACACGTCGTGCGCCGCTCCCGGAGCGCAGAGCGCCAGCACGGTGGTGCCCGCTCCGGAGAGGGCGGCCCCGGCAGCGCCCGCTTCCCGCGCCGCCGAGAGCAGCGAAGGGAGCCAGGGCAGCAAGGCCGCGCGCGCGGGCTGATGCAGGCGGTCGTCCATGGCCTCCGCAAGCAGGTCGAGCCTGCCGGCCTGGAGCGCCGCGACGAGCAGCGCGGCGCGCCCGAGGTTGTGGACCGCGTCGCCGAGCTTCACCGTCTGTGGCAACACGGCGCGCGCCGCCGCCGTCTCCAGCTCCTCGTCGGGGATGAAGAGCGCCGCGCGCAGCGGCGCTCCCAGCCGGATGGGGCAGGAGACGACACGCCCCGAGTGGTCGAGCACCGCCACCTGCGCGCCGCCCCGGAGCGAGGGGACCACGTTGTCCGGATGGCCCTCGAGGCGCACGGCGACTCCCAGCGCGCGTTCCTCGCCGATGGCGCCGGAGAGCAGCCGATCGGCGAGCAGGGCGCCGGCGAGCGCGGCCGCCGCCGAGGACCCCAGGCCGCGCCGGAGCGGGATCGACGAGTGCACCTCGATCTCCGCGCGCAGCTCGTCGGGAGTGTGTCCCGCGGCCTCTGCGGCGAGGTGCGCCGCCTGCAGCAACCGGTTCGATCGGTCGCGCGGGAGGCGGCTTTCGCCCTCCCCCGAGATGCGCGTGATGCGCAGCCCGGCGCCTCCGGGCGTGGCGCGCACGAGGAGATCCGGGCCGCCCAGCGCGATTCCCACGGCGTCGAATCCGGAGCCGAGGTTCGAGGTGGAGCAGGGCACCACGACCGTGAACGCGCTCATCGAAGCGCCTCCTCGATCGACTCCACCGCCACCGGCTCGGGCAAGGGCGGCGCGAGGCCGATGGCCGCCTGGGGATCCTTGAGGCCGTGGCCGGTCAGCACGGCGACCAGCCGCTGGCCCGCGAAGCGGCCCGGACGCTCGCGCGAGAGGCGCAACAGGCCCGCTACCGGAGCCGCGCTCGCCGGCTCGCAGAAGACCCCCGCCTCGGCGGCGAGCCGGGCGTACGCGGCCACGATCTCCTCGTCGGGCACGGCGGCGAATTGGCCGCCCGACTCGCGCTGGGCCTGGACCGCGAGCGTCCAGCTGGCCGGGTTGCCGATGCGGATCGCGGTCGCGAGCGTCTCCGGATGCTCGACCGGCGCGCCCGAGACGAGCGGCGCCGCGCCGGCCGCCTGGATGCCGTAGAGGGGAAGGCGCATCCCGAGCTCCACGAACCCGCGCCAGTAAGCGCTGATGTTGCCCGCGTTCCCCACCGGCAGCGCGAGCCCGTCGGGCGGTCCGCCGAGGGCCTCGGCGACCTCGAACGCCGCCGTCTTCTGCCCCTCGAGCCGGTAGGGGTTGACGCTGTTGAGGAGCGCGATCCCGCCGCGCGCCGCCAGGGCGCGCACGGCCGACAAGGCGGCGTCGAAGTTCCCGCGCAGCACGACGATGCGGGCGCCGTGCGCGACCGCCTGCGCCAGCTTGCCCAGCGCGACCTTCCCTTCGGGGACGACGACGCGGCAGGCGATGCCGGCCGCGGCGCAGTAGGCGGCGGCGGAGGCGGAGGTGTTCCCGGTCGAGGCGCACGCCGCCACCCGCGCGTCCGCCTCGGCGGCCTTCGCCACGGCCACCACCATGCCGCGGTCCTTGAACGACCCGGTGGGATTCTGTCCCTCGACCTTCAGCCACAGCTCCGCGCAGCCCACGTCTCGCGCGAGCGTGGGCGCGGCGACCAGCGGCGTGTCTCCCTCGCCCAGGCTGAGCGCCGGAGTGCGGGGGGTGACCGGCAGCCGGTCGCGCCAGCGCAGGAGCACTCCGGAGCGGATCACGTGCGCGCCTCTTCCACGCGGATCCGGGCGCGCACCGCGCGCGTGCAAGGGAGGCGCGACAGCTCCGCCTCGGCCTGCGCCAGCGCCGATTCGGCGGCCGCATAGGTGAGCAGCACCACGTCGGCGGGCCCCTTCTCGGGCTCGCGCTGGATGACGCTCGCGAGCCCGATGCCGTGCTCGGCGAGGACGCGCGTGACCTGGGCGAACACGCCGGGGACGTCGTCGACCGCGAGGCGCAGGTAGCAGCGGGTGCGCACCTCGCCCATGGGCAATAGCTCCGCGCCCGCGACCGAGGGGCGGGGCGGCTCCACCGGGTCGCCCAGCACCAGGCGGCGCGCGACGTGCGTGACGTCCGCCAGCACGGCGCTCGCCGTGGCGTCGCCGCCCGCGCCGAGGCCGCCGAAGAGGACCGGGCCGCTCAGGTCGCCGACCACGTGCACGGCGTTGCGCGGCCCGTCGACCCGCGCCAGCGGATGCTCGGCGGAGAGGAAGGTGGGGTGCACCCGCGCCTCGACCTTGCCGTCGGTGCGGCGGGCGGTGGCGAGCAGCTTGAGGGCGTAACCCATCTCGCGCCCGTAGGCCAGGTCCTGGGGATCGAGGCCGCGGACGCCCTGGCGGAAGATCTGCGCGGGCGTGCAGGGGAGCCCGAACGCGATGCGCACCAGGATGGCCAGCTTGTCCGCCGCGTCGATCGCGTCCACGTCGTCGCCCGGGTCCGCCTCGGCGTAGCCCAGCTTCTGCGCCTGCGCCAGCGCGGTGTCGAAGGTCTCGCCGGCGGCCATGCGGGTGAGGATGTAGTTGGTGGTGCCGTTGATGATCGCGCGCAGCTCCAGGATCCGATTCGCCGCCAGATCGTCGGTGAGCGGCGCGATGAGCGGGATGCCGCCGCCCACCGCCGCCTCGAAGCGCAGCTCGACCCCGCGCTGCGCGGCGAGCTGCGCGAGCTGGGGCCCGTGCCAGGCGACCACCCGCTTGTTCGCGGTGACCACCGGCTTCTTGCGCTGCAGGGCCTCCGCGATCAGGGCGCGCGCCGGCTCCTCGCCGCCCATCAGCTCGACGACCAGATCGACGTCGTCCCCTTCGACCACGGAACGGGGGTCGCCGGTCAGCACGGCCGGCTCGATCCCGCGCTCGCGCGACAGGTCGCGCACCGCCGCGCGCTGCAGGACCAGCGGCGCCCCGGCCGCCCGCGAGAGCACGTCGCGGCGCTCGGCGAGGGCGCGCGCCACGGCTCGCCCCACCGTGCCGACGCCCAGGAGGCCGATGCGCACGGGCTTCACCGGATCACTGTACCGCACCGGGCGCGCACCGGAGGGCCCCCTTGCGGGTTTGCGCGTGGGGCTCTAGACCTGTGCCACCGGAGATGGACCCAATCGACGAGACGCCGATTTCGCGCAAGCTCGGCATCAAGGAGGGCCGGCGTGTCCTCTTGATGGACCCGCCGGTCGGGTTCGCGCGGCGGCTGGACCCGCTTCCGCAGGGCGCCTCCGTCGCCACCAAGCCGGTGAGCCAGATGGACGTGGTGGTGCTCTTCGCCTCCTCGCGCGCCGTGCTCGGCGAGCTGTTCCCGCGCGCCCGGCACCTGCTCGCGCCGCGCGGGTGCATCTGGGCGGCGTGGCCGCGCAAGTCGAGCGGCTTCTTCACCGATCTGTCCCAGGAGCTGGTGCGCTCGGTCGGTCTGGCGGCGGGCATGACGGACGACAAGATCCTCTCGCTGGACGAGATCTGGGCGGCGCTGCGGTTCGTGGAGAAGGATCGCGAGCGGCTGCCGCTGCCGCGCTCGGCGCAGATCTCGCTCCCCGAGATGTGATCCCCTACTCGCGCAGGCTTCCCTGGACGGCTGCCGAGAACGCGATCTCGCGCGCGTTGCGGGAGCGCCGCGAGCCCACCATCGACCTGACCGAGTCGAATCCCACCCGCGCCGGGCTCGCGCCGCCCGTCCAGCTCGGCGCATTGGCGGATGCGCGCGCGCTCCGCTACGAGCCGCACCCGAAGGGACTGCTCGCCGCGCGCGAGGCGGTCGCCGCGTACTACGCGGACTCCCGGGGCGCCGCGGTGGACCCCGAGCGGGTGGTGCTCGCCGCCAGCACCAGCGAAGCCTACGCGCTCCTCTTCAAGCTGCTCTGCGATCCGGGAGACTGCGTGCTGGTCCCGGAACCCAGCTATCCGCTCTTCGGGATGCTCACCGCCCTCGAAGGCGTGCAGGCGGTACCGTATCCGCTCCGCTTCGACGGCGAGTGGCACCTCGACGCCGCCGCGCTGGAGATCCCGCCGCGCGCCCGGGCGGTGCTGGCGGTGAGCCCCGGCAACCCGACCGGCGCGTTCCTCAAGCAGCCGGAGCGCGCCGCCCTGGCCGACCGTTGCGCGCGCGCCGGGTGCGCGCTGATCTGCGACGAGGTGTTCGCCGACTTCGCGCTGGTGCCGGATCCGCGGCGCGTGCCCACCGTGGCGGCGCACGACGACGTGCTTTCGTTCGCGCTCTCGGGGCTGTCGAAGGTCTGCGGCCTGCCGCAGCTCAAGCTGGGCTGGTGCGCGGTGTCGGGGCCCCCGGACGAAGTCTCGCGGGCGGTGCAGAGGCTGGAGCTGATCGCCGACACGTACCTGTCGGTGGGGACCCCGGTGCAGCTCGCGGCGGGACAACTGCTGCGCGGACGGCACGACTTCCAGCGCCGCGTGCTCGACCGGGTGCGAGGAAACCGCGCCGCGCTCCTCCGCGCCCGCTCGCCGGACGCTCCATGGGACGTGCTGCCGGCGGAGGGCGGCTGGTCCGCCGTGCTCTCGGTCCCGCGGTCCCGTGGCGAGGAGGAGTGGGCGCTCGCGCTGCTCGAGGCGGGCGTGCTGGTGCACCCCGGGTACTTCTTCGACTTCCCCGCCGGCGCGCACCTCGTCGTGAGCCTGCTCGCGCCCGAGGGCGAGCTCGCGCGCGCCGCGCAGGCGATCGCGCGCGTGCTCCAAGGCGCCTGAGCCGGCGGCGGCCGCCTCACCTCCGCGCCGCCAGCGCGCCGCGGAGGAGCAGCAGGAGGTCCGCGCGCCTGCGGACGAGCAGGATCAGGGCGATCGCGAGGTACGCGGCGGAGAAGCCGAGCCGCACGCTGGTCTGCGGGAACGGGAACTGCAACGCGAAGAGCGCGAAGAGGGCGACCGCCTCCCAGACCGCCAGCCGCAGATCGATCAGCGCTGCGAATCCGAGCAGCGTCTGGGCGGAGGTGAGGACGAACTCCTCCGTCTGGCGTGCGTCGAGCACGATCCCGCCCGAACCCCCGCCGCCCGCGAGGTAGGCGAGCGGCAGGCTGCCGACCAGCAGCGTCCACTGGTTCACCTTGGCGGAAAGCAGGGTCCCGAGCGACGCGTCCTGGTGCCCGCGCAGCGCCAGGACGGCCGCGACCAGGAGCTCGGGCGACTCGGAGGCGAGCGGCGCGAGCCACTGGACGAGCAGGAATTCGTCGATCCCCAGCGTCTTGCCTCCGCTCACCAGCGCCTGGGCGAACGGCTCCGACGAGAGCAGCACGATGGCGGTCGCGGCGACGAACATGCAGATGACGACCGTCCGGCGCTTGCGCTTGGGCAGGCTGCCGATGGCCTCGGCGACGCCGACCAGCGCCGGCTCGCGGCGCTCTCCCTGCGCGGCGCGCCACAGGTACAGGCCGAAGAGCAAGAGGAGCACGGCCGAGTCGTAGAGCGCGAGCCGGCGCGTGAACGGGATGATCAGCGAGTAGAGGCTGGCCAGCCCGAGAAAGCGCAGCTCCATCCGCCGCCCTTCGTGAAGCTGCAGCGACCTGGCGGGCTCGCCGCGCCTGCGCGCCCCCCAGGCGAACAGGACCACGACGAACGGCCAGCCGAGCCCGAGCAGCAGCCGGTTGCTCCCGGTCATGTTCGCGGCCGCGTACTGCGCGTTCTGCGGGATGTGCCCCGCGCTCCAGGCGAAGTACAGGTCGACGGCGTACTCGGGAAGCACGGCGATGACGGCGAGGATCGCGGTGGCGAGGCTGCCCGAGATGTCGTGCTGGGCGGCCTCCGCCGCCCACACCAGCAGGAAGGCCGAGGCGACGATCGCGGCGCCGAACACCGGGATGGCGACCGGCGGCGCGAGATGGACGCCGGCGAGGCGGAGCGCGACCGCCGGAATCGCGAAGGCTGCGGCGGCGCCCACCTTCATGGATGTCCGCACTCGGCTCTCCTCGATGGGTGTCGGGCGGTGACGCCCGGAAGCCGCGCCAAGTAATGGCAGGGGCGCGCGCTGTCAACGGCATGGTAAACGCAACTGTGTTGCATCTTCGCTCGCGCCGCCGTACCTTGCCCGGCATGCCGGCGTCTTTCTCCTCCCGCGCGGAGGCGGCCCTGCGGCGGCGCGGGGGGCGGATGACCCGCAGCCGCCGCGCCCTCCTCGACCTCATCGAGAGCGACCCGCGCCCTCTCGGCCCGCGCGAGCTGCACCGCGAGCTGCGCCGCCGCGGGACGCCCATGGACCTCGTTTCCGTGTACCGGAACGTCGCCGCGCTGCTCGAGCTGGGGCTGCTCCACCGGGTGCTGGGATCCACCGCCGTGCGGCCGTGCGCCGGGCGCGAGCCCCGCTGCCACCACGCGGTGGTGTGCACCGGCTGCGGCAGCGCCCGCGAGTTCCATTCGCGCCCCCTGGAGCGCGCCCTGGCCGGAGTGCGGCGCGCGACCGGGTTCAGCATCCAGGAGCACCTCCTCGAGCTGCGCGGGCTGTGCGCCGCGTGCATGGGCCACGCGTGATCGAAGGCCTGCTCCTCGCCGCGGGATCGGCGCTGCTCGGAGGGGCGCTGGCGCTCGCGGCGCGCCGGCACGGGGTCCTGCTCGAGCTGACGCGCACGTTCGCGTTCACCGCCGCCGCGGGGGTGGTCGGCTTCCATCTCCTCCCCGAGGTGCTGCCGCTGTTGGGCCCCACCGCGCTGCTCTGGATCGCCGCCGGTTTCGTGCTGCCCTGGCTGCTGGAGGTCGGGGCGCGCGCGCTCGGGCCCGAATTTCTCGCGCGCCGGGGCATCCGGGGAATGCGCGTCGCCGCCGAGGTCGGGTTCGCCGCGCTCATCTTCCATTCGCTCTTCGAGGGGCTGGCGCTCCTGGCCAGCTTGCAGGGGCGCGACAACCGCACCGATCTGGAGATCGCCATCGTCGCCCATCACGCGCCGCTCACGGCGGCGGTGGCGCTGCCCTTCCTCGACCTGCTCGGCGTGCGCGCGACGCTGGTCCGCGTCGGGCTGGTGGCCCTGGCCGGGATCCTGGGCGTCATCGGAGGCAACCTCGTGCCGGGTCTGGCCTCGGGCGCGGACGCCGCGGCCGTGCAGCGCGCGACCGCGGTGGTGGCCGGCGCCCTCCTCCACGTCGTCGCCGACGAGATCCGGGAGCAGCGGTTCTCCTCGACCGCGGCGCGGGCGCTGGATCTGCTCGCCGCCGCCGCGGGGTTGGCGCTGGTCGGGCTCGGCGCCTTCTTCGACGCCCGGACCACGCGCGGGATCCTCGAGTTCGCCAGGACCGCCACCGCGCTCGCGCTCGGCGTCGCCCCCGCGCTGGTGGCCTCGATCGCGGCGGAGGCGCTGGTGCGCCGCCATCCGCTGCTGAACCGGCTGCGCGCCCCGTTCGAAGGGTTGTTCGCGACCGGAGCGCTCCTCGGCTGGCCCGCGGCGGGCATCCGTGCGGCGCTCGCGGCGCTGCTCGTGGCCGCGCAGCGCCTCTGGGGCGGCGAGGCCGCGGTGGGCCCGCCCGCGCCTCTCCCCGACGAGCTCGCCCGGCGCGGTCCCTGGCTCCTGGCGCTGCTCTTCCTCGCCGCTTCGGTGGACGTGCTGGCGCCGCCGCGCTGGTTCGCGACCCTGGGTCTCGCCGGGGTCGTGCTGGTTGCCGCATCGATCGCCGTGGCTGCCCGGGCGAGCGCGTCGGGCGCCGCGCTGCTGGCGTGCGCGCTGGTCCACCGCGGGCTGCCCGCCGGGCTCGCGCTGCCGTTCCTCGCGCTCGGGGCCGTTCCTTTGCGCCGCGCATCCGCGGTGCGGTCCTTCCTCGTCGCCGTGCCCGCGTTCGCTGCGGCGCTCGCCGTGGGCGCCGCGCTCCAGCGCCTGCCGGTCTTGCGCGGAGCCGCACGAACCGCCGCGTCGGTGCTCGCGCGCGCGCAGGATCCGGTCGCGGCGCAGCTCGCGGCCGCTCCCACCGCAACGGCGTGCGCGGCGTTCCTCTTCGCGCTGGCCCTGGCCCTCGCGCTCCGCTCCGGGGTGCGCGGGTGGTTCGCTCCGTTCCGGCACGCGGACGGGCACGATCATGAGGAGCATGGGCACGAGCACGCCCCCGCCGGGGCGCGCTGAAGCGCTCTACAGCACCCGCACGCCTTGCGGCGTACCCACCAGCACCTCGGGCGACAGGTCCAGGAAGAGCCCGTGGTCGACCACGCCGGGGATCCGCTTCAGGGCGTCGGCCAGCGCCCTCAGATCTGCTCCCGCAGGGATGGGCGCGTCGGCCACCACGTTGCCGTCGTCGTTCAGCTCGGGGCGGCGGGCCGCGCCGGGCAACGCCTGCGCGACGCGCCGGAGCGTGCTGCTCCAGCCGAACGAGAGCACCGCGATCGGCAGCCCGCGCGTCGTCCCCAGCCGGGGGACCAGCTTGGCCTCCTCGATCACCAGGACGCGCCTGCGCGCGGCGAGCGCCACCAGCTTCTCGCGCACCATCGCGCCCCCTCCGCCCTTGAGCGCTTGCTTCTGGGGGTCGATCTCGTCGGCGCCGTCGATGCAGAGGTCGAGCTCGGGAGTCTCCTCGAGCGTGGTGAGCGCGAGGCCCAACGAGCGGCAGAGGGCCGCGGTGCGTTCGGAGGTGGGGACGCCCCGGATCTTGAGCTTGCGGCGGGCGAGCGCCTCGAGCGCAGCCGCCGCGGCACGGCCGGTCCCGTAGCCGAGCGTCATCCCGTCCCGCACCAGCGCGGCGGCCGCCTCGCCCGCTGCGCGCCTCTGTCCGTCGACGTTCACAGTCCCACCATCCGTAAGGAGAGGCGCGCGACGCCGCCGATCAGCAGCATCAGCGCCGGGTTGAGGGGAAAGCGCGAAAGCGTCAGGGCCACCGCGACCGCGATGCCGATCTCCGACTCGCCGGCGAGCTGGTCGCCCAGCGCGATGGCGGCCGCCGCCATCAGCCCCAGCACGGCGGGAGTGAGGCCGCGCAATCCGGCGCGGACGAAGCGACGCGAGCGCAGCCGGTCCAGCGTGCTGCCCGCGAGCACCACCAGGAGGAACGGTGCGGCGAAGATCGAGGCGGTGGCCACGACGGCCCCCAGGAGGCGATGCCGGAGGTAGCCGATGAAGGTGCCCAGGAGCAGCACGGGTCCGGGGGTCAGCTTGCCGATGGCGACCGCGTCGGCGAACTGCCGATCGGTCAGCCAGCCGCGCGTGTCGATGACCGACTTGAGGTGCGGGACGATGGCGAAGCCGCCGCCGTACGCTCCCAGGCCGGTGCGGAAGAAGGTCAGTCCCATCTGCAGCAGGTCCCCGTCGACTCCAGTGAGCCGCGCGGCCGCGAGGACGGAGAACACCGCGGCCGGCCAGGGCGAGGAGAGCGGCTCCGGCGGCTTTGGGGACGTCTCCGGGGGCTTGGGAGACGTCTCCAGGGGCTGGCCTTCTTCGGGCAGCGCGACGGGCGGCTCCTGGTCGCTCTTGCGCCGGCGGCGGACGCTGGCGAGGCGCGCCCGCTTGGTCCCCAGGTCGACCGCGAGCCCCGCCGCGATGGCGACCAGCACGATCTCGCCGGGGGGCGCGTTCCCCACGGCGCTGAAGAGCAGCGCCAGCGCGGCGACGCCCATCTGCCAGAGGCGGCTCACGCTGGTGCGCACCATCTTGAGCGTGATGCTGGCGATGATCCCGACCACTGCGGCGTTGAAGCCGCCCAGCACCGTGGCCAGGTCCGGCGTGGTGCCGAAGCGCACGTACGCCCACGCGAGCGCCAGCACGCAGGCGAATCCGGGCAGCACGAACCCGACGTAGGCGGCCAGGGCGCCGCGCCCGCCGCCGAAGCGCAGGCCTATGTAGGCGAGCGAATTGGCGGACGCGCCGCCGGGGAGCATCTGCGCCACCGTCACGGTGTTGGTGAGCTCGCGGTCGGTCAGCCAGCGCTTCCGGGTCACCACGTAGGCCTGGATGTTGGCCAGGACGCTCAGGCCCCCGCCGAATCCGATTGCGCCGAGGTAGAGCCCGGCGCGGAGGAGGTCCGTGACGCGCGGGCGAGAGCGGGCGACCGGCGGGTTGGCCGCGAGCTGCGGAGTCGCCACGTGGCCGTCCATCCGCGGCCAGTATAGAAGACTCCGCCTGTGGCGCACTTCCGGCCGGGAATGAAGGTCCTCCACCACGCGCAGCCGGGATGGGGCGTGGGACACGTGACGGCGGTGTCGGAGGACGCGCCGCGCCTGTCGGCGGAGTTCCCCGGCCGCGGCGAGGTGATCCTCTCCTCGCGGGATCCGCAGCTGGTGCGCTTCCGCTTCGCTCCCGGCAGCCCCGTCCTGCTCGCGGACGGCAGCGCGGCGCGCGTGCTCCGGCCTCTGCCCGGGGGCGCGGGCGATTTCCACCGGTACACGGTGGAGACCGAGGGCAAGAAGCCGCAGGTGCGCAGCGAGGCAGACCTGCGCGCCGTGCCGCCGCGGGCCGGGCCCGCGGAGCAGCTCGCGTCGGGACGCTGGGGCGCGCCGGAGGACTTCGAGCTGCGCGCGGAGGCGGTGCGGCTCGATCTGGAACGGCGCGCGGACGCGCTGGGCGCGCTCTTCGCCAGCCGCGTGTACGTGAAGCCCCACCAGGTGTCGGTGGCGCACCACGTGCTCTCCGCCGCGCAGCCGCGATTCGTCCTCGCCGACGAGGTGGGGCTGGGGAAGACGATCGAGGCGGGCCTGGTCCTCTCGGCGCTGCTGCACGCCGGCCTGGTGCGGCGCTGCCTGGTGGTGGCGCCCTCGCACCTGACGGTGCAGTGGCTGGCGGAGCTGTTCCACAAGTTCAACCTGCTGTTCACGCTGATGGACCCCGACCGGGCCCGCGACGCGCGCCAGGAGGAGCCCGATCCGGACGCGCCCGGCTCCCCCTGGGCGCGGCACAACCTGGTGGTCACCTCCCTGGAGTGGCTCTCGCGCGCCGGCAAGGAAGCGGAGGAGGCGGCGGAAGCCGGCTGGGACCTGGTGGTGTTCGACGAGGCGCACCACCTGCGCGGCGCGCGCGCGTACGAGGTGGCCAACGCGCTGTCGCGCAGCTCCTGGGGCCTCTTGCTGCTCACTGCGACGCCGCTGCAGCTCGATCCCGGCGAGTACCACGCGCTCCTCCGCCTGGTGGATCCGGCGCCTCCGGCCAGCGAGGAGGAGCTGCGGACGCGCCTCGCCCGCCAGGGCGACCTCGCCGCCGAGGTGCGCGCGCTCCTGGCCGGCGACTCGACCGCGGCGCGGCGGATCGCGGCGCTGTTCCCGGACGACCCGGAGCTGAAGTCGCTGAAGGGGACCGAGCTGCTCGCGCACCTCGGAGGCAGCTACGGCCTGTCGTCGCGGCTGCTGCGCAACCGGCGCGCGGTGGTCGGCGGGTTCACTCCGCGCCTGCTCACCAAGGTCGCGGTTGCGCAGTCCCCGGCGGAGCGCCAGCTGGAGCGGGACGTGCGCGCGGCGCTCGCGGAGGCGCATGCGCGCGGCCGGCTGCCCGGCGGCGCCGTCCTCTCCGGGCTCTTGAGGCACCTGGGAAGCTCGCCCCCGGCGCTCTCGGCGGCGCTCGCCGCGTCGGCGGACAAGGCGCTCCGGTCGCTCGCGCCGCGCGCTTCGGCGCTGGCGGCGGAGAACGACAGCAAGCTGCAGGCGTTCCGCGAGCTGCTCGAGGGCGAGCTGGCCGGCGAGAAGGTGCTGGTGTTCGCCGAGGCGCGCGAGACCATCGACTACCTGCGGCTCCAGCTCGCGAAGCCGCAGGGAAAGCGCAAGGGCATCGAGGCGCTGGCGTACGCCGGCGATCTCTCGCCGGCCGAGCGCGACAAGCTGGTGGCCCGCTTCCGCGATCCCGACGGGCCGCGCGTGCTGCTCTGCACCGAGCTGGGCGGCGAGGGGCGCAACTTCCAGCACTGCCACGTGCTGGTGAATTACGATCTCGCCTGGAGCCCGGCGGCCATCGAGCAGCGCATCGGCCGCATCGACCGCATCGGGCAGTCGCGCGAGGTCCGCATCTTCGCCTTCCGGCCGGAGGGGACCCTCGCGGCGCGCGTCCTCGACCTGCTCGACGAGGCGGTGGGCGTGTTCCGCGAGCCGGTGGGCGGCCTCGATTACGTGCTCGAGTCGGTCGAGTCGGAGCTGACCGCTCTCGGGGCGCGTGCCGCCGACGACGAGAAGCTCTGGGAGCGCACCCTGGGCGCGCTCGCCGAACGCGTCGCGGCGGCGCGGGCCGAGGTGGTGCGCGCGGTGGACCCGCTGCTCGATCGGCGCAGCTGCGACCTGGACGCCGTCGGCGGACTCGCCCGGCGCGGGGCGGGCCGGCTGGGAGTGACGCTGGCGCCGGGGAACGAGCCCGCCGTGGCGCTGGCCGCGGTCGCGGACCATCTGGAGCGCCGCCTCGAGGTGGTCACCATCGAGGCGGCCAGGCGGGTGGGGCTCGCGGTGGACGTGGAGGTCGACGTCCTGCCCGGCGAGGTCTCCTTCCACGTCGGCCCCGAGCTGAAGGTGGACGCGCTGGCGGGATTCGACCTGTCGCGCGACCGCGTCGTCCTCGGCTCGTTCCGGCGCGCGGTCGCCGTCGCCCACGAGGAGCACGACTCGTTCGCCACGGGCCATCCGCTGGTCGAGGCGCTGTTCGGCTGGGTGCGGGACGGCGAGCTGGGCCGCGCGACGGTGTACCGGGCGCGCGTCCGCGGCGGATCCGGCGCCGCCCTCGACGCCCGCTTCCTGGTGACGCTGCCGGAGCCCGCCGACCTGGCGCAGGGAGCGAAGGTGCCGTCGCGGCGCGCGGCCCGGCACCTCGACGACGCGCTCATCCGCGTGGTCGCGCGGCTGGACGGCGGCGGGGCGCAGGTGTCCGACGAGCTGGCCGCGCAGCTCGATTCGGCGCGCAGGATCGAACCCGTGCCCGCGCCCGAAGGGGGGCCGCCGGCGCCGTTCGTGGAAGCGGTGGAGCAGGGCCTCGAGGAGGCGGAGGCGGAGGCGCGCCGCCGGCTGGCGAGGCTGGTCGCTCAGGCCAAGGACCGCGCCTCGGCGGAGCGCGACGCCTCGCTCAAGCGGCTTTCGCGCTGGCTGGCCCAGACCAAGGCGAAGCCCGCGCAGCGCGAGAAGGTCCTGCAGGAAGAGTCGCGCATCCACGACGCCGCCATCGCCGCCCTCGACGGCGCCCGCCTCGATCTCGACCAATCCGCCCTCGTGCAGTTGCTCTGACGGAGGAGGACCAAAAGAGTTTCAGGGGAGGGCGGGAGGAGCGGGAGGGTGGGAGTTGTTTTTCACAAAAAAAATTCTCCCGTTCTCCCGTGTCTCCCGCCCTCCCCTGAAACGAAGTAGTCGCTCTAGAGGCGGGTCAGCGCATGTTGTACGCGACGCCGATCAGGGTTTGCAGGCCGAACTGGGCGTTCGAGCCGGTGTGGTCGAGAGAGATCTCCGGCCCCATGCGGACGCGCGCGGTCACCATGAGGTTCCGGTCGACCATGTACTCGCCGCCCACGCCGAAGAGAGGTCCGAAGACGACGCCGAAGGGATTGGTGAAGGAGAGCAGGACCGGGATCTCGGCGCCCGCGTCCAGCGTCACGGAGTCGCTCACGCGGGTGCCCACGACGATGCCGAGCGGGCCGCCCACGCCGAACAGCGTCGAGCCGTGGTTCGAGTACAGCGTGAGCCCCGGCGAAGCCTGCAGCACCACGTTGATGCCGCCGCTCGGGTCGTCGGTCATGCGGTACCGGTAGGGGACCTGCAGGTCCACGCCGGTGAGGCTGGTGGTGGTGTTCATGAACCCGTAGTTGAAGTTGATGCGCGCGCCGACGTCGGTCCGCTCGTTCGCGCCGTGCACGTAGGTGAAGCTGATGCCCGGCCATCCCGCCTCGGCTTGCACCACGCTGTTGCCCGAGCCGGCGGTGCGCCCCGCGGTGGCGCTCCAGGCCGTGTCTCCGATGGGGATGATAGTGCCCGCCGTCCCCGGATACTGTTCGACCTGCGCGCGCGCCGCTCCCGCTCCGAGGAGCAGCACGGCTGCCGCCCACCACAGAATCTTCCGCATCGACACTCCTCCGATCCTCGGGAAGGGTACGCAGCCACCCGTCCCGCGGCAATGGGGTGCGGCGCCGCCCGCCACTCGTCCGCTGCGTCCCGAGTCCCTTGATCTTCCGGCCCCGTCTTGTAGGGTGCCCGCACCATGCAGGTCCTCGCCGGAGACGTCGGCGGCACCAAGACGCTCCTCGCGATCGCGGAGGTCGGCGAGGCTGCGGGACCCGCGGGCAGGCCCTCGATCGAGCTGCTGGAGAGCCGCCGATTCGACAGCCGCCAGTACCCTGGCCTGGGGGCCATGGGCCGCGCTTTCGCGCAGGAATTGGGACGGCCCCTTCCGCGGCACGCCGCGTTCGGGGTCGCGGGGCCCGTGTCTGGCGGCCGCTCGCACACCACCAACCTTCCCTGGATCCTCGACGAGCGCGAGCTGGCCGGAATCTGGGGAATCGAGTCGGTGCGGCTTGCGAACGACTTCCACGCGCTGGCGCTCGGGCTCCCGGCGGTGAAGCAGGCCGACCTGGTGACGCTCAACGAGGGGGTGCCGGATCCGAGCGGGCCCTGGGCGCTGATCGGCGCAGGGACGGGACTGGGCGAGGCGATCGCGGTGCTCGATGCCTGCGGCCGGCGGGAGGTGCTCGCCACCGAAGGCGGCCACAGCTCCTTCGCGCCGCGCGACGAGATGGAGATTGGCATCCTCCGGTTCCTCTTGCGCCGCTACGAGCACGTCTCCTGGGAGCGGGTCGTGTCGGGAGACGGGCTGGTCAACATCGCGGAGGCGCTCGCGCACGAAAGCGGAGCGCCGCTCCCCCCGCACGTGGCGCAAGCGGCGCTCTACTCGCGTGGCGACGCGCCGGCCGCGATCACCGCGGCGGCGCGCGGCGGCGCTCCCCTCTGCCGGCGCGCCGTGGAGACGTTCTGCACCCTGTACGGAGCGGAGGCGGGCAACCTGGCGCTCAAGGCGCTGTCCACCGGGGGAGTGTACGTGGCGGGCGGCATCGCGCCGAAGATCCTGCCCGAGTTGCGGGACGGCCGGTTCCGCGCCGCCTTCCTCGCCAAGGGGCGCATGCGGCCGGTGCTCGAGGCGATCCCCGTGCAGGTGGTGCTCGACCCGAACACCACGGTGCTGGGCGCCGCCGCGCTCGCCGCGGACGAAGCAACCCTTCTGCCCCAGACGCGTCACACACCCGCGACCATTCCCTAGGGAACACATGCCCATCCTGAAGCCCGAGCTGGAGAAGAAGGCCATCGACACCATCCGCTTCCTCGCGGTGGACGCCGTGGAGAACGCCAACAGCGGCCATCCCGGCATGCCGATGGGCGCGGCCCCCATGGCCCACGTGCTGTGGACCCGGCACCTGCGCTTCAATCCCAAGGTTCCCCGCTGGCCCAACCGCGACCGGTTCGTCCTCAGCGCGGGCCACGGCTCGATGCTGATCTACGCGCTGCTGCACCTGTCCGGGTTCGACGTGGCGATCGAAGATCTCAGGAAGTTCAGGCAGCTGCACTCGAAGACGCCTGGCCATCCCGAGTTCCGCGACACCCCCGGCGTCGAGGCGACCACCGGACCGCTCGGGCAGGGCATCGCCAACGCCGCGGGCATGGCGCTCTCGCAGAAGATGCTCGCCGCGCGCGTCGGCGCGGGGCTGATCGACAACTACGTCTACGGCATCTGCTCCGACGGCGACCTGATGGAAGGCGTCTCGGCGGAAGCTTCGTCCCTGGCGGGTTTCCTGAGACTCGGCAACCTGATCTTCCTCTACGACGACAACCGCGTCTCGCTCGCCGGCCATACCGACGTGACGTTCACCGAGGACCGGCTCGAGCGGTACGAGGCGTACGGCTGGCACACCCAGCAGGTCGAGGACGGCAACGACACGGAGGCGATCGACCGCGCGATCCGCGCGGCGAAGGAAGAGAAGGATCGTCCCAGCCTGATCGCGGTGCGCACGGTGATCGGCTACGGCTCGCCCAACAAGGCAGACACGCACGAGGCGCACGGCTCGCCCCTGGGGAAGGACGAGGTCAGGCTGACCAAGCAGAGGCTGGGATGGCCCCAGGAGCCGACCTTCCTGGTCCCCGACGAGGTGCGCGCCCTGTGGGCCGCGCGCGTCGAGGAGCTGAAGAAGGGCTACGACGCCTGGCAGCAGAAGCTCGCGCAATGGCGCAAGGACCCGGCCCACGCGCGGCTGTGGGACCAGTACGCCAATCGCGAGGTGCCGCGCGATCTCCCCGAGCAGCTCGCCAAGGTCGTCGCGAGCACGGCCGCGCCGGAGGCGACCCGCAAGGTGTCGCAGGCGGTCATCCAGAAGGTGGCGGAGCTGGTGCCCAACCTGGTGGGCGGCTCCGCCGATCTCGACCCCTCGACGTTCACGTACATCAAGGACGGCGGCGACGTGAGGCCGGGCGAGTACGGCGCCCGCAACATCCACTTCGGGGTCCGCGAGCATGGCATGGGCGCGATGGTGAACGGCTTCGCCTACGACGGGTTCTTCATCCCGTTCGGCGCGACGTTCCTCCTCTTCAGCGACTACATGCGGCCCCCCATCCGGCTGGCGGCGCTGTCGAGGCTGCAGAGCCTGTTCGTCTACACGCACGACTCGATCTTCCTCGGGGAGGACGGGCCCACCCACCAGCCCATCGAGCAGCTCGCCTCGCTGCGCGCCATCCCGCACCTCCAGGTCTGGAGGCCCGGCGATCCGCTGGAGGTGGCCGCCTCCTGGGCCGCGGCGCTGCAGCGCAAGGAGGGGCCGACCGCGCTGGTGCTCACCCGGCAGAAGCTGCCGCCGCTGCAGCGCGCGACCGCGGGCGACGTGCAGAAGATCCTGCGAGGCGCCTACACCCTGGTGGAGGCGCAGGGCGAGCCCGAGCTGGTGATCGTGGCCACCGGGTCGGAGCTGCCGGCCTCGCAGCAGGCCCTCCAGTTCCTCGACGCCGGGCTGCGCGCGCGCACGCGCCTGGTCTCGATGCCCTGCGTGGAGCGCTTCCTCGAGTGGCCCGGCGACGAGCAGCGCAAGCTGCTGCCCCACGACACCAGGACGAAGCTGGTCGCCGTCGAGGCGGCCGGCGGGCTCGACTGGTACCGCCTGATCGGCGACGGCCTGGTGGTCGGCATCGACCGGTTCGGCGCCAGCGCGCCGGAGAAGGCGCTGGCGGAAGCGTACGGGATGACGCCGCAGAAGATCGCCGCGCGCATCGGCAATTGGGTCTCCGAAGGCGCGCGCACGAACACGAAGGGGTAGACCATGAAACCCTCCCAGATGCTGAACGAGGTCGGCCAGAGCCCGTGGCTGGACCTGATCGGACGCAAGCTGATCCACTCGGGCGAGCTGCTCCGGTTCGTCGACGAGGACGGCATCCGCGGCGTGACCGCGAATCCGGCGATCTTCGAGAAGGCGATCGTCGAGACGGACGAGTACGACGACGAGCTGTCGCGCCTGATCGAGGCGGGCCGTACGCCGATGGAGATCTACGAGACGCTGGCGATCGGCGACGTCCGCGCGGGCTGCGACGTGCTGCGGCCGCTCTTCGACCGCCTGGGCGGGAAAGACGGGTTCGTCTCCCTCGAGGTGTCGCCGTTCATCGCCCGCGACACGCGCGCGACCGTCGAGGAGGCGAAGCGCTTCTGGAAGGCGGTCGACCGCGCCAACCTGTTCATCAAGATCCCTGCCAACCCGGAAGGCATCCCGGCCATCCGCGAGGCGACCGCCGCGGGGATCAGCGTCAACATCACGTTGATCTTCTCCAACCGCGTCTACCAGCAGGTCATCGACGCGTACATCGCGGGCCTGGAGGACCGGGTAGCGAAGGGGCTGCCGGTCGCGCAGATCCATAGCGTCGCCTCGTTCTTCGTCAGCCGGGTCGATACCGCGGTCGACAAGCTGCTCGAGCAGAAGGGCGAGAAATCGCTACTGGGAAAGATCGCCGTGGCGAACGCGAAGGAGGCGTATCAGGTCTATCTCAAGTCCATCGCCACCCCGCGGTGGAAGGCGCTGGAGGCGAAGGGCGCCACCCGGCAGCGGCCGCTGTGGGCGTCGACCGGCACCAAGAACAAGGCCTACAGCGACGTCCTCTACGTCGAGCCGCTCATCGGGCGCGACACCGTCAACACCATGCCGCTCGCCACCCTGCTGGCGTTCAACGACCACGGCAAGGTCGTGCCGGATTCGGTGCTGCAGGGTGTCGGCGAGGCCCGCGCGCAGCTCGCGCGGCTCGCGCAGATCGGCATCGACCTCGAGGAGGTCTGCCGCAAGCTGACCGAGGACGGCCTGGAGCTGTTCAGCACGGCGCTGAAGAACCTCCTGCACGCGATCGGCGCGCGTTCCGAGGCGCAGCGCTTCCGCAGGGCGCGCAAGGTGGACGAGCGCCTCGGGCGGCGCAAGGACGCGGCGGAGCAGGGGCTGAAGATCGCCGCGGACAAGAAGGCCGGCGCGCGCCTCTGGGCGAAGGATCCGTCGCTGTGGAGCTCGGATCCCAAGCACCAGGAGGTGGCGAAGAACCGCCTCGGGTGGCTCGAGGTGACGCAGAGGATGCGGAACGACGCGCCCGAGCTGGCGAGCTTCGCCAAGGAGGCCGCGCAGCGCTTCCGCCATTGCGTGCTCCTGGGGATGGGCGGCTCGAGCCTCTGCCCGGACGTCCTGGCGCGCGTGTTCGGCAAGCAGCCGGGCGGCCTCGACCTGCGCGTCCTCGATTCCACCGCTCCAAACGCGGTCCGGAAGGCCGTCGAGGGCTTCGATCTCGCGCGCACCCTCTTCCTGGTCTCGTCGAAGAGCGGCACCACCACCGAGGTGAGCTCGTTCTACCGGCACTTCCGCTCGGTGCTGGAGGGCGTTTCCCCGGGCAAGGCCGGCGGGCAGTTCGTGGCCATCACGGATCCCGGGTCGCCCCTGCACCAGCTGGCCCAGAAGGAAGGGTTCTGGCGCACCTGGGCGAACCCCCCGGACATCGGCGGCCGCTACTCGGCGCTGTCGTTCTTCGGGCTCGTGCCCGCGGCGCTCCTGGGGCTCTCGGTGGACAAGCTGCTCGACGAGGCGGACCGGGTCGCGCTCGCCTCGCACGCCCGCGTGCCGCTCAAGGAGAACCTGGCGGTGCGCCTGGGGGCGATCGCCGGCGGCTGCGCGCGCGCGAGGTGCGACAAGCTCACGCTGCTGCTCAGCCCCCGGCTGCGGCCGTTCGGCGCGTGGGTGGAGCAGCTCGTCGCCGAGAGCACCGGCAAGAACGGCCGCGGCATCCTGCCGGTGGACGGCGAGCCGGTCGGTCCGCCCGAGGCGTACGGCAACGACCGCCTGTTCGTCGCGCTGTGGCTTTCGGGCGAGCACGCGCCGGAGCACGAGCGCGCGGTGCAGGCGCTCGCGGAGGCCGGTCACCCGGTGATCCGCTGGGAGGTGGCGGGCGAGTACGGGCTGGGAGGCGAGTTCCTGCGCTGGGAGATCGCCACCGCGGTGATGGGCGCCGTCCTGGAGATCGATCCCTTCGACGAGCCAGACGTGGCGGTCGCGAAAGAGAAGACCAAGGAGCTGCTCTCGGGCGGGAAGCTGCCGCCGGCCGAGCCGGCCCTGCGCGCCGGAGGGCTGGCGCTCTTCTGCAGCCCGGAGCACGCGGCGATCCTGCGCAAGGCGGCGGGCACCCTCGGAGGGCAGAGCGGGTCCAGCCCGGTGCACTGGATCGCGGCGCACCTGGCGCTCGGAGACGAGGGCGACTACGTCGCGCAGCTCGGGTACGTGGTGCCGGACGACCGGCTCCACGCGGAGCTCTCCAGGCTGCAAGGCGAGGTGCGCGACGCGACCAGACTGGCCGTTACTTTCGGCTTTGGCCCGCGCTACCTGCACTCGACCGGGCAGCTCCACAAGGGCGGGCCGAATACGGGCGTGTTCGTGCAGACCACGGTCGATGGAGGAGCGGACCTCCCCATCCCCGGGCAGCCGTACGGGTTCGCCACGCTGTTCGCGGCCCAGGCGCGCGGCGATCTGGAGGTGCTGCAGGCGCGCGGGCGGCGCGCCCTGCGCGTGCACGTCGAGGACGGCGACCCGCGGAAATTCCTGCAGGCGGTGCGCGAGGCGTTGGAGCTCATCCGCGGATAGGCCGCGAAAAAGCGCAGCGCCGCCGAATGCGGCGGCTGGGAGATGTCCATGCAGATCGCGATGCTCGGCCTGGGCAGGATGGGCGCCAACATGGCGCAGCGGCTCTTGCGCGGGGGGCACAAGGTCGTGGTGTACGACGTCGACCCGCGCCGGGCGGCGGAGCTGGCCACCCACGGGGCGACGCCGGCCACCACCTTGGACGAGGTGGTCGCCGCGCTTCAACCGCCGCGCGTCGTCTGGACGATGGTCCCGGCCGGCCGGATCACCGAGGAGGTGATCGTCTCGCTCGCCGCCAAGCTGTCGCGCGGCGATCTGATCGTCGACGGCGGCAACTCCAACTTCAAGGAATCGATGCGCCGCGCCCAGGAGCTGCAGCAGCGCGGCCTGCTCTTCATGGACGCCGGGACCAGCGGCGGCGTGTGGGGCCTCAAGAACGGCTACTGCCTGATGGTGGGCGGATCGCCCGAGGCGTTCCGCCTGGCGCGCCCCGCGCTGGAGACGCTCGCTCCCGAGAATGGGCTGCTCCACACCGGGCCGGCCGGGTCCGGACACTTCACCAAGATGGTCCACAACGGCATCGAGTACGGGATGATGGCCGCCTACGGCGAGGGGTTCGAGATCCTCAAGTCTGCTCCGTTCCCGAACCTCGATCTGCCCGCGATCGCCAAGGTCTGGCTGCACGGCAGCGTGGTGCGCTCCTGGCTGCTGGAGCTGCTCGCCGAGGCGCTCAGCAAGGATCCCCGGCTGGAGGGCGTCCGCGGCTACGTCGAGGACAGCGGAGAGGGCCGCTGGACGGTGCAGGCTGCGATGGACCAGAACGTTCCGGCGCCAGTCATCACCCTCTCGCTCATCGAGCGCATCGCCTCGCGCCAGCAGGAGTCGTTCAACGCCAAGGTGCAGGCGGCGCTGCGCAACGAGTTCGGCGGCCACGAAGTGAAGAAGGCCTGACATGCCGTATGCGCCCGAGCACGACGAGGTCCAGAATCCGCTCCGCCATGGCCTGCGGGCGGATTCGGCCCCCGAGCCGTGCGCGCTGGTGGTCTTCGGCGCCAGCGGCGACCTGGCGCATCGCAAGCTGATCCCGGCGCTCTACAACCTGGCGGTGTCGGCGCACCTCCCGGCGGCGTTCGGGGTCGTCGGCGTGTCCAAGAGCGAGTACACGCACGAGCAGTACCAGGCGGACATGCGCGAGGCGGTGGGCAGGTTCTCCCGCACCAAGCCCATCGACGAGGACTTGTGGCGCGACTTCGCCGCCGGGCTCCGTTACGTGCCGGGCGCGTTCGACGACGACGCGACCTTCCAGCGCCTGGCCGGCACGCTGGAAGAGCTGGACCGCGCCCGGGCGACGCGCGGGAACCGCCTCTTCTACTTCGCCACGCCGCCCAGCACCTATCCCGTGCTGCTCCGGCAGCTGCAGAAGCACGGCCTCATCCGTCCGCCCGGCGACGCCCGGTTCACCCGCGTGGTGATCGAGAAGCCATTCGGCCGCGACCTGGCCTCGGCGCGCGCGCTGAACCGGATGGTGCTGGAGGCGATGGACGAGCGGCAGGTCTTCCGCATCGACCACTACCTGGGCAAGGAGACGGTGCAGAACCTCCTCGTCTTCCGGTTCGGGAACACCATCTTCGAGCCGATCTGGAACCGCAACTACGTCGACCACGTGCAGATCACCGCCGCCGAGGAGCTGGGGATCGAGGGGCGCGGCCGCTACTACGAGGAGGCCGGCATCCTGCGCGACATGATCCAGAACCACGTCCTCCAGCTCGTCTGCCTGACCGCGATGGAGCCGCCGGTGGCGTTCGACGCGGACGCCGTGCGCGACGAGAAGGTCAAGGTGCTGCGCGCGATCTCCCCCATCGAGGGGCCCGAGGCGGTCGCTCAGCGGGTGGTCCTGGGCCAGTACACGTCGGGGCAGATCGCCGGCAACGACGTGCCCGGCTACCAGGAGGAGAAGGACGTGGCGAAGGGCTCGCGCACGCCGACCTTCGCCGCCATCCAGCTGAACATCGACAGCTGGCGCTGGGACGGGGTGCCCTTCTACCTGCGCAGCGGCAAGCGGCTGCCCAAGCGCGTGACGGAGATCGCCATCCAGTTCCGCAAGCTGCCGCACGCGCTCTTCGGCGAAGGCGCGGCGACGCCCAACACCCTCATCGTGCGGGTGCAGCCGGAGGAAGGCATCGCCCTGCGCTTCTCCGCCAAGGTGCCCGGCGAACGGTACCGGCCGCGCACGGTGAGCATGGACTTCCGCTACGGCGCCGCCTTTGCCGCCGCCTCGCCGGAGGCCTACGAGCGGCTGCTCCTGGATGCCCTGCGCGGCGACCAGACGCTGTTCACCCGCAAGGACGAGGTCGAGGCGGCCTGGAAGCTCGTCGACGGGATCCTGAAGACGACCGAGGCGCCCGACGCGCCGCCGCCTGACCCCTACGAGGCGGGCACCTGGGGGCCGCCCGAGGCGGACGCGCTCCTGGCTCGCGACGGACGGGCGTGGAGGCGGCCATGAGCATTTCCATCGGGGAGCCGATCGCCGGCGGGCAGGCGCCGCGCGGCTGGGACGAGCTGTCGATCCGGTTCGACGAAGGGATGGACCTGGGCAAGATCCGCGCGCTGCTCCAGCAGGCGAAGGAGCGCGGCGGAAGCGCGGGCGAGACGGTCAGCGCGTTCAACCTGGTGGCCATCTATTTCAGCCCGGCAGCGTACGACCGCGCGCAGGCGGCGCTGGAGGCCGCGGGACGGCTCCACCCGTCGAGGCTGGTGGTGCTCATCGCCGAGCCGCGCGCCGAGAGCGACTCGGTGGCCGCCCGCGTGTCGGTGGTGCGCAGCGGGGGTGCGGTCTCGCTGGAGCGGATCGTGCTGACCGCGCAAGGCGGCGGAGTGCGCCACCTGGAGTCGGCGCTGCTGGGCCTCTTGGTGCCCGACCTGCCGGTGGTGGTCGTCTGGGGAGGGCGCCCCGAAGGCGCCCTGCTGCGGCGGGCGGTGGAGGCGGCGGACCGGGTGATCATCGACTCGGGCACGCGTCCGCCCGAGGCGCTCGCGGACGTGGCGGCGCTGGTCGCGCGCGGCGCGCCCATCGGCGACCTCGCCTGGGCGCGGATCTTCCCGTGGATGTCGCTCGCCGCCGAAGTGCTCGACGTCCCCAACCTCCGCGAGCACCGGGGCAACTTGAGGTCCGCCCGCGTGATCTGCGCCGGGGCCATCGGAGCCGAAGGCGTGCTGCTCGCCGGGTGGTTCGCTTCCCGCGTGCGGAAGTCGCGGGTGGAGCTCCTCACCGGGCCGGAGCCGGAGAGTGACTCGTCGATGCCCGGCGCGGGGGACGGCACCTCGCTCACCGGATGTCCCTCGGCGGCGCCGCTGGGAAGAGGGCAGATCGCGGCCTTCGAGTTCACCGCGCCGCCGGTGACGTTCACGCTGCGCCGGGAGAAGGCGCTCCTGGTCGCTGAGGTGCGCGGGGACGACGACGGCGAGATCGTGAACCGCGTGCGCCTGCCCCCGGAGACGCCGGGCCGGCTCCTCGGGCTCGAGCTGAAGCTGCTCGCCGGGCAGGACGAGCTGTACGCCGCGGCGGTGCAGGCCGCGGTGAAGCTCCTGCCGAAGAGCGGCTCGTGAGCGAGGTGGCCGTCGTCCGCGACGCCGCCGAGGTGGCGGGCGTGGCGGCCGAGCTGTTCATCGAGGCCACCGCAGGGGCGGTGGCGGCGCGCGGGCGCGGGTCCGTCGCGTTGACCGGAGGAGGCAGCGCGCGGCCGCTGTTCGAGAAAGTGCGCTCGCCGGCGATCCGCGACCGCATCCCGTGGGGCTCGCTGCAATTCTTCTTCACCGACGAGCGCGCGGTGCCGCCGCAGGACGAGCGCTCCAACTGCGGGCTCGCGCAGCGGGAGCTGTTCGCCCATGTCCGCGTTCAGGCGCCGCAGGTGCACCGGCTGCGCGGAGAGGCGGCGGACCTGGACGAGGAGGCGCGGCGCGCGGCGGCCGAGCTGCGCGCGACGCTGGGAGAACCGCCCCGGCTCGACCTCGTCCTGCTCGGGCTCGGACCGGACGGCCACATCTGCTCGCTGTTCGCGGGCGTGCCCAGCTCGGCGGAACGGGGAGACGAGGAGCTCGTCCGGCACGTTCGCGCGCCCCAGCACCTGGAGCCGCGAGTCGATCGGCTGACCCTCACGCCGTTCCTGATCGTCACGGCGCGGAACGTGGCGCTGCAGGTGACCGGGGAGCAGAAGGCGGCGGTGCTGGCGAGGACGCTGAAAGGACCGGAGGACCTGGTGTCCTGCCCGGCACAGTGGCTACGCCACGCCGCCGGCCGCGTCGTGATCGCCGCCGACGCAGGTGCCGCCGCCGGGTTGTAGTCGACGCCGAATGCCGAAGTCGAAGCTCGACCTCGAACCTCGCAGTCGAACCTCGACGTCGAGAGCTTAGCGGACCAGCCGCAGGTGCGGACGGCGGGGACTATCCCCGGGAGAAGGACCGGCGTCGCGTGCTTCGGCGGGCGGCAGATCGGCCGCCTTCGCCTCGCGCGGCACGGCGACGAGGCCCGGCCGATCCGCGCGCGCCGGAGGCTGCCGCTCCGGCCGCCCCAGCGTCTGCATGACCTCGGTCGGCAGGTCCTCCGGCCAGACCTGGCCGTCGCCTGCGTGGCTGGTGATGCCGAAGATCGATTGCCAGGGGAGGACGCACTGGAAGGGCGTGCCCGAGAAGGACAGCGTCGCCTGGATCCGGCGCTCGTCGATCTCGAAATCCGGGATCGAATACCGGTAGCAGAGGTTCAGCCGCAGGTGCGCCTCGCCCGCGTACTGGGGCGGCACGACCACGCCGGGGCGCCGGGCGTCGAGGTGCACCATGGTGACGCCCCGCTGGAGGTACTGCAGCAGCGTCTGCTTCTTGCTGGGTACCCGGGGGGTCATCGGCGCCCGGTAGCTTTGCGCCATTCGTCGTCCGCCGCAAGTGGATCCGGCGTTCAGCCCGGGGCGAACTGCAGCGCGTACAGGCGGGCGTATTCCCCCTTGGTCGCGAGGAGCTGGTCGTGCGTGCCCAGCTCCACGATGCGCCCTTCCGCGAGCACCGCGATGCGGCCGGCGTGCCGGATGGTGGAGAGGCGGTGCGCGATCACCAGGCAGGTGCGGTCCGCCATCAGCCGATCCAGAGCGCGCTGGACCTCCCGCTCGCTCTCGGTGTCGAGGGCGCTGGTCGCCTCGTCGAGGAGCAGGATGGGCGCGTCCTTGAGCAGGGCGCGGGCGATGGCGATGCGCTGCCGCTGGCCGCCCGAGAGCGTCACGCCGCGCTCGCCGACCTGCGTGTCGTAGCCGTCGGGCAGCGCGCGGATGAACTCGTCGGCGCGCGCCGCCCGGGCCGCGGCCGTCAGCTGGTCGGGCGAGACGTCCGGCCTGCCGTAGGCGATGTTCGCGCGCACGGTGTCGTTGAAGAGGAACGTCTCCTGCGCGACCAGCGCCACCTGCGCCCGCAGCGACCGGAGCGACACCTCCCGCAGGTCGTG
This sequence comes from Myxococcales bacterium, assembly GCA_036393835.1. GTDB lineage: Bacteria > Myxococcota > Myxococcia > Myxococcales > 40CM-4-68-19 > VBKO01. The sequence goes on along the minus strand of DASWGI010000216.1, from coordinate 8,145 downwards.
TCCGTCGATCAGCACGCGCCCGGCGGTCGGGTCGGCGAAGCGCGGCACCAGGTTCATCAGCGTGGTCTTGCCGCCGCCGCTCTGGCCCACCAGCGCGACCACCTCGCCGCGCCGCAAGGTCAGGTCGACCTCCCGGAGCACCGGGGGGGCTTGCGGCGCCCCGTTCCCGCCTGAACGGGCGTTCCAGGGAGAACGCTCGGGGTAGCGGAACGAGACGCGCTCGAACCGGACCTGATCGGCGAAGCGGGGCAGCTCGCGGCCGCCCTCGGCGATGCCCTCCGGCTCGTCCAGCACTTCGTAGAGGCGCTGCGCGCCGGCGAGGCCCTGGGTCACGCCCTGCCCGGTGCCGCCCAGGTTCTTGAGCGGCTGGTAGAGGAGCACGATGGTCGCGAGGAAGGAGATCACCCGCTCCGGCTGGAGCCGGCCCAGCTCGACCGCGCGCGCGGCCAGCACGACGGTGGCGGCGATCCCGACCGCCGCCATCAGCTCGAGCGTCGGGGTGAAGATCGCGCGGACGAAGAAGCTGCGCCGCATGGTGCCGAGGAAGCGATCCTGCTCGGCGCGAAAGCGGTCCGCCTCGTAGCGCTCCATCCCGAACGCCTGCACGATGCGCACGCCCTGCAGCGCCTCGTGGAGCAGCGTGTACAGCCCGCCGATCTGCTCCTGCCCGCGCACCGCGATGCGCCGCAGCCGCCGCGCGAACCGCACGATGGGGACCACGGTGAGCGGCACCGCCACGAAGGCGAAGACGGCCAGGCGCCAGTCGAGCGCGATCGAGACGCCCAGGAGCACCAGCACCTGCATGCCGTCGCGCAGGTACGAGGCGAGGCCGTACGTGACGGCGAACTCGACCGCCGCAACGTCGCTCGCGAACCGCGAGAGGAGGTCGCCCGAGGATGCCCGCGCGAAGAACGCCGGGGGGAGCGCCAGCAGCTTCTCCTGCAGCGCGCGCCGGAGATCGGCCACCACGCGCTGGCCGAGCATTCCCATCGAATAGAACTGGCCGAAGTACGCGGCTCCGCGCACCAGCGCGATGCCGAGGATGAGGAGCGGCAGCGCGCGCTGCAGCTCTTGCCGGCCGAGGTGCGGCAGCCAGGGGAGCGCGGTCGACCCCAGCTCCCCGCCCCGGAAGACGTACTGGAAGAGCGGGCCCACCAGCCAGGAGAACAGGCCCGTCGCCGCCGCCAGCACCACCATCGAAGCGACGGCCAGCGCGAACAGCCCGGCGTGTGGCCGGACCGCGGCGAGCAGGCGGCGGTAGTTGCCCATCGGCCGCGGACGGTGCCACGAGGGGCGCCTCGGCGCCACCGCTCAGTGGCCGCGTGGGTGCGCATCGCGACAGGCGCTCTCCTCGTCGCCCGCGGGATCATTGGTGCCCCGGCGGGGCCCGGGGCCGCTGGTGAGCGCGGAGGCGACCGCCGTCTGATCGGCGCTCAGGAAGGCAGGAGCCGCCCGACGATGGGCGCGCCCCACACCAGCCCGACGAGGAGCGACACCGCTCCCACGCAGGCCATCAGGGCGGCGTGCGCCGCCGGACGGCGCGCGAGCCGCGCGATGGGGACGCCGAGCGAGCCGGTGAGGAGCGCCATGCCGCCGATGGAGCCGAGGGCGAACAGCGCGACGTAGGCGAGCGCGGCGGCGACGCTGGGCATGGAGGCCAGGGCCAGCGCGGTGATCCCCCCGGTGCCGGCGAGTCCGTGCACGAGCCCAACCAGCAACGGACGCCGCGCGATGGTCAAGGAACGCACGTGGAAGTGGTCCTCGTCGCCGTCGTGCGCGTGCACGACGTGCCCGTGCGCGTGCTCGACGGCGGCGCCGCCGCGCGCGCGCAGCGCCCGGCGCAGGCTGCGCACCCCGAGCGCGATCAGCATGACCGACACGCCCAGCTCGAACACCTCCGCCGCGCGCTCCGGGAGCCGCACGCGGCAGAGGAGCAGGAGCGCGCCCGCGCCGAGGAGCGCCGCGGAGTGGCCGACGCCCCACCAGGCGCCGAGGACCGCGGCCCTTTGCCGCCTGGGCTGATCGACCACCAGCGTGCTCATCGCCGCCAGGTGGTCCGGGTCGAGCGCGTGGCGCAGCCCGATGAGAAAGCCCAGCCAGCAGCTCGTCGCGAGCGCGACCATGCTTGGGACCGTAGCAGAGTTGCTCCAGAGCGTCGCGCGACCCCGGAAGGCGGCTGGGCGATTGGCTACAGGCCTGGTACGGCTGGATGCGCGCCCGCTCCGGCGAGCTCAGCGCGCCGTCTCGCGCACCCGGCGGCGCAGATCGTCGGTGAAGCCGCCGCGCCCCCACCGGTGCTTCCAGCCCTTCACGGCGAGCCAGGCGGCCGCGATCCCGAGCAGCAGCACCGCGTAGGGCAACAGACCGTAGCCGCGGAGGGTCGCAGGTGCTCCGGCCGTCCGGGCGCGCACCGCCTGGTCGGAGGCGAGCAGCAGGACCACGAGCGCCGCCCACGCTGCCAGCGGATTGTGCTCCTTGCGCAGGGCGCGCCGCCACGACCACGGTTGAGCCGCTCCGCCCGGCGCGCGGAGCCGGGGCCAGAACCGCGGCACGCGCGCGCAGTATTCCTCGAAGCGCGCGCCGAACCGGCCGCGCAGGAAGCTCTCCTCGGCGGCGACGATCGCCCGGTACTGCGCCGCGAAGAGGATCGCCACCAGCGCGAGCAGGACCGGATCGTGCGCGACGACGCAGAGCCCCAGGGTGATGAGCAGGTTCCCCAGGTACAACGGGTTGCGCGTCCGGGCGTACGGCCCCGAGGTGTTCAGCTCCGTCGCGATGAGCCGCTCGTTCTGCCCCGAGGTGCCGTCCGGCACCTGGCCCAGCACCCACGCCCGCAGCGCCTGCCCGGCGGCGCACAGCCCGATCCCCGCCGCGGTCCATCCCGCTCCTCCGCCTCCGCGGCTGCGCCACACGAGCGGCACGGCCACGACCAGCAGCGGCACCGGCGTGAACGACCGCCACCGGAACAGCGCCCGCCCGATCCTCTCGATCCTCCCCTGTCCAGCCTCGCCCACTCCGCGCTGGACTAGCAGACGCGCCAGGGCCCCGTCACTCCCACCTCCGCCGCGACAGACGCCTAACCTGATCCAAGAGCGTTTCAAGGGAGCGTGGGAGGACCGGGAGCGCGGGAGGAAGTGCTTTTGAAAAACGAAAACTCCCGCGCTCCCCGATCTCCCGCGCTCCCTGGGAACGCTCTAATCAGGATCGCGGCGAGTCAGTTGGGCTGTGCGAGGGCGGAGCCGACGGAGCGGAGGGTGGAGGCGACTTCGGAGGCGTCGCGGGGGCGGTCCTCGGGGCGCTTCGCGAGGAGGCGGTCGCAGAGGACGCAGAGGAGGCGCGGGGCGCCGGGATTGATCTCCGATACCGGAGTGGGGCGCTTGCCGACCACTGCCTCGAGCAGCTCGAGCTGGTTCTGCTGGGTGAACGGCGGCCGCGCCGCGAGCAGCTCGTACAGCGTCGCTCCCAGCGAGTACAGGTCGGCGCGCAGGTCCACCGTCTCCCCGCGCGCCTGCTCCGGCGACATGTACCGGTACGTGCCGACCGCGCGGCCCGGATCGGTGGCGCGGTCCTCGTGCAGCCGCTTCACCAGCCCGAAGTCGACGAGGATCGCCCGGTGCGCCGGGGTGACGAGGATGTTGGAGGGCTTCAAGTCGCGGTGCACCAGCCCGCGGGCGTGGATGAACGAAAGCCCGTCGCAAAGCTGCGCCATCGACTCGCACAGCGCAGCGAGCCGCTCCTGCCGGTTCTGCTCGGCCTGCTCCTCGGGCGAGAGCATCGCTTCCACTCCCGTGGTCAGCGTCAGCCGCCGCGCGCGCGCCGTCGCCAGGAAGATGCCCGAGTCCGGCTCGTCGAAGAGCACGTCGAGGTCCACGCCTTCCGAGGCACCCTCCACCGGCTCCGGCTCCAGCAGCACGGGGTCGCCGACGACCGAAAGCCACTCGCGCAGGCTCAGCCCTTCGACGAACTCCATGGAGAGCCAGGGGATGCCGTCCTCGTCGCCCACGTCGAGCACGCGGACGATGTTCGGGTGCGACAGCGTCCGCAAGGCGGCGAACTCGCGGCGCAGCCGGGTGAGGCCGATCGGGTCGACGCCGGGGGGCAGCATCTTGAGCGCGACGGTGGCGCCGGTGCGCGAGTCGACCGCGCGAAACACGGCCCCCAGGCCCCCGCGCCCTACCTGCCGCTCGAGGCGGAACGGTCCGAACCAGCCACGCATCCCCCTCAACGTAGCGCACGCCTGCCCACGAAGCCGAGAGGCACGACTCGGGAACGTCTCGGATGGTAGACTCCTGCGCCCTTTTGCAGGAGGAGTGTTGCTCACCGAGCTGGAGCTCGCCCACCTGCGCGCCGAGGTCGCCGCCCGGCCGCTCCCCCGCCACGTCGGCATCATCATGGACGGGAACGGCCGCTGGGCGGAGCAGCGGGGCCTCCCTCGCCTGGAGGGCCACCGCAGGGGCTCCGACTCGGTGCGCGAGGTGACCCGCGCGGCGCGCAAGCTCGGGCTGCCGGCGCTCACGCTCTACGCCTTCTCCGCGCAGAACTGGCAGCGGCCCCCGGACGAGGTGAGCGGCCTGATGGACCTCCTCCGCGACTACCTCCACCGCGAGCGCCCCGAGATCATGGACAACGGCATCCGGCTGCACGCCATCGGCGAGCTGGACCGGTTGCCCCCGCGCGTCCGCGACCCGCTCGAAGAGCTGCAGCGCGACAGCGCGGGAAATTCCGACATGGTCCTCACGCTGGCGCTGAGCTACGGCGGCCGCGAGGAGATCGTCGCCATGGCCCGCAAGGTCGCCGAGGACGCGCGCGCCGGGGCGCTGCGGCCGGACGACGTCGACGCCGAAGCGGTCGAGGAGCGCCTGTGGACGGCGGGACTGCCGCCGCTGGAGCTGGTGGTGCGGACCAGCGGCGAGGTGCGCGTCTCCAACTTCCTCCTCTGGCAGCTCGCCTACGCAGAGATCCACCTGACCGAGACGCTGTGGCCCGACTTCGGCGAGGAGGCGCTGCTCGTCGCCCTGGACGACTTCCAGAAGCGCGAGCGGCGATTCGGGAAGACGAGTGCGCAGATCCGACGCGCCCGCTGAATGGATGGGGGTATGACCGGCGTGGACCGCATCCTCCTCGTACGCGTGGCGACCGCTGTGGTCCTGCTGCCGCTGGTCCTGTGGCTCCTCTGGCTGGGCGGCCTGCCGTTCGCGCTGCTCGTCTCGGCCGCCGCCGCCGTGGCGGCGTGGGAGCTGAACGAGCTGCCCGGGCAAGGGGCGCAAGCGGGGCAGGGCGCCACGCCTCGGGATCGCTTGCGCGGCGCGGAGATCGCGTCCATCGCGGCGGCCTTCCTCTTGCCGCTGACCGAAGGCCTGGACGCCCACGGCTTCACCGCGCGCGCCATCCTGACGGCGCTGGTGATGGTGACGCTCGTCGACGCGCTGCTCTTCGAGCCGGACCTTCCGCGCGCGCCGCAGCGGGTCGGCCTCGCCGTGCTCGGGGCCGTCTATCCCGGCCTGCTGCTCGGCACGGTGGTGCGGCTGCGCCAGCTCCCCGACGGGTTCGCCTGGCTGGTCCTCACGCTGGCGGTGACGTGGCTCAACGACACCGGCGCGTACTTCGCCGGGCGCGTGTACGGTCAGCGCAAGCTCTACCCGCGCATCTCGCCCAGCAAGACCTGGGAGGGCGCGGCCGGCGGGCTCCTCGCCTCGATCGGCGGCGCGCTGGCCGTGAAGTCGCTCGGCTGGTTGCCTCAGCTCCCCTGGTGGGGGAGTGTGGTCGTGGGTGCGGGGGCGGGCGTTCTCGGCCCGCTCGGCGACCTCAGCGAATCGATGCTCAAGCGCGCGTACGGAGCGAAGGACTCCAGTCGCCTCCTGCCGGGGCACGGCGGGCTGCTCGACCGCATCGACGCGCTCCTTTTCACCGGCCCTTTTGTCCTCTTGTGTGCACGCGTCCTCCCGTACCTCCGCTGAAGCGGTGCTGGAAATCCCCGCCATGCACATTACACTGGTCGGAATGATCTCCTGGATGCACTCGGCCGGCCTGACGCTTGTCTCCTTCGCGGTGCTCATCAGCGTCATCGTCTTCTTTCACGAGTTGGGGCATCTGCTGGTCGGCAAGTGGCTGGGCGTCAAGGCGGTCCGGTTCTCGATCGGGTTCGGCCCCAAGCTGTTCGGCGTGCAGTGGGGCGAGACCGAGTACCGCGTCTCGCTGCTCCCGCTGGGCGGGTACGTGAAGTTCGCCGGCGACAACCCGCTCGAGCAGCTTGCGCCCGAGGACCGGGGCAGGGGGTTCCTCGAGCAGCCCCCGCGCAAGAAGGCCGCCATCGCCTTCGCCGGCCCCGCGGCGAACTTCCTCCTCGCGCTCATCCTCTACTTCGCGGTGAACGCCGCGCCCCACCGCGACCTGGCGGCGAAGGTCGGCTACGTGAAGCCGGGCTCGCCGGCCGCGCAGGCCGGCGTGCAGTACGGCGACCGGATCGTGGCCGTCGACGGCGACAAGGTCGACGGCTTCCTCATGCTGCAGGAGAAGATCCGGGCCCACGCGGGGCAGCCGCTCACGCTGACCATCGAGCGCGGCGGCCAGCGCTTCGACGTCCGGCTCACGCCCGCGGTGCACGAGGAGACGAACCCGATCGAGACGGTGAAGCAGGGGCGCATCGGCATCTCGGCCGCCCCGCGCATCGCCGAGATCGCGATCACCGCGCCGGACACGCCGGCGGCGCGCGCCGGCCTGAAGACGTTCGATCTGGTGGTGAAGGTGGCCGGCCAGCCGGTGCCCAGCTACGAGGAGCTGGAGCGCCGCCTGCCTTCCCTCCGCGGGCCCGTCCCGATCGAGGTGCTGCGGCGCCTCGAAGTCCCCGCGCCCGGCGGGACGCTGTGGGCGCAGGAGCCGGTGCGGCTCACCCTGGACGCCGCCGGCGCGGGATCCGGCATCGAGTGCGCCGACCTGAACCTGTTCGCCGTGCAGCCCGGCTCCGCCGCCGACGAGGCGGGGCTGCGCCGGGGCGACCGGGTGATCTCGATCGACGGGAAGCCCGTGGTGTGGTGGTTCGACGAGGTGGAGACGGTGCGCCGCGCCAAGGGCGCCGAGCCGTTCCCCATGACCGTCCACCGCGACGGCAAGCTCCTCACCGTCACCGTGCGGCAGCACCTGCGCACCGAGCGCGACGAGTCGGGCATCCGCGTGCAGGTGCCCGAGCTGGGCGCCGCGCCCGACGCCGCCATCTTCAGCGGCGAGACCGAGCGCATCTGGGTGCGCTACCCGATCGGCGAGGCCGCCGCGCGCAGCTTCACCGAGACGGTGGGCGCCATCCGCGGGCTCGCGCTGGGCATCGCGAAGATCGTCAGCGGCCGCATCTCGTCCGAGGCGATCGGCGGGCCCATCCTGATCGCCGACGTGGCGCGGAAGGCGGCCGACGCGGGCTGGCAGATGTTCGTGTACGTCATGGCCATGATCAGCGTGAACCTGGGCCTGATGAACCTGATCCCGCTGCCGGTGCTGGACGGCTTCCACGTCCTCTCCGCCGGCATCGAGGGCATCCGCCGCCGGCCGCTGTCGCTGCGCTTCCGGGAGGTCGCCAACGTGGTCGGGATCGCGCTGGTGCTCGGGCTCATGCTGTTCGCCCTGCGCAACGACGCGATGCGGAAATTCTTCGAGTAGCGCCTTGCGCGTCCTCGCGCTGGACAGCTCGTCGCCCCTGCTCAGCTGCGCGCTGTGGGAGGACGGGCGCACCGTCGCCGAGTCGCTGCACCCGGAGAAGGCCGGCGACGTGCTGCCCGAGGCGCTGCTCGCGCTCGCGCCGCTCGAGTCCGTCGACGCGCTGGCCGCGGGCGTGGGCCCCGGGTCGTTCACCGGGCTGCGCGTCGGCCTCGCCGCGGTGAAGGCGCTGGCCTACGCGCGCAAGCTGCCGGTCCTGGGCGCCTCGAGCCTCCGCGCACTGGCGCTGTCCGCCCGCCGCCCCGGCGAGCTGCTCGTACCCACGCTCGAGGCGCGCCGCGGGGAGCTGTACGCCTGCGCGGTGAGGGACGGCGAGCTGATCCGTCCCGAGACGGTCCTGCGCGCGCAGGACCTCGCCGCCTGGCTGCCCGCGGGGGCCGTGGTCCTGGGGCCGGGCGCGCGGGCGAACGGCCTCCCGGCCCCGGACGAACCGCGCGCCCC
>DASWGI010000215.1:0-1970 GCA_036393835.1 Myxococcales bacterium | reverse complement strand
GCTTCCACCCGCGAGCCTCGGGCCCGCGGCCCACGCCGCACTCCTCGCGCTCGATCGCGGGCAACCGGTGTCGGAGTTGGCGCCGCTGACGAAGGTGATCGACGACTACGCGTTTCTCGCCGCGAGATACGCCGCCGGAGTGCTGGGCGCCTTCGCCGCCATCGCCCTGCTGCTCAGCGCGGTGGGCGTCTACGGCGTCATGGCGGTCTCCGTCTCGCAGCGTGAGCAGGAGATGGGCATCCGCATGGCTCTCGGCGCCCGTCCGCGGGACGTGCTCCGGCTGGTCGTCTCACAGGGGCTGCGGCCGGCGCTCGCAGGCGTCCTGGTCGGAGCGCTCCTCGCGCTCGCCAGCGGGCGCGGGCTGGAGGGAGCGCTGTACGGGGTGGCGGGACGAGATCCCCTGACGCTCGCGGCGGTGAGCACATTCCTCCTCGCCGTCGCCGCGGCGGCCACCTGGCTGCCGGCGCGGCGCGCGACGCGCGTGGACCCCATGATCGCCTTGCGGGCGGAGTGAACCAATGATCCGGTTGCGCAACCTGGAGAAGGCGGTCAAGCAAGGCAGCGGGCAGCTCTTCCTCCTCCGCCGCATCGACCTGGACGTCGACCGCGGCGAGTTCGTCACCGTCATGGGACCCTCCGGCGCGGGCAAGTCCACCCTGCTCGCCATCCTCGGGCTGCTCGATGCCGGCTGGACCGGCGAGTACGAGCTGATGGGGGACCGGGTCGACACGCTCTCCGCGAAAGGGCGGGGCGAGCTGGGCAAGAAAGCCGTCGGATTCGTCTTCCAGCAATACCACCTGCTCGATGGGCTCACGGTGGCGGAGAACCTGGAGGTGCCGCTGAGCTACCGCGGGCTGTCCTCCAAGGAGCGGCAGGCGCTGGTCGCCGACGCGCTGGACCGGTTCCGCATGGTGGGCAAGAAGGACCTCTACCCGACCCAGCTCTCCGGAGGGCAGCAGCAACTGGTGGGCGTCGCGCGGGCGGTGATCGCCAAGCCTCCCCTCTTGCTCGCGGACGAGCCCACCGGCAACCTCCACTCCGCGCAGGCGGAGGAGATCATGCAGCTCTTCAGCGAGCTGAACCGCGCGGGGACCACCATCGTGCAGGTCACGCATTCCGAGAAGAACGCCTCGTACGGCAACCGCATCGTTCGCCTGCGCGACGGGTGGATAGAGAAGTGAGGATCCTGGTCGCGGACGATCAGCCCGACGTGCTCGAGGCGCTGCGGCTCCTCTTGCGGCGCGAGGGATTCGAGCTCGTGCCCGCGTCCTCGCCCGCCGGCGTGCTGGCCGCGCTACAAGAGTCGGACTTCGACGCGGTGCTGATGGACCTGAACTACACGCGCGACACGACCTCCGGGAAGGAGGGGCTGGACCTCCTCGCCCAGGTGCGCGGGCAGGACGCCACCCTGCCGGTGGTGGTGATGACCGCGTGGGGCAGCGTGGAGGGCGCCGTGGAAGCGATGCGGCGCGGCGCGCGCGACTACGTGCAGAAGCCGTGGGACAACGCGCGCCTCCTCACCACGCTGCGCACGCAGATCGAGCTGGGCCGCGCGCTGCGCCGCAGCCGCCGGCTCGAGGAGGAGAACTCGCGGCTCCGCGGCAACCTGCCGCCGCTGGTCGCGCACGCCCCCGTCATGCAGCCGGTGCTGCGCCTGCTGGAGCGGGTGGGGCCCAGCGAAGCCAACGTGCTCATCACCGGGGAGCACGGCACCGGGAAGGAAGTGGTCGCGCGCTGGCTGCACCAGAGCAGCAAGCGCGCCGGGAAGGCGATGGTGGTGGTCAACGCCGGCGGCCTCTCCGAGGGCGTGTTCGAGAGCGAGCTGTTCGGCCACGTGCGCGGCGCCTTCACCGACGCGAAGACGGACCGCACCGGCGCGTTCGAGCTGGCCGACGGCGGCACGCTGTTCCTCGACGAGGTGGGCAACATGCCCATGGCGCAGCAGGCGAAGCTGCTCCGCGTGCTGCAGA
>DASWGI010000214.1:0-2630 GCA_036393835.1 Myxococcales bacterium | reverse complement strand
GCGATGAAGCCGCGGGGGCAGAGCGCGCGGGGTGGGCGGGCCTGCGCGCTCTCCTCGGGCTCGACCGTGATCAGCACGGTGGGAACGCCGAGCATCTCGATCGCCCGCTGCACCGTGACCACGGTGCGGTGGCAGAGGCGTCAGCCGCCGGTGAGGAGGACGGCGTCGGGCCGGGCGGCCGAGACGGCGCGCGCGAGCTGCGGGACGGTGGTCTCGCGCAGCTCGCGCAGCGCCTGGGAGAAGCCCATCGTGAAGTGCTCCTCGGTGAGGCCCGCGATGCGCCCTTCGCGCGCCAGCGACCGGAGCCGGTCGATGGGGAACACGCAGTTCACGTCCTTCTCGATGCAGCCGTGGTCGTAGTGTGAATCGTCCACCGCCAGGTCGCTGGCCGACAGGCTCCCGTCGATGCGCCGGAACGAGTTGTCGCCCTCCCGGTTGAACGGCGCATCGCTCTTCGCGCGCACGCCCGCCGTACTGACCAGGCAGACGAGCGACTCTTCCAGCTTGCGCTTGAACGGCGTGAACGGCACGCAGTAGCGCGACAGCTCGAGCGCCTTCTCCACGGCTCACCTCAGCTTGTCGAGAGCCTCCATGATCTTGTCGGTGGGCGGCTGCTCCGCGATGTTGTGGATGTCGATGTAGCGGATGATCCCCTGCCGGTCGACGACGAAGATGGCGCGCTCGGTGGTGCCCGAGCCGCGCAGCACCCCGTACTGCACCGCCACGTAGCCGTAGGGCCAGTTGTCGCTGCAGAGGGGATAGGACAGGCCGCCCATCGACTTGGCCCACGCTTCGTTGCTGAACACCTGGTCGGTCGAGATGCCCAGGACCTGGGCATTGCGCCGCTCGAACTCGGAGAGATCCTCCTCGTACGAGGGCATCTGCACCGTTCAAACGGGGGTGAACGCCGCCGGGTAGAACGCGAGCACCACGTTCTTCTTGCCCCGGTAGTCGCTCAGGCGGACCTTCTTCTGCGGTCCCCCCTTGCCGGCCCCGTCGCCCGTGGCGGTCAGCTCGAAGTCGGGAGCTTCCTCGCCGACCTGCAGCCGCCAGACGGGCCTCTTGGGTTGTGCCATGTCCGTTCCTTTCCGCGCCCGAAGCGCTCGCGCACTCTACTCATTTGCGCGGCGGCTTGCCTCCCCTCCCGGAGGCGTGGCATGCCTCGGGCATGCGCTGGGCGTCCGCGTTGTCGAGGAAAGAGCGGACCGAGGAGGCCGTCGCCGACACGGCAGCCGAGGTCCGGCGCGGTCTCGCGGGCGCGTCCGCCGACCTGGTGGTGGCGTTCGTGTCGCCGCACCACCTCGATGCGTCCGCGCGGCTGCCGGCGCAGGTGGAGACCGCGCTCCCCGGCGCGCTGCTGGCCGGTTGCACGGGCGGCGGGATCATCGGGGCGGGGCACGAGGTCGAGGATGCGCCTGCGCTCTCCTTGACCGCTGCCTCGCTTCCCGGAGTGCGGTTGACGCCGTTTCATCTCGAGCAGCACGAGCTCCCGGAGAGCGCGGACGCGCAGGAGTGGCGCGACGCGGTCGACGTGGACCCGGCGACCCGGCCTCACTTCCTGCTGCTCGCCGACCCGCTCACCGTCGACGCGGGGGCGGTCATCGCCGGTCTCGATGCCGCCTACCCTGCGGCGAGCAAGGTGGGCGGCCTCGCCAGCGGCGGTCCCGTGCCTGGCGCGAACCGCGTCTTCCTCGGGCAAAGGGCGCATCGCAGCGGCGCCGCCGGAGTCGCCCTCGCCGGGAACGTCCTGGTAGAGACCATCGTCGCGCAGGGGTGCCGGCCGGTGGGGAAGCCGATGATCGCGACCCGCTGCCAGGGGAACGTGCTCCAGGAGGTCGACGGCCGGGTGCCCATCGAGGTGCTCCGCGAGCTATACCCCTCGCTTCCGCTGCGCGACCAGGAGCTGTTCCGGCATTCGCTGTTCCTCGGCATCGAGATGCGCGACTCGGTCGAGTACCGCGAAGGCGAGCTGCTGGTGCGGAACCTCATGGGGATGGACCCCAGGACGGGCGCGCTGGTGATCGGCGCGGCGCTGCATCCCATGCAGGTGGTGCAGTTCCTGCTCCGCGACGCGAGAACGGCCGAGGAGGACCTGGCCCGGCTGCTCGACCGCAGCGCCGCGCGCGCGCACCCACCGCGGGGAGCGCTGCTCTTCTCCTGCTTGGGCCGCGGCGCTCACCTCTTCGGCAGGCCCGACCACGACACCGATCTCTTCCGCTCCAAGGTCGGCGCGGTGCCGCTGGGTGGATTCTTCTGCAACGGGGAGATCGGCCCCGTGGGCGGCGCCACCTTCCTGCACGGGTACACCAGCGCCTTCGCGCTATTCCGCGAGGCGGCGTCGTGAAGCTGAACCGCCGCATGCAGCGCCACCTGGGCGAGCTGCGCAGCCGCAGCATCGACGCCGAGCCGCTGCTTCCCGGGAAGTGGCCCGATCTCACCCTCGCCGAGGTGAACGGGTTCGTCCTGCTCGAGTCGTTCCGCCGCAAGCCGTCGCTGCGGCCGGCCGACTTCGACGGGCCCAGCGCCCTGGAAGCGTGCGCCAACAAGCTCCTGATGGAGAAGATGCTCGATCCGCGCCTGGTGGCGGCGTGCCCGCTGCTGCTGCTCACCGCCGGCCTGCTGATGGCGGA
>DASWGI010000213.1:0-7653 GCA_036393835.1 Myxococcales bacterium | reverse complement strand
AGAAGGATCGTGCAGGAGCGCCGCAGGCGGGCCAGGTCGAGCGCTGCCGCCTCGGCGCGGCCCACCTTGAGGTAATCGACGCGCGTCAGCGCAGCGAGCAGATCGGGAGGGGGCGCGCGGTGCAGCACGCGGCCCGAAGGGTCGAAGGCGCGCACGAAGCCCTGCGCGTCCGCGAGCAGCACCCGCGAAAGCTCGCGCAGCCGGAGAAGGGTGGCGGCCGGGATCTCCGCGGCCACCGCCACCGCCATCCCCACCGTGCAGCTCTCGCACAGGTCCTCGGGACGCAGCGGGGGCGCCGCCGCATGGAGCGTCGCGATGCGCTCGCCGGTCCGGTAGTCGTCCACGAAGCTCGTGGTGCGCGCGCCCGGGATCACGCGGGCGGGCGGCACCAGGTCCGCGTAGCGGAAGTCGTCCCCCACGTTGGCGACCACGGCGAAGTCCACGCCCGCGGCGCGCAGGATCGCCGACACGTACGCCGCGGAGCCGCCCAGCTCGCTGCGCTCCTCCGCGCCGAGGAGCGTGTCGTGGGAGTAGTTGCCGGCGACGACGACCTCGCGAGGCATCCGGACAGCGTTCACCAGGCGACGCCCGGCGCGCAACCGCGGCGTCCTCTCGGACGGGAGCCCTTGCGCTCGCAAGGACCTCTCCCCAGGTTGCATCCGGGCGCTCTCCGCTCGGGGGGAGCGTTTTCAGCGCTGAATCAAGGCCGGGGGAGGCGGGCATGCGCACCGCGTTGCGTCGGGTGGCGTTCGTCGGCGAGCTCGAGTTGTCCGTGGTGGAAGCGCTGCGCGCCCAGGCCTGCCGGGTCGAGCACATCGACGGCACGTCGGTGGTCGGCGTCGTGCGCGATCTGATGCGCATCCGGCCCGCCGTCGTCCACGCCCGCGCCGCCCACCTCAAGGTCGGACTGGTGGCGCGGCTGCTCAACCTGCCGCTCGTGGTGCAAGCCGGGCCCGGGGACGTGAACGCGATCACCGCGCGGGCGGCGCGCGTAGCCGTGCGGACGCTCTGCTCGACGGTCTCGCTGCGCGAGGCGCTCATCGAGCAAGGCGCGCCGGCGTCCACGACCACGGTGATGCGCGGCCTTCTGGACCCGCGGATCGACCTGGCCGGTGGCGGCGTCTTCCCGCCGGTCCTCGATCCGCGCCTGCGCTGGGTGGTCAGCGCCGCGCCGTGCGACGGCCCGGACCGCGGCCACGCGGACCTCTTGCTCGCATTCCTCTCGCTGGCGCGCACCCGCCCGCGCCTGCGCCTGCTCATCGCCGGAGCGGGCGCCACCGCGCGAGCGCTGCTGGCGCAGGCGGACCACGCCGGGATGCGGGGACGGGTCGTCGTGTACCCTCTTGCGCTCGACCAGCTCCCGGGCGTGTTCACCCGGGCGGCGGCGGTGGTGGCGCCGAGCCGCACCGCCAACCTGCCCGATCCGGTGCCCGAGGCGCTCGCTCTCGGCGCCCCGGTGGTGGCCACGGCAGTCGGGCAGCACCCGATCTGGATCCGCGAGGGCCGGACGGGGTTCCTCGTCCCGCCGCGCGCGCCTGCCGCGCTCGCCGCGCGGCTGGCGCAGGTAGTGGACGATTCCGCGCTCGCCGCTCGCCTGGGCGCCGCGGCGCTCAAGTCCGCGCTGGAGCTGACCCAGCCGCAACTGCTGGGCCTCGACCTCGCGCGCTGCTGGGCGACGGTCTCGCGGCCCGCGGCGACGCCGTTCACCGGCCTCTACCTGCCGGAGCGGCCGGGCGCGCTCCGCGCCTGAAGCCCGAGTGAAAAACGTCCCCTCCGGCGGCGCCTTGCCGGCCGGGCGGGCGCTGCACAGCTTCCTCACGCATTCCGGTTCACACCATGACGGCCACGCCCAAAGTACTGCTCGTCGGGGACTTCCCCCCGCCGCACGGAGGAGTGGCGGTGCACGTGGAGGTCCTGCAGCGCGCCGTCCGCTCCCGCGGCGGCGAGTGCACGGTCCTGGACATCGGGAAGGGACAGCTGCCCGCGGATGGAGTCGTTCCGGCCGGCGGATACGCGAGCTTCACCGCGCGCCTGGTCGGGCACGCGCTCCGCGGCTACCGCATCCACGTCCACACCAGCGGGGCGAACCGGAAGTCGTGGGCGCTCGCCGCGATCTGCGCCGCGGCCGGCAAGCTCGCGCGCGTGCCGCCGCTGATCACCTTCCACTCGGGGCTCGGCCCCGCATGGCTGGCGGAGGATCCCACCCGTGCGCGCGTGGCCTGCGCGGTGGGGAACTCCTTCGGCACGGTGGTAGCGGTCAGCGAGGACATCCGCGAGGCGCTGCTTTGCTGTGGAGTCGCGCGGGAGCGCATCGAGGTGCTCCCGGCGTTCACGCACTCCTTCCTGCAGCCGGGCACGCCTCCGGCCGGTTTCCGCGAGCTGCGCGAGGAGGCGGCGCCGCTCTACTGCGCGATGCTCGCCCCGGGCCCGGTCTACGGCGCCGAAGCGCTGCTGCGCGCCTTCGTTGAGGTCCACCAGCGCAACCCCCGAGCGCGGCTCGCGCTGTACGGGCCCGGCACGCTGGAGCCGGAGCTGCTCCGCTGGGCCGGGGCCGCCGCCTGCGCTATCCGCGCGTTCGGGGAGCTGCACCGGCCGGCCGCGCTGGCGCTGATCGCGGGAAGCGACGTGTTCGTCCGCCCCACGCTCGCCGACGGGGACTCGGTTTCCGTGCGCGAGGCCGTGGCGCTCGGCCGGGTGGTGGTCGCGACGTCGGTGGGGACGCGGCCTCCGGAGGCGCGCCTCGCGCCGCCGGGAGATGCAGCCGCGCTCGCGCGCGCGCTCACCGAGGCGGCCGACAAAGGGCCCGTGCTCCGGCTGGCGCGCGACGGCGAGAAGGATCCCAGCGCCGACTGCGTGCACCGCCTGCTGACCCTGTACGGATTCCAGTCCGGCGAGGAGGCGGCGTCCGAGGCGCCGGACGCTGCCTCGCGCCCGTCCGTGGAGGGGCCCGCATGTGCGGCATCAGCGGCTTCCTGAACCGCGACCCCGCGCAGCCCGCCGACCGCGACCTGGTCGCGCGCATGACCGAGGTGATCGCGCACCGCGGTCCCGACGGGAGCGGCCTCCACGTCGACGGCCCCGTGGCGCTCGGCCACCGCCGGCTCTCGATCATCGACCTGTCCACCGCCGGCGCCCAGCCGATGACCAACGAGGACGGCACCGTCTGGATCACCTTCAACGGCGAGATCTACAACTTCCTCGACCTGCGTGCGGAGCTCGAGGCCCGCGGCCATGCCTTCCGCAGCCACTGCGACACCGAGGTGCTCGTCCACGGCTACGAGGAGTGGGGCGACGCCCTGCCGGAGCGGCTCTGCGGGATGTTCGCCTTTGCCATCTGGGACGCGCGCAAGCGTCGCCTCTTCTTCGCGCGCGACCGGCTGGGCAAGAAGCCGCTCTACTACCACCTCGGGCGCGAGCGCCTCTCCTTCGGCTCGGAGGTCAAGTCGCTGCTCTGCGATCCGGCCGTGCCGCGCGAGCTGGACGAAGAGGCGCTCGACCTCTACCTGAGCCTCCGCTACGTCCCGGCGGGTCTCACCGCCTTCGCCCGGATCCACAAGCTGCCGCCCGCCTCGTCCGCGACGTACGAGAACGGCAAGCTCAGCGTGCGCCGCTACTGGCGGACCGTCTTCCCGCCCGAGCCCGACCTGCGCTCCGACGACGAGCTGGCCACGGACTTCTGGGAGCGCCTGCGCCACGCGGTGAAGATCCGGCTGATGTCCGACGTGCCGCTCGGCGTCTTCCTCTCCGGTGGCCTCGACTCGTCGTCGATCGCCGCTCACATGGTCGACCTGCGCCGCGAGGGCGGCGGCGATCGCGTGAAGAGCTTCTCGGTCGGCTACCTCGCCGAGGACGGGTCGTCCGAGCTGGACCAGGCCCGCCGGGTAGCGCGCGCGCTGGACACCGACCACAGCGAGGTGGTGGTCACGGCGAAGGACTTCGCCGACTTCCTGCCCGGCCTGGTCTGGCATCTGGACGAGCCGGTGGCGGACGCGGCCTGCGTGCCGCTCTACTACCTGTCGAAGCGCACGCGCGAGGACGTGATCGTGGTGCTCTCCGGCGAGGGCGCCGACGAGGTGCTCGCCGGGTACCCGATCTACCGGACCATGCTCTACCTCGAGCGCGTGCGGCAGGCGGCCGCCGGCGCCGTGGACCGGACGGCGCCGCTCGCCGCCCGGGCGGTGAAGAACCCCAAGCTGCGCAAGTACCTCTACTGGTCGACGCTGCCGCTCGAGGAACGCTACCGCGGCGTCTCCTGCGCGTTCGTCGACGAGGAGAAGTCCATCCTGCACGGCGAGCAAGGCGGGATCGTTCCGCCGCGCAAGATCAGCGCGAAGCTGGTCGACCGGCTGGCGATGCACTGGGCCGAGACCGAAGGGCTGCCGCCCTTGGAGCGCATGCTCGAGCTGGACCGGCGCGTGTGGCTGCCCGACGACCTCCTGGTCAAGGCCGACAAGATGACCATGGCCACCTCGCTCGAGCTGCGGGTCCCGTTCCTGGACCACCAGCTGATCGAGTGGTGCGCCGGGCTGCCCGAGAGGGTCAAGCTGCGCGGCCGGATGGGCAAGTGGCTCTTGCGCCACGCCGCGCACGAGCGCCTGCCGCCCGAGTGCACCGCGCCGGGAAAGCGCGGGTTCACCGTGCCGGTCTCGGGTTGGTTCCGCAAGCAGTTGCACGAGCCGCTGCGGGAGGCGCTGTTCGCGAAGGACGCGTTCTGCCGCCAGCGCTTCGGCGAGAAGCCGCTGCGGCGGCTGCTCGAGGATCACAAGCACGGCGTCAGCGACCGCAAGGAAGAGCTGTACGCGCTGTGGGTCTTGGAGCTGTGGCTGCGGCAGCACCAGGTGGGGTGGACCGCGCGCGCGCCTGCGCTATGCGCGCCCGAGGTGAACACGAGGAGGAACGTGTCGATGGGCGGAAAGCTGCAGGGGCGGGACATCGTGTGCTTCTCCAACGACTGGGACGGCGATCCGCTGTCCAAGATGCACGTGATGAAGATCCTGGCGCGCGAGAACCGCGTGCTGTGGGTGAACAGCATCGGCAACCGCAGGCCCACGGCCTCGGCGCGCGACGTGAAGCGGATGGTCAAGAAGGTGCGCGGTGCGATCGAAGGCATCCGCGAGCGGCACCCGAACCTCTTCGTGCTCACGCCGCTCGCGATCCCCTTCTACGGATCGGAGCTGGTGCGGGCGGCCAACGGCGCGCTGCTGCGGGCGCAGGTGAAGCACGCGATGGACAAGCTCGGGTTCAAGGACCCCATCAGCTGGTCCTTCCTGCCTTCGTCGGCGCCGGTCTCCGGGACCATCGGGGAGCAGCTCGTCGTCTACCACTGCGTCGACGAGTTCAGCGCCTTCTCCGACGCGCCCGCGCAGCAGATCCGCGAGCTGGAGCGGCGGCTGCTCGCCAAGGCCGACG
The DNA here is from genome assembly GCA_036393835.1 of Myxococcales bacterium. Lineage (GTDB taxonomy): Bacteria > Myxococcota > Myxococcia > Myxococcales > 40CM-4-68-19 > VBKO01. The sequence continues at coordinate 2,244 of DASWGI010000213.1, read as the reverse complement.
TGGTGATCTGCTCGGCGGAGAAGCTGCGCAAGGCCAAGGAGCGGGTGAACCCGAACGCCTGGCTGGTCCAGCACGGCGTCGACCTCGAGCATTTCGCCAAGGCGTTCGATCCCGGGACGGCCGTGCCGGACGAGGTGAAGGGCCTCCCCGGACCGGTGATCGGCTTCTGGGGCCTCATCGCCGACTGGGTAGACCTGCGGCTCGTCCGCCACGTCGCGGACGCGTTCAGCGGCGGCTCGGTGGTGCTGCTCGGGTCCAGCACCACCGACATGTCCGCGCTCGACGGCGCGCGCAACGTGCACTTCCTGGGGCGCAAGCCGTACGCGGACCTGCCGCGCTACGCGAAAGCGTTCGACGTCGCGCTGATGCCGTTCAAGGTGAACGAGCTGACGCTGGCCTCGAACCCGCTCAAAGTCCGCGAGTACCTGGCCGCGGGCCTGCCGGTCGTCTCGACTGCCATCCCCGAGGTGGAGCGGCTGGGCCTGTGCCGCATCGGCACCGACGCCGACTCGGTGGTGCGCGAGATCGCCGCCGCCATCGCCGCCGGGCCGGGGCCCAGCGAGGTGCGCGCCGCGCAGGTCCGCAGCGAAGGCTGGGAGGCGCGCGTCCTGGAAATGCAGGAGATCGTTGCGGCCGCCCTGGCGGCCCGGAAGAAGGCGGCGTGAGCAGCATCGACTTCGGCTACTACGCCTACCTGGCGAGCACGGTGCCTCCGCGGGAGCTGGCCCGCGCGATCGCGGCGCGGGCCAGACGCGCGCTGCGCGGCGGCATCCGCCAGGTGCTTGCGCCGGTGGCGCGCCACCCGTCCCTGCGCCCGCCCTTCTTCATGCAGGTGCCGTCCGAGCAGCGCAGGCGGCGCGAGCTGCGCGGCAAACGACCCTCGATCGTCGATCCGTCCCTGCGCGAGGTGACCGCCCGCATGCTGCGCGAGCGGTTCCCGGAGGCGTGCCGCTTCGTGCAGCACGAGGCCGAAGCCTGCCGGCGCGGCGAGGTGCCCGTCTTCGGCAAGTGGAAGGCCTGCCGCAAGCACGAGCTGCAAACCGCCGGGGCCGACATCGTTCCGCTCGACTACGACCTCGACCCCATCGGACACGGCGTCCGCTACGACCCGGGCACCCCGGGCACGCGCATCGACCACTTCGTGGACGGCGCCGACGTGAAGGCGGCCTGGGAGATCGGCCGGCTGCAGCAGCTCTGGCGCTTCGGGCAGGCCCGCTGGCTCGCAGGCAGCGCCGCCGAGCGCTCCGCCTGGGCGCGCGCGTACATGGCGACCATCCGCCAGTTCCGGGCCGACTGCCCGGTCGGCATGGGCGTGCAGTGGTCGTGCGCGATGGAGGTCTCCTCCCGCGCGTTCCACGCCGCGCTCGCCTTCGCCTACGTGCAGGACGACCCGGCGGTGGACGCGGCGTTCGCCGCCGAGCTGGCCGAGATGCTCGACGAGCACTGCGCCTACGTCGAGGAGCACCTCGAGGACACCGGCGCGGTGCGCACCAACCACTACGCCGCCGACCTCGTTGGCCTCCTGGTCGTGGGCTCTCTCTTTCCCGAGCTGCCGCGCGCTCGCATCTGGCGCGAGGTCTTCGGCCGCAAGCTGTGGGAGGAGATCCCCCGGCAGGTGCGCGGCGACGGGACGCACTTCGAGTCCTCGACCGGCTACCAGCGGCTCACGGCCGAGCTGTTCCTCGGCGCCGTGCTCGCGGCCCGCGCCGCCGGGACTCCCGCGCCGCGCGAGGTGGAGCTGGCGGTGGCGGGCCTGTTCCGCAGCATCGGGCACCTGCTCAAGCCGAGCGGGCGGATCCCCCAGATCGGCGACCTCGACTCCTGCCGCGGCCTGCCGCTCATGCCGCGCGGCGCGCTCGACTGCGGCTACCTGCCGGCGCTCGGCGCCGCCGCGCTGGTCGACCCGACGCTCAAGCTTCCCGGCGCGCCGTGCCCGGTGGAGGTGGCGTGGCTGCTCGGCGCGCCCGGCGTGGAGCGCTTCGACCTGCTGCCCGCGCGCGGCCACGCCGGCAGCTCCCTGCTGCCCGCCGCGAACGTCGCCGTGCTCCGCCGGGGCGATGGGTACCTCTGCCTGACCGCCGGCCCGAACGGGCAGGGCGGCTGCGGCGGGCACGCGCACAACGACAAGAACTCGGTCGAGCTGTCGTTCGGCGAGGTGGACCTGGTCCTGGACCGGGGCACGTTCGTGTACGCGCGCGACCCGCGCGAGCGGGACCGCCGGCGCGGGACCGCGGCCCACAGCAC
>DASWGI010000212.1:0-7215 GCA_036393835.1 Myxococcales bacterium | reverse complement strand
CCATCGCACGTCCGTGAGGGGGAAACGAAGGCGGCCGGGCCCAACCGGGTCCGGCCGCACCCGAAGCATTGCAAGGTGCGCCGTGGGCGTCAACGAGAAACGACCCGGTCCCGGGCAGCGGGAGGTGCACGTCCACGCCTGCAGAATAGCAGGCGCCGGAAGGCGCCCGGCGGCCGGCGCCCGCCGGGCCAGCCGTCGGGCGTACGGGCGGCGGCGCGCCGCTCCGTGCTGCCTGCGGCTCGAGGCGCCGCCGAATCCCCTTGCCTTCTGCATAGAGTTGCATAATTATGCGAACCCATGCAGCGCATCCCCATCGCCGTCCTCGGCGCGTCGGGCTACTCGGGCATCGAAGCGACGCGCATCCTGGCGCAGCACCCCCGCGCGGACCTGCGGGTCGTGGCGAGCGACCGCTGGCAGGGAGAGACGGTCGAGAAGCGCGCCGGCGTGCGCGGCCCGGCGGGCCGGCTGCGCTACGCTCCCCAGGAGCGCGCCGCCGAGCTGGCCCGCGAGTGCGCCGCCGCCCTTCTCTGCACGCCCGTCGACGCCTCCCTGCAGCTCGCCCCCGCGCTGCTGGCCGCGGGCCTCAAGGTGGTCGATCTCTCCGGCGCGTTCCGCCTCCCCGACGCCGGCGCGTTCCGCGCCGCGTACGGGCTCGATCACCCGCACCCCGACCTCCTCCGCGAATCCGTCTACGGGCTTCCCGAGCTGGGCGGGCGGGAGGCGATCGCCAAGGCACGCCTGGTCGCCAACCCCGGCTGCTATCCCACCGCCGCCGCGCTCGCCCTGGTCCCGCTCCTCCGGGCCGGCGTGCTGGCGACCGAGGGCGTCATCGTCGACGCCGCGTCCGGCACCACCGGCGCGGGCCGGAAGGCGAGCGAGGAGATGAGCTTCAGCGAGGTGATGGACGACTTCCGCGCCTACCGGGTGCTCCGCCACCAGCACACCCCCGAGATCGCCCGGACCCTGTCCGCGGCCGCCGGCCGCGAGGTCCCGCTCACCTTCACCGCGCACCTGCTGCCGCTGCGCCGCGGGATCCTCGCCACCTGCTACGCCCGGCTGGCGGCGGGGAGGTCTCCGGCGGACGCCGGCGACGCCCTCTCGCATATTTATGCAAACGAGCCGTTCGTCGAGCTGGCGGCCGGCGCGGACGAGGTCTCGCTCAAGGCGGTGGTCGGCACCAACCGGTGCCAGATCGGTTTCTCGGCGGGCGGCGCCGACGCCGGCCGCATCGTGGTGATCAGCTCGATCGACAACCTGGTGAAGGGCGCCGCCGGCCAGGCGGTGCAGAACCTGAACCTCGCCCTCGGCTGGCCCGAGACGAGCGGACTCGACACCTTGAGGGGGTCTTGACCCGTGAAGGTCCCTAGCGGCTTCCAGTTCGCCGGCCTCCAGGCCGGCATCAAGCCCAACCGGAAGGACCTGGCGCTCGTCTACAGCCAGGCCCCCTGCTCGGCGGCCGGCTGCTTCACCCGCAACACCGCCCGCGCCGCTCCCGTGCTCGACGCCGAGGCGCGCTTGCCGGCGACGGGCATGCACGCCGTGGTGGTCAACAGCGGCAACGCCAACGCCCTCACCGGCCCGGAAGGGCTGCAGGACGTGAAAGCGGTGTGCGAGGCGGTCGCCCGCGCCCTGGGCGTCCCGGCCGCCTCGGTGCTCAGCGCCTCGACCGGGGTCATCGGCCACCGCCTGCCGGCCGCCAAGATCGTCGCCGCGGCGCCTCTTCTGGCCCAGTCGCTCCGCCCCGAGCCCGAGCGCGCCGCCGAGGCGATCCTGACCACGGATACGCGCATCAAGATGGCTGCGCGCGCGGTCCGGATCGGCGGGAAGGACGTGACCATCTCGGCGATCTGCAAGGGCTCGGGGATGATCGCGCCCTCGCTGGCGACGATGATCGCGGTCGTCACCACCGACGCCGCGGTCGGGCCGTCCGCGCTCGCCGGCGCGCTGCGACGCTCGATGGAGCGCAGCTTCAACGCGCTCACCGTCGACAACGACATGAGCACGAACGACGTGGTGTTCGCGCTCGCCAACGGCCTCGCCGGCAACGAGCCGATGGTCGATCCCGGGCCCGAGCTGGACCGTTTCGCCGCCGCGCTCACCGAGGTGTGCAAGGAGCTGGCCAAGGACATCGCGGCCGACGGCGAAGGCGCCACCAAGCTGCTCGAGGTGGAGGTCGCCGGCGCGCCGAGCGACGAGATCGCGATGGAGCTGGCGAAGAGCGTCGCGGGCTCGAGCCTGGTGAAGGCAGCCATCTTCGGGGCCGACCCCAACTGGGGCCGCGTGCTCGCCTCCATCGGCGCGCGCGCCGGGACGGCGGGGTACGACGTGGCTCCGGCCGACGCGCGAGTCTCCGTCCAAGGCGTCGAAGTGTACGACCGCGCGCCGACGGGTCACGACGGGGCGGTGCTCAAGGCGCGCATGCGCGAGCCCGAGGTCCGCGTGGAAGTGGACCTGCGCCACGGCGAGGGCTCCGCGGTCGCCTGGGGCTGCGACCTCTCCTACGACTACGTGAAGATCAACGCCGACTACACCTCCCTCATCGTCCCGCGGCCCGACGGAGGGGTGGCCAAGGACGACCGGCTGGCGAACTACAGCCCCGCGTTCAAGCAGCAGCTCCTCGTCGAGGCGCTCGGCTACATCCGCCGGTTCGCCGGCACGCGGTGCGTGGTGAAGTACGGCGGGGCGGCGATGGTGAAGGAGTCGCTGAAGAAATCGTTCTGCGACGACATCGGCCTGTTGCGCAGCGTGGGCCTGCGGCCGATCGTCGTCCACGGCGGCGGCCCGGAGATCACCCGCACCCTGGAGAAGCTGGGCGGCAAGGCGGAGTTCGTCGACGGGCAGCGGGTCACCAACACCAGCGACCTCAAGGTCGTGGAGATGGTGCTGACCGGCTCCATCAACACCGACCTGGTCACCCTGCTCAACCAGGAGGGCGGCCACGCGGTGGGCGTCTCCGGCAAGGACGGAGCGCTGCTCCGCGCGCGCAAGCTCCTGCCCGAGAACGGCGGGCGCGACCTGGGCCAGGTGGGCGAGGTGACGCGCGTCAACAAGGACTTCCTCGACCTGCTCCTGCAGCAGGGGTACGTGCCGGTCATCTCCCCCATCGGCATCGGCGAGGACGGGCAGAGCTACAACATCAACGCCGACCAGGTCGCCGCCGAGGTGGCCATCGCGGTGGGCGCGCAGAAGCTCATCTACCTGTCCGACGTGCCCGGCATCCTGAAGGCGGGAGAGCTGGTGGAGGAGCTGAACGGGGCCGGGCTTGCCGCCCAGCTCGAGGACGGCACCGTCCAGGGCGGCATGCGGGTGAAGGTCCGCTCCATCCTCAAGGCGCTGCACAACGGCGTGCAGCGCGTGCACCTCATCGACGGCCGGGTCCCGCACAGCATCATCGGCGAGCTGTTCACCGACAAGGGCGTGGGCACGCTGGTGACGCCATGAGGCCCCTGAAGCTCGTGCGCGACAAGTCCGCCCGGCACGAGGCGATCCGCAAGCTGATCCGCAGCCAGCGCATCTCCACGCAGGAGGAGCTGGTGGGCCTCCTGGCGCGCGACGGATTCGAGGTCACGCAGGCGACCTTGTCGCGCGACCTGGCGCAGCTCGGCGCGCTGCGCGTCTCCCGGCCCGAGGGCACCGTCTACGAGCTGGACGCCGCGGCGCTGCCCCCGCCCGCCCAGCGGCTGCACGACCTGGGCGAGCTGGTCACCTCCTGGGCCGAGAACGACTCCCTGGTGGTGCTGCGAACCCCGCCCGGCGCCGCCCCCTCGGTCGCGCTCGCCATCGACTCCGCGCGCCTGCCCGAATGCCTCGGCACCCTGGCCGGGGACGACACCATCTTCGCCACGCCGGTCCGTGGCGTCACCACGCGGCGGCTGGCGCAACGGCTGCGCGCGCTCTTCGGAAGGGAGCTGACATGAGCAGGCAGAAGATCGTCCTCGCGTACTCCGGTGGCCTGGACACGAGCGTCCTGGTGCGCATCCTCGGCGACGAGTACGGCTACGACGTCGTCGCCTGCCACGCGGACGTGGGCGAGGCCAAGGACCGGGAGAAGCTGGCGCAGAAGGCGCGCCAGTCGGGCGCAGTGGCCTGCGAGATCGTCGACGCCAAGGACGAGTTCGCCCGCGAGTTCTGCTTCCCCGCCTTGCAGGCGAATGCGCTGTACCAGGGCGTGTACCCGCTCTCGGCGGCGCTCTCGCGCCCGCTCATCGCGCGCCACCTGGTGGCCGCCGCGCGCAAGCACGGCGCCGCCGCCGTCGCCCACGGAGCGACCGGCAAGGGCAACGACCAGGTCCGCTTCGACCTGGCGGTGAAGGGGCTGGCGCCCGATCTCAAGATCATCGCCCCCCAGCGCGAGCGGAACATCACCCGCGATGCGGCCATCGAGTACGCGCAAAAGCACGGGATCGAGGTGCCGGCCAGCAAGAAGAGCCCGTTCTCCATCGACGAGAACCTCTGGGGCCGCAGCATCGAGGGGGGCGCGCTGGAAGACCCGAACGTCGAGCCGCCCGAAGAGGCGTTCGCCTGGACCAGGTCCTGGAAGGACGCGCCTACGAGCCCCACCTACGTGAAGATCGCCTTCGAGAAGGGCCTCCCGGTGAGCGTGGACGGGCAGCGCTTGCCGCCGGCCGAGCTGATCGCCCGCGTCGGCAAGCTGGCCGGCGAGAACGGCGTCGGGCGGATCGACCTGATGGAGGACCGGGTGGTCGGCATCAAGAGCCGGGAGACGTACGAGTGCCCCGCCGCCGTGGCGCTCATCGCGGCGCACCAGGACCTGGAGCGCTTTACGACCCTGCGCCAGTCGCTTCAGGTCAAGCAGTTCCTCGAGCAGAAGTTCGCCGAGCTGACCTACGACGGGTTCTGGTTCTCGCCGCTTCGCCACGCGATCGAGGCGTTCGACGACGAGCACGCGAAGACCATCACCGGCGAGGTGACGCTCAGGCTCCACAAGGCGTCCCTGCGCGTCGTGGGCCGAACATCTCCCTATGGCGTCTACAACCACGCGCTGAGCACCTATGGCGTGCAGGACAAGTTCGACCACAAGGCGGCCGAGGGCTTCATCAACCTGCTCGGCCTGTCCTTGCACGAGTTCAGCCGGCTGCATGGAGGGGAGCGGAAGTGATCCTCGCCAAGACCGAGGCGGCCGGTGAGCGCGGGCTCCTGCCCGAGGTGCTCGCGTTCACCAGCTCGCTGCCGCTCGACCGGCAGCTCTTGCGGGAGGACCTCGCGGGGAGCCTCGCTCACCTCACCATGCTGTCCCGCTGCGGAATCGTCCCGCAGAAGGCGGCGCTCGCCATCCGCGGCGAGCTGGTGAAGCTGTGGGACCTCGATCCGCTCCAGCTTCCTCCCGAGGAGGACGTGCACATGGCGGTCGAGGCGGCGCTGACGGCCGTGCTCGGGGAGACGGCCGGCATGCTGCACACGGCGCGCTCCCGCAACGACCAGGTCGCGCTCGACCTGCGGCTCCACGTGCGGGAGCAGGCCGCCCGCGCGCTGGACGAGCTGGCCCGGCTGCTCGGCTCGCTGGTGGCGCGCGCGCGCGAGGAGAAGGACACCATCCTTCCGTCGTACACGCACCGGCAGCGCGCGCAGCCGGTGAGCCTCGCCTACCTCCTGGCCGGCTACGGGGCGATGTTCGCGCGCGATGCGGACGCGCTGCGCGGCGTGCTCGCGGCCGCGGACGCGCTTCCGCTCGGCGTCGGCGCGATCGCGGGGACCTCTCTGCCCATCGACCGCGAGATCACCCGGAAGCTCTTGCGTTTCGAGCGGCTCACCGAGAACGGGCTGGACACGGTGGGCGACCGCGACTTCGCGCTCGACTTCGCCTACGCCGCGGCGCGCGCGCTCCTGCACACGTCTCGGGTCGCCACCGACGTCATCGACTTCTGCAGCGCGGAGTTCGGCTTCGCCAGGCTCGAGGGCAGCATCGCCTGCGGCTCGTCGATGATGCCGCAGAAGCGGAACCCGGACGTGTTCGAGCTCATCCGGGGCAAGACGGGCCGTGCGGTGGGCAACCTGACCGGGCTGCTCGTGACCGTGAAGGGGCTTCCCGGAGGCTACAACCGCGACTTGCAGGAGGACCGGCAGCCGCTGCTGGAGACGGGCCCCCTCCTCCAGGCCGTGTTTTCCGTCCTCCGGCTCGGCCTCGAGCACGTCCGCTTCGACCCGGAGCGGACGCTCCGCGCGGTGGAGTCCGACTACACGCAGGCGACCGATCTGGCCGAGGCGCTGGCGCTCAAGGGCGTCCCGTTCCGTACCGCTTACCAGCTCGTCGGAAAGCTGGTGCGCACTTGCCAGGAGCAGGGGTTGCCACTGGCGAAGGCGTCTCCGCAGCTCGCCCGCCAGATCGATCCGCGCTTCGAGGACGAGGTGATGCGCGCGGTCGACCCGCGCACGTCCGTCGCCCGCAAGCGCAACGCCGGCGGCACGGGACCTGCGCAGGTGCTGGAGCAGATCAAGGCGCTGGAGCAGAGGGCCGGCGGGGCGGCCGAGGCTGCCCGCGCGGTGCCCAGGCTGCACGACCTGTTCGCGCAGCTGCGGGAGGCGGACCTGTGAAGCGAGATTTCCTGAAGCTGTCCGACTTCACCCCGGCGGAGCATGCAGCCCTGTTCCGCCGCGCGCGCGAGCTGAAGGATGCGCGCCGGCGAGGCGAGGTGGTGAGCACGCTCGCGGGCCGGACGCTCATGCTCCTCTTCGAGAAGCACTCCACCCGCACGCGCCTCAGCTTCGAGGCGGCGATGGGGCAGCTTGGCGGCAGCGCGATCACGCTGCCCATGCAAGACAGCCAGATCTCGCGCGGCGAGTCGCTGGCCGACACGGGCGCGGTCGCCTCACGTTACGTCGACGCGATCGTGTACCGGACGTTCGGCGACGACCGGCTGCGCGAGCTGGCCCGAGCAGCCACCGTCCCGGTGATCAACGGCCTCTCCGACGGCGGGCACCCCGTGCAGCTCCTGGCCGACCTGTTCACCGTGGAGGAGCGGCTGGGTTCTTTGGCCGGCAAGGTGGTGGCCTGGGTGGGCGACGGCGCGTCGAACATGGCGCTGTCGTGGATCGAGGCGGCCCCGCTCTTCGGTTTCACGCTGCGCATCAGCGCCCCGGAGGGGTTCCGGCCGCCCGGGCGGCTCGGGATTCGAGCCGACCCGCGCGAGGCCGTCCGGGGCGCGGACGTGGTGACCACCGACGTCTGGATCAGCATGGGCCAGGAGAAGGAGGCCG
>DASWGI010000211.1:0-4123 GCA_036393835.1 Myxococcales bacterium | reverse complement strand
CGCTTGGCGATGGCGAGTCCCAGGCCGGTCCCCTCGGTGCGGCGGGAGAGCAGGTCGTCGGCGCGGTAGAAGCGCTCGAAGATGCGCTTGCGGTCCTTCTCGCGCACGCCGATGCCGTTGTCCTCCACCTCGATGGCGATGCCGCCGTCCCTCCGGCGCGCGCGCAGCCGGATCTGCTTGTCGGGCCCGGTGAACTTGACCGCGTTGTGCAGCAGGTTGAGCACCACCTGGGCCATGGCGTCGCGATCGAGAGAGACCTTGGGCAGGTCCGGCTCGATCTGCGTCTCGTAGGTGGCGCCCAGTTGCTGCGCCCGGAAGACGTCCGCGACGTGCGCGAGCAGCGCGGGCACCTCGGTGGGCTCGCGCCGGAGGAGCTTGCGGCCGCTCTCCAGGCGGGACCAGTCGAGCAGCTTCTCCACCAGGCTGGAGAGGCGCTGGGTCTCCTTGGTGAGCAGGTCGAGGCACTCCTGCACCTCGCGCGGTCCCTGGGCGCGTCCCTGCTTGAGCGTCTCCGCGAACAGCCGCACGCTGGTGAGCGGCGTGCGCAGCTCGTGCGAGATGTTGGCCACGAAGTCGGTCTTGAGGCGCGACAGCTTGTAGGCCCGGCGCATCTCGCGGATGGTCAGGCCGAACCCCACGCCGATGCCGGTGTACAGCAGCGCGAGCAGCGCGATGTACCAGGTGCGGTTGCGGAAGGCGAGGCTCGCCGCTGGGTCGTCGCCGGAGATCTCCGCCGCCAGCGTGAACCCGTCCAGCGGGGGCTGGAGCGGGAGCCGGGCCACGATGGTGGTGTGGCCCGGAGGCGCGACCTCGTTGAGCAGCCGGCGCAGGGTGGCGATGGTCGCGCCGCCGCGCTCGGCGGGCGGCAGCAGCCGGAACGCGGCGGACTCGCGCGGGAAACGCGCGGCCGCCAGCCGGGGCACCTCGGCCGCGAGCCCCACCAGGTCGAGCTGCGCCGCGAGCACGCCCGGCTCCGGCTGCCCCGGCACCCGCACCAGCGCGAACAGGTGGCGATCTCCGGCCGCCTCGCTGGCCGCGAGCAGGTGCCCGCCCGGCGGCAGGGCCTGCGCGCGGCGCACGGCCTCGGCGAAGACGGGGTCGGCGCCCTGCGGCTGCGCCGGGGCGATGGCGAGGAGCAACGGCTCGGGCCGGGGCGGCGCGACGGCGACGCGCTGCTCCCGGACGCGGCGATCTTCCTGGGCCCGCGCCAGCGCCTCCACGGCGGCGGCGTCGGCGGCGGCTTGCAGGCGGGCGCGCAGGTCGGCGTCCAGCGTCCGGAGCCGCGCCCCGTACTCGGTCTCCAGCCGGCGCTCGACCGCCACCCGCTCGTTCACCACCGCCACCACGCCGAACGCGATCAGCGCGACGCTGGGCAGCAACATGCCGCACAGGAGCCACACGAAAGCGCGGCGGAAATCGATCAGCTCGGTCGTCCCGGCCATCCCGGACCGTCTTATACCGGCCGCGCTGCGCGATTGCCCCTTGGTGTACTGTCCCCGTGCCGTGGCGAAAGGGCACCCCAGGAGCGGGCGGGCAGCAGGGCAGGCGGACGCGCATCCCATCCCGGCGTCCAACCCGGCCGGCAATCCGCCATCGGCGCCCGCGAGCAGCGCGTCCCGCCCGCTGCGCGAATCCGCCCCGGACCCCGTGGCGCTGCTCGTCGCGGCGGCGGTGCTGGTCGCGATCGTGCTGGCCGCCTGGCTGGCGCTGTTCAGGCGATAGTCGCCGCCGTAACCGGCGGCGCTACGCTTTCCTCGCGCGGACGTCATGGGACGCGTTCGGGCTCGGAGGCCACGTCCTCGGGATGGCAGCGGCGGAAGAAGCCGCACTCCAGCTCGCGGCAGCGGGCCGGCTGCACCTTGGGCCAGGCTCCCGTCCGGCGGCCCGAGTCCACCGTCCGCGCCGCCGAGAGCAGGCGGCGGCGGATCTCCTCCACCTGGGCGGCGCCGGGCGCCTCGCGGGCAGCGAAGGGGGTCCCGGGCGAGCGCAGGAATACCAGTCCGCTGCGGACCGGGACGGCGGAACCGGTGAACACCTGCGCGGCCACGGCATACGCGTCGAGCTGGAATTCGTAGCGCCCAGCGGCCGCCGCGCGCGACAGCTTGTAGTCGACGACCGTCGCCTCCTCGCCGTCGAGCAGCAGGGCATCGAGCTGGCCGCGCACGACGAGGTCGGGCCCGGCCGGCTCTCCCTCGCGCGCCTCGAGGCGAAGCGCGAAGGGCAGCTCGCGGAAGAGCTGCCGCGCGCCCGCGCGAGCCATGCGCCGGGCCAAAGCGGTATCGAGGAAAGCGGCGACGGCGTCCATGACGTCCCCGATCTCCGGAGAGTCGGGATCCTCGCCCTCCAGCTCGACCAGGCGGCGCAGCTCCGTGCGCCGCGCCGCGCGGTCGGCCACGTCGAGCGGGACGAGCTCCAGCAGGCGATGCGCGAGCGTCCCTCGCTCCGCCGCGCCGCCGGCGCTCGCCTCGCCGGCGCCGTGCGGTCTCTCTTCCAGGCCGAGCTCGTGCAGGAGCTGGTACCTCCGGGCGCAGGCGCTCGCATCGGCAAGCTGGGTCACCGGCGCGAGGACCGTCCCGCGCGGGCGCGCGCCGGCGTGCTCCTCGATCCGGGCAAGCAGCTCGCCTGCGCGCCGCGCGGCGGCCGCCCCCTCCGGACCCGCCCCCGCCGGAGCCTCGGCGCGCAGGACCGCGCGCAGCAGCCCGGCGTCCCCGTCGACCAGCGCGGCGCCTCCCGAGGAGACGGGCTCCGCCTGCCCGGTCGCGCCATCGGGAAGGATGCGCACCAGGCCGGCGCAGTCCGGCATCGCGCGGTCGATCCACTGGCGCCACGTCTCCACCTTCGGGGCCGCCCGGCCGGACAGCAGCAGCAGGTCTCGCGCGCGCGTCGCCGCGACGTAGAACAGCCGCCGGCCCTGGGCGGCATCGCGCTCCTTGCGCAAGTCGCGCACCGCGAGCCCGTGCGAGCCCCAGCGCTTCCACCCGGCGCCGCGCACCTTGAGCGCGAGCCCGAGATCGGGATCGAGCAGGACGCCTTCCGGCCCGCTCCGGGGCTGCGCGGCGCACTCCGGCACCACCACCACCGGGAACTCGAGGCCCTTCGCCGCATGCACGGTGAGCAGGCGCACGGCGTGGGGATCGCTCTCCTCGACCACGCCGGCGTCGGCCTCGCCCGCGTCGTCGTCGGCGAGCCGCCGCACCTGGGCCACGAAGGTGCGCGCGTTTCCCCCGTGCAGCTCGTGCTGGCGGGCGAAGCCCACCAGCTTCTCGACGTTCGCGGCGGCCTGCTCGCCGTATAGGCCCCCGGCGATGGTCGCCAGGAAGTCGCTCTCCGCCAGCACCGCTTCGAGGAGCGCGGCCGGTCCGAGCCGGTCGCATTCGCGCTGCACCCGCGAGACGAGCCCCAGGACGCGATCGAGCGCCTCGGCGTCGTCCGGCGCCAGCGCCTCGCGGGCCTCCGGGTCGCGAGCGGCGCGGAGCCTCAGACCATGCCCGCCGTGCCGCGCGAGGAGCACCAGCGCGTCGTCCGAGAGCGGCCCCAGCGGCGAACGCAAGACCGAGAGCAGCGCCAGGTCGTCGTCCGGGTCCACCGCCAGCGCGAGGAGCTGGGTGAGGTCCAGCACCTCGCGCGCCTGATAGAAGCCGCGGCCCTTGAACACCAGGTGCGGGATGCGGCGCTTGAGCAGCGCGCGGCGGAACACGTCGACGTTGGTGAACCGGCGCAGGAGGACGGCGATGTCGCCGCCTCGCACCGGCCGCGGGCCGCCCGCATCGTGCACGCGCTCCGGAGCGCCCGGCGCGAGCAGCAGCGCGATGCGCCTGCTGACCACCTCCGCCTCCGCCTCCACTCCGGCTCCGAGCACGTCGAGCAGCTCGGCGCAGGGGCCGGCGCCTCCGGCGCGGTGCGCGGACAGGGCGTCGTCGTCGAGGAACGGGGTGTCGAACGGCCGATCCGCCGCGCCGAGGGCGATGCGGAAGAGGCGGTTTCCGAAGTCGACCAGCGGCGGCAGGGAACGGCGAGAGGTGCGGAGCACGAACCGCCGCGCTCCGTCCTGCAGGGCGCGCGCGGCGAAGGCCTGGGCAGAGGCGACGTCCGCCCCGCGGAACTCGTAGATGGACTGCTTCCG
>DASWGI010000210.1:0-7177 GCA_036393835.1 Myxococcales bacterium | reverse complement strand
GTGTGCGCATCGACCGCGAACCGCGCGCCCGACACGGTGAGGCCGTCCTGCCCGATCTGCTGCACCGCTCCCTTGAGCTCGATCGCGGTGGGCGGCGGCGGAAGCGGCAACCGGCGGATCGCCTTGGCCAGCGGCGAGCCGTCGGCGGCCTTCACCACCTCGACGTCGACCAGGTCGCCCACCTGCAGGTCGGCGAGAGAGTGCGGGTCGCCCGCGCCGCCGAACTGGGTGTGCTCGTCTACCGCGATGGCGTGGTCGTTGACGGTGATCGAGCGGTCGCCGAGCGCCGTCACCTTGCCCTGGAAGTGCATCGAGCCGTCGTCGGGCACGAGGATGCGGATGCGCGCCGCGAGGATGCCCTGGTTGGCGTCGACGATGCCCATCACCAGCAGGCGCTGGCCGACCTGCAGGGCCGAGGCGTCCACCTGCGCGTCGCCGCGGAAGATGGCCGTCTGCGCCCCGATCAGGACCGGCAGGATGCCCACCGTGAGGTGGTTGCCGTCGATCTTGTTGAGGTCGCCGACGAAGGCGGTGAAGGAGGGCGGCCTCTCGCCCGCGGCACCGACGCGGATGCGGGTCGCGAGCACCGAGCCGTCGGTCTGCAGCGCGCCCTGGACGGCCGCCATCTCGCCGACCTTGATTCCGTCGACGCCGATGGCGGCGTCGCCGCGCGTGATCTTGGTGTTGGCGTCGGTCTTCACTGTGCGCCCTGCGACTGTGAGGTCGGGTGGGTTCACCGCGCTCACCTGCCCCGCGAAGGCGGTGGAGGTGTGCGATTCGTCCACCTGGCCGCTGCGGCCGGAGACGGTGATCGACATCGAACGGTGCTCGCTGCTTGAAAGCGGCTCGAAGTGGACGGTCGCGTCATCGCTTCCGCCGCTGACGTGCAGCTCGCCGGTGCCGGCCGCAACGTCGGTGAGCACGAAGGCCCCGGTCGCGTCGGTGGTGGTCGACTTGCTCGTGCCGGGCACCGCGACGGTCAGGGCCTGCGCCGAGCCGGCAACGGTGCCCTCGATCGAGCCGCTCTCCCCGGAAATGCTCCCATGCCCGCAGGCCGCGATCAGCGCGACAACGACGAGCGGACGAATCAGCTTGTCCATGTGTTCCTCCTCCTTCCGTGTGGATGTCTCGGCGGCGGGAGCGCCTTCAAGAAATCGTCCAAGGGCTCGTGGGAACGGAGGATTGACGCGCTAGGATGTGACCGAAGGCCCGCAGATGCGGTCGGAGAAAACGTGCTCGCGCTCGCGTTGATCGTCGCCGCCTTGCCCGCGTTCCTCGTCGACGAGGGCGATCCGCGCTGCCCCGCGGCCGCGCTGGAGGACGCCATTCGCGCGCGCCTGCCTGGCGTGCAGCTCGCCGGCGCGCCGTCAGGCCCCGACGATCTGCGCGGGTGGCTGCGGCCGGCCGAGGGGGGTTTCGCCCTCGAGGTCCGCCGCGCCGGCGGCGAGGTCGCGCTGCGCAGGCAGCTCCCGCTCGGCGAGGACGACTGCAAGCTGGCTGCGGAGACGGCGGCGCTGATCCTCGATCGATTTCTCGACGAGATCCGCTGGTCGGGAAAGCCGGCCTCGATCGAGCCGCTGCCCGCCCGGCCTCCGCCGCCGATGCCCGCGCCGCTCCTTGAGCCGCCCCGATTCGAGTTCGCCGCCGGGCCGGCGGTGTGGCTCGGTGCGCCAAACGATGTGCGGGCGGGTGGATTGATCGGCGCAACCGTGCGCCTGAAAGTGCCCTTCGAGGCATCGTTTCTCGCGCTGGTGGCGGCGAGCTCGAGGACCGTCTTCCAGGCGGGCGGGTCGATCGACGTCAAGCAGGGTGCGTTCGCGCTCTCGGCGGCCGCGTGCGCCGAGCCTGGGCGCTTCCGCCTCTGCGCAGGCCCGCTGGCCGGCGCGCGCGCTTCGCTGGGAAATGCCGCCGGCGTTCGCCAGACGGCCTCCGCAATGATGTGGCAGGCTGAGATCGGCATGCAAGCCCGCGCGGCGCTGCGGCTCGGCGCGAGCTGGCTCCTCGGCCTGCAGATCCTCGGCGGTGCCGTTCCCGGCAGCGGGACCTTCACCATCGCGGGAACCGACGCCCACAGGACGCTGTCGAAATTCGACGCCATCGCGTCGATTTCGCTAGTTTTTCAGCCCTTTTAGGAAATTTGAAGGTGGCGCTCCCCTCGGGACATGCATCAACGGTGGGGATCCCAGAGGCGGAGCCGTCCGATGAACATCGACTCGTGCGCGCTGCCCAGGGCGGAGACCAGGCCGCTTTTCGCGCGCTCTACGACGCGCACTTCGACCTGGTCTACCGGACCTGCCGGCGACTGGGCCTGCCCGACGCCGACGCCGAGGACGCCGCGCAGGAGACCTTCATCGTCGCTGCCCGCAAGCTGGACCGCTTCAGCGAAGGGAAGCTCTCGACCTGGCTCTACCGCATCGCCGCGAACCTCGTCTCGGCGCGCCACCGCAGGCGGCGCGTGCGCGAGGCGCTCACGGCGCTCTGGAGGCGGCCCGAGGAGCCGGTCGCGCCTTCCGCGGAGCGCAGCTACGAGGCGCGCGAGGCGGCGCGGCGCGTCGGCGAGATCCTGGCGACGATGGCGCCGAAGAAGCGAGAGGTGTTCGCGCTGTTCGAACTGGAGGGGCTGACGGGCGAGGAGATCGCGGAGAGGGTCGGCTGCAAAGTGGAGACGGTCTGGACCAGGCTCTGGCATGCGCGGCGCGATTTCGAGCGCATTGCTCGCAAGCGCGGCCTTTTGGAGGAGGCGCCATGACCACGCCTCCCCGCAAGCTGGCTGAGGGGCAGTCCGCGGTCTCGCGGCTGCTCGAGGCGGCGGAGCGCGAGTCGCCGCCGCCGGCCGGAGCGCGCGAGCGCGTCTGGCGGCGGATTGTGGCGGGGCGCGAGAAGCGGCGGCCCGCGCGCCTGCTGGCCGGATTCGCGTTCGCCACCGCGGCCGCGGCCGCCGTGGTCCTGGTCTGGCCGCGCGCGGCCCCCGTCGCGACGCTGGTCGAGCGCTCGGGCGTAGTGGAGGTCGCAGGCGCGTCCGGCACGGCGCTTCCCGCCGGCGCGCGCGTTTCGGTCGGCGAGGGCCTGGCGCTGCTGTCGCTGCCCGAGGCCGACGTCACCGTGGCCGCAGCGACGCGCGTGGCCGTGCCCCGCGAGCGGACGGTGCTGGTCTACCAAGGCCAGGTTTCGGTCGTGACGCGCGGGCTGGTGAGGGTCGCTGTGGGCGCGTACCTGGTGGAAGCATCGTCCGCCGTTTTCACCGTGCGCGCCGAGACCCGCGGCGTGACGGTGACGGTGCGCGACGGCAGCGTGCGCGTGGGCGATGTGGCCGTGTCCGCCGGCGGGAGCTGGTCGACCATTCCGCCGGAGCCGCCGCCCGCGCGGCGCATCGAGCCCGCGCCGGAGAAGCCGGCGCCCGCCGAGCCGGCTCCCCTGCGCAAGCCCAAGGCGCCGGTGCTGGCGCGCGTCGAGCAGCCCGCACCCCTGCCCGCGCCGGAGCCGCAGCCTCTCGCCCCGCCGCCGGAGACCGACGACACTCTTCACGGCCGCGCGCAATCCGCCGAGGCGCAGGGCCGCTACGGCGAGGCCGCCGCGCTCTACGCCGAGCTGTCGCAGCATCAGGGTCCGCGCGCGGGAACGTCGCTCTACGAGCTCGCGCGCGTCCGCCAGCGCTTCCTCGGGCAGGCGCAGGCGGCGGTCGAGGCGCTCGACGAGTACCGCCGGCGCTTCCCGGACGGCCCGCTGGCGCTCGAGGCTTCGCTGAGCGCCGTCGAGGCGCGGCTGGCGCTCGGCGACGAGGGTGCGGCGCTCCGCGAGATGGACGCCTTCCTCGCGCGCTGGGGCGCGAGCGAGCGCGCGCCCGAAGTGCGCTGGCTGCGCGCCTCGCTCCTGGCCGGCCGGGGCGATTGCGCCGCCGCGCTCGAGGATCTGCAGGCGCTCGCGGCGCAGGGCCCGCGTGCGGACGACGCCTCCTTCGCCCTCGCCTCCTGCGTGCGCCGGGCGGGGGACGTCGAGAGGGCGCGGGCGACGCTCGAGGAATACCTGCGGCGGTTCCCACAGGGCCGCCACGCCGCCGAGGCCGCGCTCGCTCTCGGCCGGGAGACGCCTTGAAACGGCTGGGCCTGCTGGTCCTCCTCGCCTGCGACCAGACCGCAGAGATCGGCTCGCGCTACGCCGCGCAGCAGATGGTGAGCGCCGCCCAGGGCGGCGCGGTGGCCGCGCCCGCCGGCGACGAGCTGGCGGGCGCGTCGCTCCAGCTTCCCCCCGGCGCGCTTCCCGCCGACGCGCTGGTGACGCTCGACCGGGGAGCAGGCCCGCTGATTCTCGATCCGCCGCCCGCCGGGCCGGTGGTGGTCTTCACGCCCGTGGTGGCCCTGCAACGTCCCGCGACGGTGACGCTGCCGCTCCGGCTCGGCCCGGGGCAGTCCGCGGCGGACGTGATGGTGTTGACCAGCGACCCAGGCGGCCAGCTGACGAAGATCGACCATTCTCTGCTCAGCATCGAAGTGGATCGGGTCCGCTTCGCCACCCCGCACCTCGGACCGTTCGAGCCGGCCGCCGTCCTGCACTGCATCCAGGTCTGCCCGAACGGCTGGACGTGCCTGAACGGCGAATGCCATCCGTAGAGCGCCCTGCGCGGCCGATGCGTAGAGCAGCGCCGAGGCGGATGTGCGGAGGCCATCGCGCGAGACCTGCCGCAGAGCAGTAGCACATTGAATCACAAAGGATGCCGTTGTCTGACAGGCCTGGGTCGGAAGCGGCCAGACTCCCGCGGAATACAATCCGAGAGTGGCGCAAGGGCGGGAGCGCCGCAGACATCCCCGGGTCCACCCAAAAGGGGTGGTTGCGCACGTGCGCGCTCTTTCGCGCACTCTCGTGTGCCAGGTGGAAGACCTGTCCGCAGGCGGTGCATTCGTCCGAACGGACCAGCTGTTGCCTGCCGGAACCGGTCTCGAGCTCGACCTGGTCAAGCCCGGGGCCCGCAAGGCGCTGCACCTCACGGGAACGGTCGCATGGGCGGTCGACCCCGAACGTGCCGGGTCTCAGAGACGCGCTCCCGGCATGGGCGTCGAATTCACACCGCCGGCAGCGGAACAGGCCGAGCGCCTGAGGGCTCTGCTCACCGCTGCCGAGCCGCCGTCCGACGGCACCGTTCTGGAGACTCCCCCCGACGAGGGCTGTTCGGCACGCCGGAATGTGCCGTTCGACGTCCCTCTCCCCGATGTCACGGCCCCAGGGGAACTACCATTGGAGCCGAACCAGTTTGCAAGAGCGGCGAAGGAGGAGCCGACGCGTTTTCCGGGTGGGCCGGATCACGCGAACGCGCCGGCAGCGTTGCCACAGCCGGCAGACGTGAAAACCGAACGTCTCATGGTACAGGTCCGCGGCCTCATCTTCGAACTCGCGGAACTGCGCGGGAAGTTGGAGGAGCGCGAGACTCAGCTGCGCGAGGCTCTTGCCCAGTTGCGTTCTGCACGTAACCGGATCGAGCAGCTCGAGTGCGAAAGACAAACGGAGCTGGCCGCCAAGCGTGGCCACTCATGACTAACTAAGATTAGTCGAACCGCTGTCACGAACGGCCGCCGGGCGCTACGTACCGCAAGGTGTCGCGCGGCGAGGGCGGCTTCACCGCAGGGCAGCGGTTGCGGCGGTGGCCTACGGAACGGTCCTGGGACATCGCCCGGCCGGCGCGCGGCGCGAAGAAGCACCGAGCGCGCCGCCGTCCTAGCCCATCATGTTGCGGAGCAAGGCAAACGCGTCGTCGCGTTCCTTGACGAGCCGCATGCGCTCGCGCTGAAGACTGCGGATGGTCGCCAGCAGCCGCGGGATGCAGAACGCGCTGAACGCGCCATAGCCCTGGTTGATGCCGCCCAGGGTCTTGTGCTGCTCCACCACGGACTCCAGCTCGTCGAGCTCGACGTCGTTCATGGGCTCATTGTCGATCGCGGTGACCATTCTCGCCCTCCTGCATGCCACGGGAAAGGCGGAGGGTCGCTCCGCCTTTCCCCATTGCGCGGCTAGAACGTGTGCTGCACGCGCGCGTACACGAACCGGCCCACGTAGTCGTAGATGGTGGGGTCGGAGTTGGCCAGCGGCGCCGCGTAGACGTACTGGGGCGACTGGTCGAACACGTTGTTCACGCCCGCCATCAGCAGCGTCCTGCCGGCCGGGGTGCGGAGGACGTAGCTCGCGTTCAGGTCGACCGTCCAGTTATGACCCGTCTGCCGCGCCGGAGCAGTGGGATCGAGCCAGCAGAGCCCGCCGACGGAGAGGAAGTCGCCCGAGTCCGAGTCGAAGGCGGAGCACTCCTTGAACGTGCCCACGTAGCGGGCGATCGCGCCCGCGCTCAGCCCTCCCAGCCTCCAGTTCGCTCCCACGTTGAACTTGAGGGCGGGCAGTGGACCCAGGTCGTAGTTGCCCTTCCCGTGGATCGTGGGACCGACGTCCTGGTCGCGATCGAACTTCGCCAGCCAGTTCCCGTCGAACGCGAGCCCGAAGCGCCCAAAGTCGGTGGGCAGCGCATAGCGGACCGCGAAGTCGACGCCGGAGGTGCGGATCTGGGCCAGGTTCTTGTTCAGGTCCGTGACGAACAGGATGGTTCCGTCAGAGGCGCGCGTGATCAGGTTGCAGTAGGGCTCGAACGAGGTGCCGCCTGGGCCCGGATAGCAGCCCTTGAGGATGGCCGGAAGGCCGGTGGTGCCGACCGGATCGTCGATCCACATCGAGTAGTAGTCCACCGTCACCGACAGGTCCCGCACGACGCGGGGCTGGAGCACGACTCCCGCCGTGAAGATCCTCGCCGTTTCCGCCTTGAGGCCGGCGTTGCCGCCGACGTGCGCCAGTTCCTGGTTGCCCGAGTCGCCGGAGCCGCCCGCCGGGGCGCCGTGGGCCACGCACTGATCCTTCAGCTGCTGGGTCACGGTGAGGGGATTGAAGTTGCACGGATCGCGGACGGTGGGCGCGGTCTCCGCATTGCCCAGGAACAGCTCGTTGATCGTCGGCGCGCGGAACGCGGTCGAGAACGTGCCCCGCAGGGTGACGTCGTCGATGGGCCGGTAACGCGCGCCGAACTTGTAAGTGAAGTTGCTGCCGAAGGTGCTGTAGTTCACGAAGCGGCCGGCGATGCTCGCCTCCAGGTCTCTCACTCCTGGAGCGTTGGCGAGCAACGGGAGCGAAAGCTCGGCGTACGCTTCGT
>DASWGI010000209.1:0-11806 GCA_036393835.1 Myxococcales bacterium | reverse complement strand
TCCATCGCGCTCCAGCCGCACGGCGATCCGGATCTGCTCGGGGTTGGCGGGCTTGCTGAGCAAGACCTCCTCCGGCTCATCCCCGGGCTCGAAGGTCTCGGCCTTCTCGTCCGCCTCCGGAGGCGGGTCCAGGCCGACGATTTTCAGCAAAGCCAGCGGGAGGTCCTCGCGAGTGGCCAGATCGTCGAGCGTCCCCTCGATGGCGGTCGCGAAACCCAGTGTGCGGGTGCGGAGGAACAGCACCTGCGCGCGGCCGATCTTCGGGTCCTCGGCTTCCTTCTCCGGCGGCCCTTCGGCGAACTGGCCGCGCGGCGACAGCTGCACGACGAAGCGCCGGAAGAACTCGAGCGTCTCGTTGCCTCCGAGGGGATGGAATCCGCCGCGATCCAGCTCCTCGCGGCAGCGCGCCAGCACCTTGGGCTCGATGTCCGGCATGGAGCGGAACAGCGCCGAGTACAGCTCCACCTCCCTGCCGGTCTCGATCAGGGTGAACTCGGGGACGCTGGGGTTGAAGGCGAGCTGGATGCGCTGGAGCAGGATGGGATGGTAGATGCTGCCCTCCAGCCGCTTCCAGCTCAGGATCCCGTCGCCCAGCACCAGCTCGATGTTCTCGGCCTCGCGCTCGATCCGTCCGTACAGCTCGTAGAGCTGCTCGAAGGTCTTCATGGCCGCGCGCGCGGGCCGCTCGGTGGCGGCCCAGGCCTGGTGCTGGGCGCGCCAGCGCTCGTAGGCCTCCGCGCGGCGGGGCTCCGAGTCGAAGCGAATGGGCTCGGTGCCCGCGTTCCCCTTCGCTTCCACGAGCAGCACGTCGCCGTCCGGGTCCTCCCAGTCGCCCTCCAGCCATTCGACGATCGGCAACGGCGGTGGCGGGGCTTGGGTGAACGTCGGCCTGCCCACCTTGAGGACGAAGTCGTCCTCCTCGGCGTCTTTTCCGTTGAGCACGCGGCGCTGGATGGAGGGGTGGTCGGGCAGGTTGCGGAACCACAGCGCCCAGGGCTGTTCCGACAGGTCCCGCTTGGCCGGGTTGCGATGCTCGTTGAGGGCCTTGAGGTAGCGGAACACTCGCGCGATCCGCTCGCGGCCAACCCGTTGCGACTTCGCGTCCGACATATCCCCTCGCGTGTGGAGACTCGACCTTCCAGCGAGCACTCGAAGGGGACAGCTTGCCCTCGAATCGCGTTGCTCCGCTAGGAACCGATCGCCCACAGCCGAATGGGTGGAGGCGCGGCTCCCACCTGTGGGCCTGTGCGTCACCACCACATGATCGGGAACGGTGGGCAGGGGTGTGGCGCCGTCACACTGGTTCGCAGAGAATCGGAGCCCGGCGCCCCGGTACATTGGGGGCATGAACACAAACACACCAGCTTCCGTCGAGGGGTGCACGAGCTGCGGCGCTCTGTATGAGGCCGCTCCCGGGGACCGGGGTGTCTGCGCGGCATGCCGCCGCCTCCTTCCATCCGATCCACCCTGGCGGGCCCCGACGAGCCCCACGCTGGCCCGGACGACCTCGAGCCCGGCACCCGCGAAGCCGGTCGGCGCGTTCAAGCGGCCCGGCGCAGTCAGCGCGGAGCGTCCGCGCTTCCGCGGAGGGCGCGCTTTGCGGCGCATCGCGTTCGGCGCCGCTTGTGCGTTCCTCGTCGCCGGCCTCGCTGCCGCGATCGGGCGGCGCACGCTCTCGGACGGGTGGACGTCCATCCAGCGCCTCACGCCGTCGGCCGCCTGGATCGCCATCCAGCGCCACGCGTCGGACGCGTGGATCGCCATCCGGCGCCACACGCCATTCGACGAGCCGACGCCCCCATCGCACGCTGCCGTTCGAGACGCGACTGCGGCGCGGGGGACGCACAAGCGCGCGCAGCCCCCCGCCGGTGGCGCCAAGGTGAAGGCTGCGGCGAAGCGGAGCCGGGCAGACATGGACACACCCGGCAGCACGCCCTGAGGCCGTTCTCCTCAGGTGGCGAGCCGCTCGGCGACGGCGCGGAATGCCGTGGGCGAGAAGAGCAGGCCCAGGTGTCCCAGGCCGGGGACGTGCACCACCGCGTCGGTCGAGGAGAACACGCGGGGGATGATGATGTTGTCGGATCCCGCCACGATCGACGCGAAGCCGACGCGCGCGGCGCGGGCGCGCGAGGCATCGAGCCGCGCCAGGAACGGCGAGTCGGGGCGCAGCTCGCGCCCCACGCGCGAGGCGACCCAGTACGCGTTGTACGTGCCGCGATGGGGCGTGCCGAGCGTGATGCAGCGGTCCACGCGGCGCGCGCCGCCCAGCTGCTGCAGGTAGACCCGCGCCACCAGGCCACCGAGGCTGTGGCAGACGAGGTCGATGTGGCCGCCGCGCACGCGCTCGCGGAGGAAGTCGCGCAGGCCGATGGCCGCCTGCTCGATGCCCGCCGCGCCGCTGTACTCGTAGGCGAGGACCTGCTTGTGGCCGCGGGCGCGCAGGTACGCGGCAAGAGGCAGGAGAGGGCCGCGGTTGGCCAGGTACCCGTGCACCAGCACGACGGTGCGCTGCTCCGCGCGGCGCGGAGTGCGCTTGGCCGAGCGCCAGAGCCCGAACGGGTAGAGCAGGGAAGCAGCTGCTAGCGCCAGAAGCTCGCGGCCGACGATGTGCGCCGCGGGCTCCTCCGTGACGGGGAAATCCTGGGGAGGCGCGCGCGGTGCGCGCGATTCCGGGACCTGCTCCGTCACTCCCACTCCACCGCTCTCAGACGGTAGATGCCTGCGATGGAGGACGACGCGCGCCCGCGGCGGTCGGCGACCAGGCAGTCCTCTCCGCGCGCGCGCCAGGAGAGAGGCCGCGGGAAGACCGAGTACTCGCGCTGCTTCCCGTCGGTGGCGAGGTAATGGCCGTGCGAGAGCAGGTCGAGCGACACGACGCCGCTTGCCCGCTCGAAGTCAGGGGGTAGGTCGATCGTCAGCGTGGTGCTCGCCCGATCGATGATCTCTCCTGTGGTGAGGTCGATGACTGCGATCATGCGATCCATCTGGTCTCCTCGGCGCGCCGGAGCGGATCGACGGTTCTCGCGGCTGGCCGAGAAGGGGAAGCGAAGCGGGGCGTAGAAGGCAGCATAACAGGTGCGCGCACCGGACGCCCGTAGATGCCTCCGGCCGGGCCGTCGGGCGCCCGATCGGATGCTCTCGAAGGCATGGCGCCCCTGTTGATCGCCGGGTTCGCGCCCTGCTGGCAGCGCCGCCGGCGCGACGCGACCCCCGACTAGATCTGCACGTGCTCTGGGCGCCGGCCGAACGCGCGCGAAAGCGCGAGGTGCGTCGGCAGATAGAAGACCGCGACCAGGAAGGCCAGCGTCGCCGCGAGGTGCAGCGGCGCGGGCTCGAGGGAGAGTCCCCAGATGGGATCGCGGAAGGCGAAGTTGAGGTTCTCCGCGCGGCCGGCGAAGCGCGAGACGACGAGCAGCGCGCCCGCGATGGCGATCTGCAGGCCGAACCCGCGGCGGTCGTACCCGACTCGCCCCAGCGACCAGAGGAGCAGCGCCGGCCAGACGAGGTGGAACAGCGAGAGCAGGCGCACCGCCAGCGGAAAGCTCGCGTCCCACAGGTACTCGGTGCCGCCGAAGAGGTGCCTGCCCAGGAAGAGGCGCGATCCGGCGTCCACGGCCCAGACGGCGTCGGCGAGGATCGACGAGACCGCCTGGCTGGAGAGGAGCAGGGGACTGCCCAGCCACAGCCCCGCGCAGGTGAGGAGCACCGCGACGTCGCAGAGGTGGAGGAAGTTCCGCGGACCCCAGACCGATGCATAGGCCGGGATCCACACCGCGAGCCACGCCAGTGCGGCCCAGCGCATGCGCGGGAACGCACGCGGATTGGCGGAGATCGACCAGCTCACGGGCGAAGCCTACCGCGGCGGCCTGAAAAGAAGGCACGATCGACCTCGTGCTGATTTCACGGCGAGGTATCCGGGCTTGCCAGGTCCCTGAAGGAGACCACCACGGCTCCCGCGCGCGCGAGCGCCTCCCGCACGCGAGCGTCGCACAGCGCGCCGAGCTCCACTTCGCGCTCCGCGCCGAAGGAGGTGCGGGCGTGGGACGGCGCGTACCCGGGGTGGCACATCAGCTCGGTGGTGCCGTCCTCCAGGGCTTCCACCGCCGAAGCGAGCCGCTCCGGCGTCCAGCAGGGTCGCAGGTCGGCGTCGCCGAGAAAGTGGTCGGTCGTGCGCACTCCGTGGGCGCGCAGCAGGTCCCGCATCCGAGCATCGAGCGCGCGCACCGGCAGGCCTCGCGCCGCGGCCGCCGCCGCGAAGGCCTCCAGCAGCTCGGGCCGCGCATGGTGGTGCTTGTGGCTGTCGAGGTGCGTCGGCGGCGCGCCGCGCAGCGCGGCGAAGCGCGCGATCTGGCGCACCAGCTCCGCTTCCGCCTGCGCGCGCGGGAGCGCCGGATCCATCACGGCGTGCAGCCCCAGGGCGAGCGAGCCGGGCGCCGCGCGCAGGGCCGCCGGGGCAAAAGGCGTGTCGACCATCGCCGTGGCGCTCGTCACCATCCCGCGCGCGTGCGCCTCGAAGATGCCGCGGTCGATCTCCGGGTCGTATCCCAGGTCGTCCGCATTGACGACGAGCCGCTTCGGCGTCGGGCGCATGCGGCGAGTCTAGAGCCGTTCAGGCCTGGCCGTCCTTCCCTCGTAATAGTCGAGCGCGCCGGGATGGAACGGGATGGACGCCGGCCCCCGCAGCGAACGCTTCTCCGCGAGCGGCCCCTTCTCGCGAAATTCGACCAAGGCCCGCGCGATGGCGTGCGCGCGCTCGCGGGCACAGCTCTCGAGCACCACGAGCAAGTCGCCGCCGACGACCGCCACCGCGCGCAGCGGCACCTTGCCATCGTCGGCGAACCTGCCGCGCCCCTCGAGCGCCTCGAGGGCTTCGGCCGGCGGAAGCAGCCCGACCTGGAGCTGGCCGGTGCTCAAGAGCTTCACCACCTCGACGGGCGTCCTCGCCGCCGCGGGGACCGCCTTGGTCTCCGGCCAGCGCGCCGCGATGGCGGAAGCGATGGCGGTGGCGACGGCAAATGCACCGGGCCGCGCCTCGTCGGTCACGACGACCAGGTGCTTCGCCCGATAGGCGTACCACTGGCGGTACGGGGAGTGGCCGGGCAAGAGCGCCCCGGCCACTCCCACGAGCGCCAGCGTCAGGAGTCTGCGGTCAGTCGTCATCCTCGTCGTCGCCCTTGCCCCTGTTGAAGACGTCGAGCTGGAGGAAGTTCGACACCACGTAGTTGGGCACGTCCACCAGGTTGCTGATGTGGAGATCGCAGGCGACGCTGCAGAGGAGGTACGCCTGCTCCGCGCTCAGCTTCGAGGGCGCCGGCGAAGTCGGTCCGGTCAGCAGGTCGATCATCTTGAGCAGCGCATCGCGCGCCGCCAGCGTCACGTCCTCCGACTCGTTCCGGAGCGGGCGCAGGAGGTGGTTGGAGTTCACGTCGATCCACAGCTCCGGCGCCATCACGACGCCCGCGGGCTTGACCGGAATGCCCATGGTGGCGATGAAGTGGTCCGGCTCGAGCTCCTTGAGGACGCCGGGGCGGTTGCTCTCGAAGCGGGGCCAGTTGCCGAAGGCCCCGGCCAGGTCCTTGCGGACCTCGACCTTCACCGTGACGATCGCGTTCATCTCGATGGCGGTGCCGGAGACCTCGCCGTCCCCCTGGGCCCAGTGCACGTCTCCCACCGAAAGCCCGCATCCTTCGATGAAGCAGGGGAACAGCAGCGTCGTTCCCCTCACCATCTGCTTCACGTCCGTGTTTCCGCCGTTCTCGCGCGGGGGAATGGTGCGCAGGCAGCGGTCCCGCCGCGTTCCTTTGGGGCCGCAGAGGGCGGCCGGCACCGCGTCGGTCGGTTCCGGAGGAAGCACGAATCCCTGCTTCGCCCGAAGCTCCTCTTCACGGCTGAAGGCGGTCTCGATCTCCAGACTCCCCAGCTCGACGCCGATGGTGCCGGCAAACCCGTGCAGCGGCAGCCGAACCCCCGGGAGATCGCGCGAGGTCGCGAAGCGCGTCCCCTTGATCGGGGGGGCGCCCAGCTCCCAGTGCGCGATGGCGGGCTCGGTGAAGACGTCGCGGAGGAAGCCGAAACCCGGGACCGCCACCGTGTACCCGAAGTTGTCGGGCCCGGGACCGACGTCGATCATCGTCACGGCGAGCACGTCGCCCCGCTTGGCGCCCCTGACGTGGAGAGGGCCGGTGAGCGGATGGATGAGGTTCAGGTTGGCGGCTGCGACAGTCGCCGGCGTGGATCTGCGGTTGAACGGGTTGTCGAAGGCGTCGCGCGTCTCGAAGATCACCGTGTCGCCGGGATTGGCCTCCGCGGCCGCGGGGATGTCGGGGTGCCAGCGGTTGTGGCAGGTGCGGAGCGGATCCTCGCCGCACGGCACGGGCACCTTGTCCTTCCGCGTGACGGGGATGCGAACGGTCTTGGCGGCGAACGAGGGCCCAGCTGCCGCGGCGACCAGCGCGGCCGTGATCAGGATGCTTTTCATGGCTCCCCTCCCCGCGCGGCAATCCGCGCGGCCGGGCGGCGTCGGCGACGGAAGATTCGCGGGAGAAAGGTCCTCGCCTTGCCCGCCCCCAAGGGCGAAGCTGTGCGGGCCATACGCCCCGGCGACTGCAGTTGTCAAACGGACGCAGGGCCCGGCGACGCGCAGCAGGCTTGGCGCCAGGGTGGGCTCTCGCGAGCCGACGCGCCCGTTTCTTCTCTGCCGACTTACAGGGTGGCACCCCCACCCACCAAAGGTCCGCGCGGCGCCATCCGTGCGCCCATCCGCGTCGCCAGGGCCCGATGCGAAGGGGCCGCGGCGGTTAGAATTCGAGTCATTCCTCGAGAAGGAGGTCGGCCGATTCGAGCGGAGGACACCAGTGCCAAACGTCCAGGCCAGGAGACAAGCTCGAGGCACAGGCACCGGGCGTCGCCGGCGGAGCGGGCAGAAGAGGGTCCGCGGCAACGTAGCCGTCGCGATGATCGACATCCTGGGATTCAGCGACCTCAGCCGGCGCGAAAGCCCGCAGCGCATCTTCGACGAGATCTTCGAGCCGCTGGTCCAGGTCCGGCGGAACGCCGCGGCGGTGGCCGGGGCCCTCTCCGGTCGCCGCGAGGAGGTCTTCACTCTCGCCTTCTCGGACACCATCCTCGTCTACCGCCCCGAGCGCTCGGACTTCCGGATCCCGGGCGCGCTGCCGCCGCATACCTGCATCAAGCTGGTCGGCGCCACCGTCGCCGACATCATCCAGAAGGGGCTCCGGCGCGAGCGGCCCATCCTGTTCCGCGGCGCCATCGCATGGGGGGAGTGCCTGATCAACCCGGTCGAGCCACGCTGCTTCATCGGAGCGCCGATCATCGAAGCCTACTGTCTGGAGCGCGAGCAGGAATGGGTCGGCGCCGTGCTCGCTCCCACCGCGGCCGCGGCCTTCGGCGAGCCGGACGACCTCACGTTCGTTCCCTATCAGGTGCCTCTAAAGAACGGGCGCTCCATGGCCAATGGGATGGCCGTCAACTGGCTTCACTACCTGGGCGCGCAAGACGCTCGATTCGACAGATTGCCTGAACCCGCAGCGGACCTGTCGCAGGACAAGCGCGCCGCCGTCCTGAGGAAGCAAGAGAACACGCGCGCGTTCTACGACCACTTCAGAGATGCATCGATCGGGTCGCCGCCGGCGTAAGCGCCGCGCTGGTGGTCGGCGGGTTCGCGCCGCGCTGGCAAGGTCGTCCGCGCGACGCGCCCGTCCGGCTAGACCGAAGCGATCTAATTCGCCGCCGCCGTCTGCGCCCTGAGCACCTTGTTCCACCGCGCGATCTCGCTCGTCACGAGCTTCTCCAGCGCCTCCGGCGTCCGGCCCGCGCGATCGGCGATCTCCGCGCCCAGGTCGAGCAGCCGCTTGCGCGTCGTCTCGTCGTCGAGCGCCTTCACCAGGGCGCCGTTCAGCTTCGTCACCACCTCCTTGGGCGTCCCCTTCGGCGCGAACAAGGCATTCCAGGCGCTGACCTGGAACTCCGGCAGTCCGCCTTCCTTGGTGGTCGGCACGTCGGGGAGCGCCGGCGAGCGCTTCTCCGTCGCGATCCCGTACGCCTTGATGCTGCCGGCCTGGATCTGCGGGGTGAGGTTGACGATCTGGTCGCACATGTAATCGACCTGGCCGCCGACGAGGTCGTTCAGCGCGGGGCCCGTCCCCTGGTACGGCACCCGCGTGGGCTTGATGCCGAGGATCGAGTTGAGCAGCGAGCAGGTGGTGAAGGAGACCGAGCCGACGCCGGCGTGGGCCTCGTTCAGCTTCTCGGAATTCGCCTTCGCGTAGGAGATGAACTCCTTGAGGTCCTTCGGGGGAAAGTTCTTCCGGGCGACGATCAGGATCGGCGTGCCCGCGGCGAGACCGATGGGGACGAAGTCCTTCAGGGGGTCGTACTTGAGATTGGGATAGACGGCGGGGGCCGCGCCGTGCGTCCCCATGTGACCCATGATGATCGTGTACCCGTCCGGGGCCGCCTGGGCCGCGCGCGTGGTGCCGGTGGTGCCGCCTGCGCCGGTCACGTTCTCGACCACGACCTGCTGGCCCAGCGTGCGCGACATGTGGTCGCCGACGATGCGCGCGACGACGTCCGTCGGTCCGCCGGCCGCCAAGGGCACGATGAGGGTGATGGGCCGCTCGGGGTAGGCGGCGTGCGCCGCGCCGGCCGAGAGTCCGAGGAGGGTGGCGAAGAGCAGCAGTCGCTTGGTCATGGGATCGCTCCTTGGTTGATGGAACGCATCCGCCGCGAGCGGCGGGTCATTCGGTGAAGACCTCGGCGCGCTTCTGGCGCACCGTAGGAAGGATCGCGGCCGCCAGCACGATCAGCGCGGCCCCGAGGAGGCCCGCGCTGACGGGCCGCTCGACGAAGGTCGTGAAGTGGCCGCGGGCGATGAGAAGGGCCCGGCGGAGGTTCTCCTCCATCAGCCTGCCGAGCACGTAACCGAGCAGGAGCGGAGCCGTCTCGAAGCCGAGCTTGAGGAGCGCGTAGCCGACCAGGGCGAACACGCCGGTCAGCATCACGTCGGAGGGCGAGCTGTTCACCGAGTAGATGCCGATGCAGGAGAAGACGAGGATGGCCGGGTACATCAGCCGGTACGGCACGTCGAGGAGCTTCACCCAGATCCCGACGAGCGGCAGGTTGATGACGAGCAGCATGAGGTTCCCCACCCACATGCTGGCGATCATTCCCCAGAAGAGCGTCGGGTTCTTCGTCATCACCAGCGGCCCGGGCACGATGCCGTGGATGGTCATCGCGCCGACCATCAGCGCCATGACCGCGTTGGGCGGGATGCCGAGCGTGAGGAGCGGGATGAACGAGCTCTGCGCGCCCGCGTTGTTCGCCGATTCCGGCCCGGCCACGCCCTCGATGGCGCCCCTGCCGAAGCGGCGCGGGTCCTTCGCCAGCTTCTTCTCCAGCGCGTAGGAGGCGAAGGGCCCCAGCACCGCGCCGTTGCCGGGCAGGATGCCGAGGGCAGTGCCGATCAGGGTCCCGCGCACGATCGGGCCGGCGGAGCGCTTCAGTCCTCGCGGCCCGGGAGGAGCCGTCCGATCGGCACTTTTTCCAGGTCGCGCTTCTCGGGGACCTCGAGGTTCTTCAGCACCTCGGCAAACCCGATCACCCCCATCGCCAGCACTACGAAGTCGATGCCGCTGGTCAGCGCCGAGAGCCCGAACGTCAGGCGCTCGGCGCCGGTCTCGAGGTCGGTGCCGATCGTGGACAGGAGCAGCCCGAGCAGGATCATCGCCAGCGCCTTCGGGACCGAGCCGCGCGCCAGCACCACGGCGAAGGCCAGACCGAGGACCATCAGCGAGAAGTACTCCGCCGGCCCGAAGAGCAGAGCGAGCTTCACCAGCGGCGCCGCCAGCGCGGCGATGACGATCGTCGAGACGCACCCCGCGAAGAAGGAGCCGATCGCGGCGATGCCGAGCGCCACCCCCGCGCGGCCCTGCCGGGCCATCTGATGTCCGTCGAGACAGGTGACGATGGCCGTCACCTCGCCGGGGATGTTGACGAGGATCGCCGTCGTGGACCCGCCGTACTGCGCGCCGTAATAGATGCCCGCGAGCATGATCAGCGCTCCGACCGGTTCGAAGTTGAACGTGATCGGGAGGAGCATGGTGATCGTCGCGATGGGACCGATGCCGGGCAGCACGCCGATGAGCGTGCCGACCAGGCAGCCGATGAAGGCGAGGCCCACGTTCTGCAGCGAGAGCGCGGTCGAGAACCCGAGCGCCAGATTCGCGAGGAGGTCGGTCATCGGCAGCGCGTCAGAGGACCAGGATCCCGGGGATGATCAGGATGGGGATGGGCAGGTTGAGCACGTACCGGAAGAGGCCGATGGACAACGCGGTCACCACGATCGCGAAGAGGATGAGCTCCTTCGGGCGGGTTTCCGGCGACGCGGCCCCGCTGACCATCGCCACCAGGGGCCCGGCGACGGCGAGTCCCACGGTGCGGATGCTGAGCGCGAAGGCCGCGACGGCGAGGAAGATGAAAATGGGGCCGCGCAGCGGCCAGCGGCCGAGCGCCTCGCCATCCTTGAGCAGCGAACCGGCCACCAGCCCGACGCCCACGATGCCGAGGAGCGTGGCGACGCCACGGGGGAGCAGGCCCGGCCCGACTGCATAGAAGCGGCCCGACCCGAGCTCCGTGGTCGCCCCGAGCGCAATCACCGCGATCGCGAGCAGGGCCAATCCCGCGACGAAATTCTGCGGGGCGCGGATGACGCGACGGCGCTCCGCGGGACTTCCCGGGATGGGTTCCGTTTCGCCGGCCATGCGCCCTCACGCAGCCGCCGCCCGGGACAGGCCACCCCCCCCCCGCGGCTGCGCCGCAGATAGGACTTAAGTCGGGGTAGCCGTCAAGTGGCCGAGCTCACCGGCCGGCGATGGACTCATCGTCGTGGGCCGCACGGTCGGCTGCCAGGCGTTGTCAGATCGAACTCCAGGTACCACCGAGTTGCCACTCCAGCGGGTCGGGCGCCTCGCCGCGAACCGCGGGCCGCATGATCTGACGGCGGAATGGCACGCCTTCTTTGCCTGATCGTGCCCGCGAACTCGTTCCGGGGCGGGACGCGCTGCGTCATCTACAGGAATGACGCGATGGGACATCCGTCGAAGTGGATCGACGAGAGGCGGTTCAACCGGTTGAACCACCGGCTCGACGTGTGCGGCCGACCCGAAACGGTTTCCACTACGCCCGCCATGGGCAGGCGCGATGTGGATCGCTGTGCGGATTCCGATCGCTTACGGCCGGGGTCACGATGGCCGGGTGCGACTGGTCAGCTTCGCCGGAGATGCGGGCGAATGCGCGATGTACGTAGGCCCGCGCATTGATCCAGCTCGCGTCCGGCGTCACAAGGCGGACCGGCCCGAGGTGCGACATGCCCACAGCCCGGTGTGAAGTCTGCGGTAACGAGTACGACAAGGCGTTCCAGGTCACGATGCGAGGCGACTCGCACACGTTCGACAGCTTCGAGTGCGCCATCCAGGCGCTCGCGCCGAAGTGCGCGCACTGCGGCTGCCGAGTCATCGGCCACGGCACCGAGAAGGACGGCCGCATCTATTGCTGCGCGCACTGTGCGCATGAGGCCGGCGCGACGGAGATCCGGGACCGGGCCTGAGGGGCCTCATCGGATCAGCGTGGCTAGACTCCGCTCCGCGGAGGCCACCATGCGTGCCGACATCGTCCCCGGCGCTCGCTTCCCCGACTACGAGCTACCCGACCTTCGACTTCACGCCAGCGCTCGACACCGCCGTGCGCTTGCAACGCGAGATCGAGAAGGTCGCTCATGTTTGCTCTCCTT
>DASWGI010000208.1:0-4496 GCA_036393835.1 Myxococcales bacterium | reverse complement strand
GCCCTCTCGCGGCGCAAAACAATCTCCGGCGGAACCACCGTTTGAGAAAGATGTCCCGCCCGCCGCGGCCCCGGTGTCTCTCGAATCGCGTCGTGTTCGAGCACGAGGAGCGAGCGCATGAGCGACCTCAAGGGGCGCTCCCGCCGGCCTGCCCCGGCGCGAGGCAACCAGTTCGACGAGCTGCCCGACTGCGCCGCGTCGCAGCGCAACGAGGCGCTGCAGTGCGACGGGTGGGCCCGCCTGGTGCAGGCCCTTCTCGACCACGCGCTGGACGAGACCGAGAAGAAGGTCTTCACGCTGCACTACGGAGACGGCGTGCCGCTGGACGCGATCACACGGATCCTGGGCCTGTCCAACCGGAGCGGCGCGAAGGCGTACATCATCAAGGCACGCCGGAAGCTGAGGCGCGCGGCGCGCCTCTGGAAGGCGCGCCAGCAGATCCTGGATTCCTGACGCTCCCAGCCGCGTTCACTTCAGGTCGGGCCGGTACGTGTAGGGGTCGCTGGGGTTCCGCTGCGCCAGCACGTCGCGGAACCGCAGCTCGACCGTCGGCAGGAGCTTGGGGTGCGTGATCACGTAGAAGCGGTCCTCGCGGATCGCGTCGAAGGTCAGGCGCGCCACGTCGGCGGCGCTCAGCTTCCCCGAGGAGACCGCCTTCTCGGATCTCCGGCGCGCCGCCAGCTGCGAATCGGTCGGCGGCGCGTCCTCGATCAGCTCCGGGGGGCGGTTGCGCTCCGAGCTCGAGATGCCGGTGGGAACGTACGCCGGGCAGAGCACCGAGACGCCGATGCGGGCGTTGGCGAGCCGCAGCTCGTGGTGGAGCGTCTCGCTGAGCGTCACCACCGCGTGCTTGCTCGCGTTGTACGCGCCCATGAGCGGGCTGGAGACGAGCCCGGCCGCGGAGGCGGTGTTCACCACGTGGCCCTCGCCGCCGTGCTCGAGCATCAACGGCACGAAGCTGCGGATGCCGTGGACGACTCCCATCAGGTTGACGCCGAGGATCCACCTCCAGTCCTTCAGGCTGCTCTCCCACAGGTAGCCGCCCCCGCCGGCGACGCCCGCGTTGTTGAACAGCAGGTGCACCGCGCCGAACGCCGACCTCGCCTCGGCCGCGGCGCGGTCGACGTCCTCCGCCTTCGAGACGTCGGCGCGCACGCCGACCGCCTCGACGCCGCGGGCGCGCGCCTCGGCGACGGCCAGGTCGAGCGCATCCTGCTGCACGTCCGCGAGCAAGAGCCTCATTCCCTCGCGCGCGCCGAGGCGGGCGAACTCGAGGCCGAACCCGCTCCCTGCTCCGGTGATGACGGCCACCTTGCCGGCGAAGTCCTTCATGCGATGGGCTCCAATCGGGCGCGAACCTACCCTGCCGGCCTCGAAGGCGCGAGGGCGAAGGCCGTCCTGCGCGTCAGCGGCGCCGCTTGCGCGCCGGAGCGCGAGGCGCGAGTCCGAGATGGAGCCGGTCCACCGCGGCGTCGATCGAGGCGGCCGGCGATCTTCGCGACGCCTGGCCGTCGATGAGCAGGATGGCGCAGCCGTGCACCATCGACCAGGCGGCGAAGGACAGCTCGTCCGGGTCGCCGGGCGCGACCGCGCCCTGCCGCTGGCCTTCCACGATCTGCTTCACCAGCGTCTCGTGCACTTCCTGCGCGGCAGCGGCCAGCTGCGGGTGGCGCGACTTGTCGGCCACCTCGGGGGAGAACATGACCCGCAGGTGCGCGGGGTGCGCGAGCGCGTATTCCACGTAGGCCACGCCGAGCGCGCGAAGCCTCTGCGAAGGAACGCGCGCCGGCGCAGAAGCGCGCACTGCTTCCATGTGTGCGCGCAGCCCGCGGAAGCCCTGCTCGGCGACGGCGGCGACCAGCGCGGCGCGGTCGGCGAAATGGCGCTGGGGCGCCGCGTGCGTGACGCCCACCCGCCGCGCCACCTCGCGGAGGGTGAGGGCCGGTACGCCCCGCTCCTCGATCAGCTCCAGCGCGGCGTCGATCAACGCCTGGCGGAGATTCCCATGGTGGTACGGGCGCTTTTTTCGCATGGTCACTGCATAGCACGATCATGTTGACATCGACCACATCTGGCGCTAGCGATGTGTCCATCGTCAACATCGCACCGCTTTCGCGGCGCGAGAATCGAAGGAGGCACCATGAAGATCCCAGGTGGGGATCGGAAGATCGGAGGAGCCATGCGAATCCCGCTGCTGATCGGAAGCATCGTACTGCTCGCCGCGTGCGCGGGCGCGCAGCCGCGCTCGGAGAGCGACGAGGCGGTCTCCGGCCGCTGGCAAGGCGTACTCTTGCGCAAAGGTCTGCGGGCGCCGATCGCCGTCGATCTGTCCGAGCAGGACCGCGACTGGAGCGGGCGCTTCAGCGCAGGCGTCAACTCGGTCCCGCTGCAAGACGTTCGCGTGACGGCGACCAGCGTCCACTTCGAGCTGCCCGGCGAGGGCACCTTCGACGGCGCGGTCGCGGGCGACTCGATGGCCGGATCGATCTCCGGCCCGGGGAACGGATCGTTCACGCTCAAGCGGCGCGAGCCGAACTGGACGATGTTGCTGTTCGGGCCCTGACCGGCTGCTGCTCGGAGGCGCCGGGGCGGCTCGCCGCTCCGGCGCCGCGACCCTCACATCGACCGGAGCGCCAGGGCAGCGTGCGCGTCATCGTGTCGGAGTGCTTGAGGTACGTCTCGATCGAAGCGACCACCACGCGCGCCTTCGGCAGCGCCACCGGGAGCAGTCGGCGGGCGCGCGTGCTCCACGACTCGACCAGGGTCAGTCCGCCGCAACGCGGGCGTCAGGCTGGCCGCGCGGCGGCGAAACGGGCTCGCGACGGACGCGCATGGCCAGCACCGCATGGGAAGTCGCGTCGACCACCTCGATCGAGATCTCGCCGGAGCGCAGGCGCGCGCCGCGCGGTGGGATGCGACCCGCGAGCGCGATCGCGAGCCCCGCGAGCGTGGACCACCCCTCGCCCTGCGGCAGGTCGAGGCCGAGCAGCCGGTTGGCCTCGCGGATGGGCAGGTCGCCGCGCACCACCGCGCTCCCGTCCGCCTCGCGCCGGACCGGCTCCTCGGGCGAGTCGTGCTCGCTGAACAGCTCGCCGACCAGCTCCTCCACCAGGTCCTCCAGAGTGACGAGCCCGGCGAGGCCGCCGTGCTCGTCTACGATGAACGCCAGCCTCATCCGCCGCCGCTGCAGCTCCTCGAGGACGCGGATGGCCGGAGTCGTGGTGGGGAGGAAAAAGGGCGGCCGCAGGATGTCCTCGAGCACCACCAGGTCGCCTTCCCAGGCCACGGAGAGGACGTCGCGCGCGGTGATGTACCCGACCACGTCGTCCAGCGCGCCGTCGTAGACCGGCATCCGGGAATGTCCCTCTTCGAGCAGGAGCCGGCGCATCTCTTCGGGCGCGGCCCCGCGGGGGATGCCGGCGATGCGGTTGCGCGGGATCATCACCTCCGCGGCGGTGAGCCGGCCGAACTCGATGACGCGAGAGGCGATCTCGCTGGTGGCCGGGTCGAGCGATCCCGCTTTCCCCGCCTGTTCGACGAGCTGCTGCAGCTCGTCCGCCGAGAGGCGTGCCTCGGTGAAGGAAGTCGAGTCGCCCAGCGGACGCAGCACGGCGTTCGAGCTGCGGGTGAGCAGCCAGACCACCGGCCGGGCGACCCAGGCGAGCGCGCGCAGGGGGCGGGCCACCAGCAGGGCGTAGGTCTCGCTCGCCCGCAGCGCGAGGGACTTGGGCACCAGTTCCCCGAAGACCAGCGACAGGTAGGAGACCAGGGCGATCGCGATCGCGAGCGCGACGTCCTCAGCGCCCGAGCCGATCCACGAGACCCGCTGGAGCGCGGGCGTGAGGCGCGCGGCCAGCGAGGCGCCGACGACGACCGCTGCCGCGGCGCCGACCACGGTGATCCCGATCTGGACGGTCGCGAGGAACCGCTCCGGCTGCTCGCGCAGAGCCAGCACCGAGCGCGCCCCGGCGCGTCCTTCCTCGACCAACTGGTCGAGGCGCGACTTCCGCAGCGCAATGATTGCGATTTCCGCGCCCGAGAAGAGACCGTTGGCGAGGATCAGGGCCAGGACGATGGCGATTTCGGTCCACATGACCGATCAGTAGCGCCGGAAGGCCGGCCGACGACCCGTTCTGGCCGTGGATCATTCCGCGGCAGCGCGCGCGAGCCCCAGGCTCGGCGCCCGGCGCCCGATGCGCAAGACGACCAGCGCCGCCACCAGGCAGATCGCGCCCGCCGCCACCCAGGCCGGCGTGTAGGTCGTCAGGGTCGACCGGATCACTCCGGCGCCCAGCGCGCCGATGCCCGCGCCGATCTGGTGTGAGGCGACGATCCAGCCGAACGCGATGGGCGCATCGCGCACGCCCACCGCCTCGGTGGTCAGGCGCACCGTGGGCGGCACCGTCGCGATCCAGTCGAGGCCGTAGAACACGGCGAAGACCGGCAGCCCGAGGACCTGCGCGTCGAACGCTTGCGGCAGCCAGAGCAGCGAAAGC
>DASWGI010000207.1:0-32068 GCA_036393835.1 Myxococcales bacterium | reverse complement strand
TTTCCGCGCCAACAACGTGTCGATCGTGAACCTCGACCTGGCGCTGGCCCACCACCCGGGCGCCGAGGTCGCGCGCATCCCGCTCACCCGGAAGCCCGACCCGGATGGCGCCGTGCGCCCCGCGCGGCCCAAGGGCTCCGCGGTCACCTCCGACGGCCGCTACGCGGTCATCTCTGGCGGCCCGCGCACAACCTTCGTCCCCAGCGGCACGGTGTGGGTGATCGATCTGCGGACGCGGGCGGTCGTCGGCACCGTGACCGGCGTAGGGAACGATTCGTACGGCCTCGCCCTGGTCGAGCGCGAGGACGACTGAGGCGTCAGCGCCCGCGCAGCTCCGCTTCCACCATCGCCACCTCGCAGCTGCCCGGCGGCTCGTCGTGGGCGTCCTCGCACGCGTCGGCGAGCGGAACGTACGCGGGCGCGTATGCAGTCGCGGTGACGACCACGGTGCAGGCCAGGCTCGGGCCCGGCCCCCGGCCACCCAGCTCGAACAAGCCCTCGTGGTCGGTCCTGGCGGCCAGGTCCTGCTGGCCCGGGCACCTCAGCGCGACGCCCGCGCCGCGCACGGCGCCTGCGTCAGCGCCGCGCACGTGCCCCTGCACGCTCCAGGCGGGCTCGCACGCGGCGGCTGCGCACAACGCAAGCAGGGCGAAGAGGCGTCCCATCGATCCCTCGACCTGTGGGATGCCGCGGCGAGCACTTCCGTTGCCCCGGCCGGGGTGGTTCCGGCCGAGCTGCGGCACTGTGCCGCGCCCGCCGTTGCCGACGTGCGCGGGGGCTGGTAGAGACCGCCCCTTCCGAGGGAGGCTTTCATGGCGGGTCTGCTGGAAGGCAAGGTCGCGATCGTCACCGGAGCGGGCGGCGGCATCGGCCGCGAGCACGCGCTCACCTTCGCGCGCGAGGGGGCGAAGGTCGTGGTCAACGACTTGGGCTCCGACCGCCACGGCGGGGGCAAGGGCGGCGAGATGGCCGACACGACCGTCGCGGACATCAAGGCGGCCGGCGGCGAAGCCAGCGCGAACTATGACAGCGTCGCCACGCGCGAGGGCGCCGACGGCATCATGTGGACCGCGCTCAACAAGTACGGGCGCATCGACGTGCTGGTGAACAACGCCGGCATCCTGCGCGACAAGACGCTGCTCAACATGAGCGAGCAGGACTTCGACCTGGTGATCGACGTGCACCTGCGCGGCACGTTCCTCTGCACCCAGGCCGTGGGTCGCATCTTCAAGACGCAGGGCAAGGGCGGGCGCATCGTCAACACCACCTCCCTCTCGGGCCTCCTGGGCAACTTCGGCCAGGGCAACTACGCGGCGGCGAAGGGCGGCATCTACTCGTTGACCCGCACCGCCTCGATGGAGTTCCAGCGCATGGGCGTCACGGTCAACGCCATCGCGCCCGTCGCGCTCACGCGCATGACCCAGGATCTGCAGATGTTCAAGGGGCTCACCGGCGAGCAGATCGGCCCGCAGTACGTCGCGCCGGTGGCGGCCTTCCTCGCCTCCGACCTCGCCGCCGACATCACCGGCACCATCGTCGGCGTGCAGGGGCCGAAGATCTTCGTCTACAAGATGGTGGAGACGGAGGGGGTCACGCGCGAGGGCGGGCCCTGGAGCCCGGCCGAGATCAAGGAACGCTGGGGCGAGATCAGCAAGGTGTAGCGCACGAAGCACGGCGGGGGCCCGGCTTGCGCCGGAGCCCCCGCGAGACGGGACCTGCCCGCCGCCCGCCTCTAAGGAGAGGCGGGAATCGTGTAATCGATGATCACCACGCCGCGCTGCGGGGCGTCGTCTTCCTCGTGCGTGTCGTTCTGCTGCGCGGGGCGGCTGGGCTCCGGGACCGGGAGCTGCGGGCGGGGGCGGTGGCTCTCGCGCTCCTGCTCGCGCCGCCGGATCTCCTCGATGATGAACGCGTCGAGCATGAGCCACCTCCAGGTTCACATCGGTCGCCTTACCTCACGTTCGATGCAAATCCGGCACCATCGGTTCCGCCCCACCTCCGAGATTCCGAGCCAACGAGGGCCTGCTCACCCTCTTCTCCCAGATACCAAGAACTTCCACGAGGGTCAACTTACGGACCCCGCGTTCCGGAGGCCACCCGTCCCCACATCCTTGTGACGATTCGCGTCCACGCGCCATTCAATTCGTGACAGGCGCATCAGTGCGGCGGCGTCCTACCCCGGTGCATCGCCTCGGCGCGCGCCTTGAAGTTCGCCAGCATCGCCGGGAGGCCCTGCTCGGCCAGGGCCTTCTCCAGCCCACGGGGCACCCGGGGCTGGAGCTCCAGCTCGATCGCGTACGTCGCGGTCGTGCCGCCGGACGGCGACGCCTCGAGCGTCCAGCGTCCCTCGTCGCGCTTCATCAGATCTCCGCGCACCAGCCGCCACTCGATGCGCGAGGGCGCGCTCTCCACGTGCATCAGGGTGAACTCGATCAGCTTGATGCGCGCGTCGAGCCGGTAGGTGACCTCGACCGCGTCCCCGCTGCGCGGGCCGACCGAGACCGCCTTCACCTCGGGCAGGAACTCCGGGTAGCGCCCGTAGTCGCGCACCACCTCGAAGAACCGCTCCGGCGGCACGTCCACCTCGATGCTGCGGCGCGCGTTCGCCATCCTCGTCAGGGTAGCACCAGCCGCCCCGGACGGCGCGAACGCGTCCTACAGGGCGAAGTTCGGCTTGTGCTCGAAGAAATGCGTGGTCTCGAGGTAGCGAATGGTGTGACTCTTGGAGCGCATCGCCACCGACTGCGTCGCCGCGCCGCCCTTGAAGAAGCGGACGCCCTTGAGGAAGTCGCCGCTGGTCACGCCGGTGGCGGCGAAGATGACCGGCCCCTTCGCCATCTCCTCCACCGTGTAGATCTTGTTCGGGTCGGCGATGCCCATCTTGCGGGCGCGCTCGATCTCCTTCTCGTTGCGGAAGGCGAGCTTCCCCTGCATGTCGCCGCCGCAGCAGCGCAGCGCGGCGGCCGCGATCACCCCTTCGGGCGCGCCGCCGATGCCCATCAGCACGTCCACGCCCGTCTCGATGAAGCAGGTGGCGATGGCGGCGGACACGTCGCCGTCGCCGATCAGCTTGATGCGCGCTCCGCTGGCGCGGACCTCCGCGATCAGCTTCTCGTGGCGAGGCCGGTTCAGGATGATGACGGTGAGGTCCTCGACGTACACGCCCTTCCGGTCGGCGATGGCGCGCAGGTTCTGGATGGGGGACTTGCGCAGGTCGATGGCGCCCGACGCGCTGGGGCCCACCGCGATCTTGTCCATGTACGTGTCGGGCGCGTTGAGCAAGTTGCCCTTCTCCGCCATGGCGATGACGCTCAGCGCGTTGGGTCCGCCGGTCGCGGTGATGGTCGTGCCCTCGAGCGGATCGAGCGCGATGTCCACCTCGGGATCGTCGGCGGCGCCCCGCCCCACCTTCTCGCCGATGTAGAGCATGGGCGCCTCGTCCCGCTCGCCCTCGCCGATCACGATGGTGCCGCGGATGTGCAGGGCATTGAACGCCTTGCGCATCGCATCCACCGCCGCCTGATCGGCCGCCTTCTCGTCGCCGCGGCCCATCAGACGGGCCGAGGCCATCGCCGCCGCCTCGGTGAGGCGCACGGCTTCCAGACCGATGTTGCGATCCATCATGGTTCGTACCCCTCCGGAAGCGTCGGGCCGCTCGTGGCCGCGCCCTTCATCGCCGCGACCAGCCAGTCGGGCGCGCGCGTAGGACGGCCGTCCTTGGTGATGCAGGCGTGCACGGTGTGGCCGAGGATCAGCACCTCGCTCGAGCCCGCGCGGAACACCTTGTACTCGAACCGCACCTTCACGCGCGTGTGGCTGACCTGGAGAGGGATCTCGAGCACGTCGTCGTACCGCGCGGGCTTCAAGTAGCGCACGCCCACCTCCAGGACCGGCAGGTAGATACCGCGCTCCTCGATCTGCGCGTACGTCAGCCCCAGCTCGCGGATCCACTCCCCGCGCGCGCCCTCGAAGAACCGCAGGTACGTCGCGTAGTACACGACTCCCATCTGGTCCGTGTCGCCGTAGAGCACGCGGTGCCGATACGGAGCCACGGCGGGGGTAGTAGCACAGACCCGGAAGAGCAGCGCGGAGCGCCCCCGCGCACCGTCTCGCCCAGGACTTCGCGTAGACGCACTCATTGACGGGCCCGTGGCCGTTGCTACCGTCCGTCCGAGGCACGGACCCTGGAGGCGACGATGGCGATCGCATGGCGGCGAGACCCGGACGATGCGCTTTCCGAAGCCAAGCTGCGCGGGCGGCACGTCCTGTTCGACTTCAGCGCCGCGCCGACGTGAGGGGGTTGTGCTCGGCTGGATGCCGAGGTCTACCCCGACGAGCGCGTCGAGAGGTTCGTGACGGAGAATTTCCTGCCGGTGCGCATCCACGTCCGCGAACAGCCCGAGGCCTGGAAGCGCCTCGGCGAGCGGTACGGCGTGCAGTGGACGCCCACCATCCTGGTGGTCGACCCCCTGGGCGTCGAGCGCCACCGCATCGAGGGCTTCCTTCCCGCCGAGGAATTCCTGGCGCAGCTCGCCCTGGGGCTGGGCAAGTCGGCCTTCGCCCGCCAGCAGTTCGGCGAGGCCGAACGGTGGTTCCGCGAGGTGGTCGAGCGCTTCCCCGACACCGAGGCGGCGCCCGAAGCGCTGTACTGGGCGGGCGTGGCGCTCTACAAGAAGACGAACGACCCGTCAGCGCTGGCGCACACCGCGGAAGCGTTCACCCGCCAGTACCGGGACAGCATCTGGGCGAAGAAGGCCTCCGTCTGGCTGAAGCCGGAAGCCGTGCGCGACGCCCGCGCCTGAAGCGCAGGACCTACTGCACGCGGTAGGCCGCCAGGTCCAGCCGCGACTGCTCCTGCGTGCCGCGGGAGGAGACGGTCTGGGTGCGGACCTGCACCAGACCGACGTGCGGCGCGTAGGTCCACTCGGTGACGAACTTTCCGGCCCCCTGCGGGAGCGGCGACTCGTTGCGGACCACCACGCACTTGCTGAAGGCGCCAGCGCGCGTCTTCACGGTGGCGTCCACGGCGGCGACCGTGAAGTGCTGCACGACGAGGTTCTGCACCGCCGTCCAGTGCGCGCCCGGAGTGAGCGGCGCGTGGAGGAGGTACTGGTCGGCGTCGCGCACCCCCTCTGCGTCGGCGCGCACGCGGCCGCGGTGGTCGTCGACGAACCAGGGGCCGTCGCGCCCGACGATCTGGATGGTCTCTCGCCGCGCGCCGGGCGTGTACTCGTAGGTCCAGGAGTTGCCCAGCGCGAGCGGGTAGTAGATCGCCGGATCGGCACCGGAGGGCGCGGGCGGCTCGTCGCGAGTCTCGGCGGTCTTGCAGGAGGCGAGCGCCAGCAGGAGGAACACGGACCGCTTCAATGGGACCTCGGGCGCGGCGGGTGGACGTCGTGCGCGCTGGCCTCCTCGCGCTTGCGGCGCAGCTCGGCGAGCGCGTCGGTCGCGGCGTGGCGCACCTCGTCGTCGGGGGCGCCGCTCTCCAGCGTGTAGAGGAAGGCCTCGGCGGTGGGGCCGCCCAGGCTGGCCAGCGCGTACAGCACCTGCGCGACGAGCTGCGGCGGGCGCTTGCGCGTCATCTCGATGAGCGGCTCCACCGCGCGCCGGTCGCCGATCGCCACCAGGGCCCCCACCGCGCGCAGCGCGACGGCGGGGTTGTCGTCCTCGAGCCGCGCGATCAGCTGCGGCACCACCGCCGGGCTGCGCCGGTCCGCCAGCGCGCGGATGGCGTAGTCGCGGACGCGCGGGTCGCCGTCCCCCAGGTCACGGGACAGCTCGTCATCGGTCTTGCGGCGCGACTCGAGTTGCCAGGCGAGCCCGCGGGCGGCGTCGTCCAGAGCGCCGCGCAGCGCGCCCTCGAAGGCGGCCAGCCTCACGGCTGCCTCGGTGCCCGCGTCCGCTGCGCTCGCCGCGTGACCCGCGCCCTCCGACACGGTCCGCTCCGGATCTCCTTCCGGCGAGGTCGCGGTCAGCTCCAGGACGAGCTGCACGTCGGCGATCGCGCCGTCGTCGCCGGCCAGCCGGCGCGCGGATTCCAGATCCAGCCGCACGCGCGCCGAGGCGCCCTCGCGCACCGCGAAGTGCCGCGTCCTCTCCAGGGCCGACTTCATCTCCTTGCGCACCTGCTCGGCGGGAATGGCCAGCTCCGGCACGCGGGCGAGGTTGCTCTCGGAGACCGAGAGGGTCCCCACGGCGACGGCGCCCGGCGGGAGGCGGTTGCAGGACAGGGCAGCGGCGCAGGCCGCGAGCACCCTGGCGCGGGAAAGAGGCATGCTTCGCGGATGCTAGAGGCTGGCGCCCGCAGGGTCAAAGACGGCCGCCGCCGATCGGCCGGCGCTGGGCGATTCCGCTCATTCGTGCGGCGGCTCGCCCTCGCCGGAGGGCGAGGAGGTCGCTTCCGGTGTGGTGGGCTCGGGGACCGGAGTGGGCTCCGCCACCACAGCC
This sequence comes from Myxococcales bacterium, assembly GCA_036393835.1. GTDB lineage: Bacteria > Myxococcota > Myxococcia > Myxococcales > 40CM-4-68-19 > VBKO01. The sequence continues at coordinate 25,621 of DASWGI010000207.1, read as the reverse complement.
GGGGGCGTCTGCGCCAGGCGAGGCGTCCCGATCGGCTGGCCCCATGCCTGCTCGGCCGCGCTGGTCGCGCGGGTTGGCCGATCGTCGCCCCGGCGTGGGCGCCGGCTGCGCTCGCGATCCTCGCCCTCGCTCCGTTGGGGCGCGGTCTCGGGCGCGACCGCCGCCCCGTCGACCGCGACCTCCGGCGCGGCGGGCTCGGACGGGGGCACCTCGGCAACCGGCTCGGGCTCGGGCTCGGGCGCGGAGAGCGAAGGGGTGACCGCCTCGGCCGGCTCGACCCGCTCGATGCGCTCCTCGGGCGGGCGCTCGCGGCGGTCGCGATGCGAGGAGGCCCCCTTCGCCACCGAGGCGAAGAACGCCTCGTCGACGTCGGCGAGCTCCACCACCTGCACGCAGACGCCGACCCGCAGGGAGACGAGCTCCTCCGCCAGCGCGTCGCCCGCGTAGAGCGCGACCGGCGGCTGGCCCGCGGCCGACGCCTCGGCGCGCGCATCGCGCCCCGCCTCGCCCGCGGCCAGCACCAGGCCCATCTGCGCGCTGTAGTGCGCCAGGTCCTTGCGCAGCTCCTGCACGTCGGCGCGGCCGATCTCGCGCACCCCCCGCGTCAGCTTCACCGCCACGCGGAGGTCGGAGACCCCGCGCCGCTGCCGGGCCAGGTAGAGCGGCCCCTCCTTGCTGCGCTTGGCGACGCGCACGTCGCGCATCCCCATCTTCTCTAGAAGTTGCGCGCAGAGCTGCTCGAAGCCGGTGGCCTCCAGGTCGGCGACGCGTCGGCGCAAGGCGCGCACCACGGCGCGCCGCCCCTCGGCCAGGAGCTGCGCGGCGGACATAGGCCGGCCCAGGCCGGTGTGTGAGCTGCGCGCCTCCTCGGGCATGGCGGAGGGCGCGGGGAACTCGACCAGCGTGACGCGCTCGCCGTCGACGATGAACACGGGCTTGCGCCCGGCCTCGGTGCGCCGGCGGTTGTCCTCCAGGAGCGCCTGCACCAGCGAGGCGTGGTCGCGCACCAGGGCCTCGCTGAGCAGGTTCTTCTTGAACAGCGCGTCGGACAGCTCCGAGATGGGCGCGCCGGACTGGCGCTGCGCGAGCCACTCGAACACCACTTCGGCCGGCGGGGGGAAGCGGCGCTGTCCGCGCTTGCGGTCCTCCTCCTGGTCCTCCGCGCCCGGCTGCAGCGCCTCGATCCGGCGCCGCGCCTGCGCGTTGATGGGCCGCGGCTCGCGCTCGCGCGGCCGGTAGAGAGCCAGGCCGTCGTCGGCAGGGTGGAGCGGCGGCGCGACCGGCTCGACCACCTGCTCCGGGGGAACGCTCCACTCGACGAGCGCGAAGGTGCCCTCCGGCGCCACCGCGATGACTTTACGGTCGTCGTCGCGCTTGGCCATCGCCGCGAGGCGCTGGCCCATGGTCACCTCCGGATCCTGCCCCACGTGGCTGAGCAGGTTCTCGCGGACCGCGACGTCTGCGATTTCCTTGTAATGCAGTGGCTTTCCGGCGCGCCGCAACACTTCGACGGCGGCTTCCGTGAACGTCATGTCGAACCGCTCCAGTTGCCCGCGGGGCTGTGGAAGCTTCCCTTGGGCCGGTGGAAAAAGGCGCGGAACTGTAAAGAGTTTGCGCCCCCGGTGTCAACGCTCTTAGCCTGCAGGCGTGATTCGCATCCGGCCCGGCAGCTCCTGGCGCCTGAACCCCGGCTACCTCGACGAGCTGCGGGCGCTCTCGGCCCCCAAGGCGCGCAGCTTCGACGGAGGCGGCATCCTCGACGTGGTCGGGATCGAGGTGGACGGCGTCGACATCGCCGCCGGCGTGGGGGAGGCGGAGGTGCTGGTCGCGGTCGACGAGCTGCTCGCGGCGCTGCGGCACCTCGCGGAGGGGAGCGCCGCGGCGCAGGCGACCGTCGGCCGAGGACCGACCGAGCTGGTGCTGGAGGCGCGCGGCCCCGACGTGCTGCTGTCGCTGGTGACGCTCGCGCCCCCGGCGCGGATGCTCGCCTCGGGCTTGCTGCTGGACTCCGCGCGGCTCTGGTCGGCGGCGGCCGCCGCCGCGCGGAGCCTGGCGGCGGACCTGGTCCGCATCAGCCCGGCGCTGGTGCAGTCGCCGCTCTTGCGCCGCCTGCGCGGGGCCGCCCGGCAACCGGCCTCGAACCGAGCCCGCGCGGCGGCGTGGCCGCACGCGGAGGGGCGCGCGTTCGTGGCGCGGTCCGGGCGCGGCGCCGTCCGCTGCGAGGTGCAGGTCCCGGCGGCGGCGGCGGCGCGCCTGGCCGATCGCTCCGAGGTCCCGCGCGCGCAGCTCGCTCCGCTCCTGGGGTCGGGCGCGGTGGCGCTGCGGTTCGCCGGCGCGCCCGCGCTGCAGTGGGAAGGCCCGGTCTACCTGGCGCTGCGCAACCTGGTGCGCGAGGCGGAAGCGCTGGTGCGCGCGTGGGAGGCGGGCGAGCCGGCCTTCCAGCTCCCCTTCTCCTCGACGGATCTGGCGTGCGACCTGACGCGCGACGAGGTGCGCGCGCCCGGCTGGCGAGCGCCGGCCGCCGTCGCGCCCGCGGCGCTCGCGCTTTCGCTCGCCGGCGCTGCCCGGGCGTACGCGGAGAAAGCGCAGCGGCTCGGCGACCGGCGCACCGACCCCGACGATCCCCTGCGCGACTTGCGCGCTTCCGCCGCCCGCCTCGCCCGGCACTGCGCAGAGCTGGTCTCGGGCGAGCTGCGGCGCGCTCCCGAGATCGTCGCCGCGCCGCCGCCGCAGAAGGCTGTGCGCGCGCCCCAGCAGCCGCTCTCGCACGGCCGCATCCGCAGGCTGGTGTACCGGCAGGGCTGGCGCGCTCCGGCCGAGGAGCGGCCCGGAGCCATCTGGCCCTGCGCCGGCGCGGTGGTCACGGTCGGGCTGCACCACGTGGTGGGGCGCGACGCCGCCTCGGGCCGCACGCTGTTCGAGGAGGCCTGCCGCTTCGCGGTGCGCGCCTGGGCCGGCGACGACCTGTTCGTCTCCGGGGCGGAGTCGCTCGCGCGCATCGATCCGCTCACCGGCTCGGCGCGCTGGCGCCGCCGCATGTCCGCGGCGGCCGAGCTGTGGCCGGTGCCTGGAGGGGTGGTCCGGGCGGGGACCGCCGGGCTGGAGCGGTTCTCCGACGCAGGCACGCAGTCGTGGCGGTCGCGGCTCCCCGGCGGAGCGCCGACCGAGGCGCTGCACGCCGAAGGCGTGCTGGCGTGCGCCGGCCGCGGGGTGCTCACCGCGCTCGACGCCGCCGACGGGCGCCTCTTGTGGAAGCGCCGCGCGCGGGTGTTGGCGCTCGCAGCGGCGCCGGGGCGGCTCGTCGCTCTCTGCGGGGGCGCCCGGCCCGCCAATCTCCTGATCGCCCTGGATCCGTACTCGGGGCGCGTGCTGTGGGAGCGGCCGCTGCCCGACGGAAGCGAGGCGGCGCTCTGCCTGTGGTCCGATTCGGCGCTGATCGTCTCGGGCGAGCGGCGGCGCGAGCTGACCGCGGCGCGGCTCGCCGACGGCACCCGCCGCTTCTCCGCCGCCCTTCCCTTCCCCGGGCACGCGCTCCTGGGCGCGGACGAGCAGGCGCTGATCGCGACCGGGCCCGGCGGCGCGGCGGCCCGGATCGACGAGCGCGGGCGCGTCGCGTGGCAGCTGGAGCCCGAGGGAGACGCTCCGGCGGAGCGCGCCGTGCTGCAGCGCGGAGTGGTCCTGCTGCGGCGCGGAGGCGTGCTGCTGTGCGAGGCGGCCTCGGGCCACGAGCTGGCTCGGCTCGCCGCCGAGCCGCCCAAGGTGGCGGCGGTGGCCGATGACATGTCGGTGGCGCTGCTCGACGAGGACGACGTCCTGTCGCTCCACCGCCTCGCGACGCATCTCAGCGTCGTTTAGAAACATCCGCCTCTGCGTCAATCCTCTAGCGTACCGCCGCCGAAATAACGGGGGGGCTACCAGCGGACCGGCGACAGGTCCTGCTCGGCGTGGTCGTTGAAGGTGAGCGTGCGCTCCTGGTTGACGAGCGGCAGCCTCACCTTGCGCTGGTAGGTGAGCCAGATGTTCACGTACCTGGGGACCTCGGTGCGCTGGATCTGCAGGTCGCCTTCGTCGAACACCATCGCCATGCGCACCTCGCGCCGGCCCACCTTGTCCTCGCCGGCCACGTCGAAAGCTGAGTGCAGCTTGTTGAGGATGAACTGCTTCACCGCCTGGTCGTCGGGCTGGCGGTAGCACTCGTTGGCCGCCTGGCGCAGGATGCCGTTCACCTCGAGGTTGTCCCAGTAGGCCTGCCCGAACGCGAACAGGAAGTACACGCCGCCCGCGAGGGCGAGGAAGATCACCACGGTCATCAGCGTGATCCCGCGCGGCTTCGGCATGTGGCGAATCTAACGCGCGGGGTCCGCGCCTCAAGAAATCGGAGGTGGGTGCGTGTCAGTGCACCGCGCGGAAGATGCGCTCGAAGCGGATGCCGGCCCGGCCGCCGAAGGAGATCCAGATGATGCTGGCGCGGCCCTTCACGTAGCTGAAGGGGATCTGCCCGATCCCGCCCTCGACCCGGCTGTCGGCGGAGTTGTCGCGGTTGTCGCCCATCATGAAGAGCCGGCCTGGGTCGACGACGAACGACATGTTGCGCGCAAATCCGGCGTCCTTGCGCTGCAACACGGGGTGGCGCACTCCGTCGAGGTCCTCGATGTACTCGTCGGTCGTCACCTCGATGTCGGTGTCCGTGTATTCCGAGTGCTCCGTGTACCGGTGCTCGCCGAGGTACTCGCGCTTCTGCTCGACCCCGTTGATGTAGACGACGTTCTCGCGGATCTCGATGTGGTCCCCGGGCAGTCCGACCACCCGCTTCACGTAGTCCACGTCCGGGTGCTGGGGGACGATGAAGACCACCACGTCTCCGCGCTTCGGCGCGCGCTCGCCGATCTTGTGGACGTGCGACGGATCGGTGAACGGGATGCGCAGCCCGTACGCCATCTTGTTGACGAAGATGAAGTCGCCCACCAGCAAGGTGGGGATCATCGAGCCCGACGGGATGTGGAAGGGCTCGAAGACGAAGGCGCGCAGGAGCAGCGCCACCAGGATGGCGCCGCCGATGCTCTCGGTGTACTCCCGCGCCGCGCTCTTGCGGGCGAAGGCGAGGTGCTGATCGAGCGAGGCGTCCAGCCTGGTGCGCGCCTCCAGCGCGGCGGTCCCGGTGCGGCTGCCCTTGAGCGCCTCGTCGACCCCGCGGATGCCGCGCTCCACCTCCTGGGCGGCGGCTTCAGGAATGCGCGAGCGGTTGCGCCGCAGCATCCGCGCCGCCGCGCGGCGCACCGAGCGCGCCTCGTTGCGCGCGCGCTTGCGCACGCCGTACGGCATCGCCGAGCCGATCATGGAGAGCACGAAGACCGCGGCGAAAACGGCCAGCGACCCGAACAGGTAGTCCTGGTGGCGAAGCTTCCACTGCGCGAACACCGCCAGCGCGGCCGCGGCGGCGCCGATGGCGAGCAGGCGCCCGTACCCGGAGGCTTTGTAGAAATCGCGAGCGCCGCGGTCGGCCGCCGCCACCAGCTGGGCCTCGCGATCCTGCTCCTCGCGCTTGACGTTGGCGGCGCGCTCCTTGGCCGTGTTCATCCCTCCACCTTGAGCACCGCCAGGAACGCCTCCTGCGGGATCTCCACCGATCCGACCGCCTTCATCCGCTTCTTTCCTTCCTTCTGCTTCTCCAGGAGCTTCCGCTTGCGCGAGATGTCGCCGCCGTAGCACTTGGCGAGCACGTTCTTGCGCATCGCCTTCTGCGTCTCGCGCGCGATCACCCGGCTGCCGATCGCCGCCTGGATGGCCACCTCGTACATCTGCTTGGGGATCTCCTCCTTGAGCTTCTCGCAGATGCCCCGCCCGCGCTGGTAGGCGCGCTCGCGGTGCACGATGGTGGAGAGGGCGTCCACCGGCTCGCCGTTGATGAGGATGTCCAGCTTCACCAGGTCCGCTTCCTGGTAGCCGATCGGCTCGTAGTCGAGCGAACCATAACCGCGCGAGATGCTCTTCAGCTTGTCGAAGAAATCGAACACCACCTCGGCCAGCGGGATCTCGTAGGTGATCTGCACCCGCTTGGTGCCGATGTACTTGATGTCCTTCTGCGTGCCGCGCCGGTCCTGGCACAGCTGCAGCACCGCTCCCACGTACTCGTTGGGCACGTAGATGTGCGCGTTGAGCATGGGCTCCAGGAGCTTCTCGATCTCACCCTCCGGCGGCAGCTTGGCGGGATTGTCGATCAGGTGCTCCCTGCCGTCCTTCTTCACGATCTTGTAGACGACCGAAGGAGCGGTGGTGATGAGGTTGAGCCCGTACTCCCGCTCGAGGCGCTCCTGCACGATGTCCATGTGCAACAGGCCCAGGTAGCCGCAGCGGAAGCCGAAGCCCAGCGCTTGCGAGGTCTCCGGCTCGTAGACGAAGGCGCTGTCGTTGAGGCGCAGCTTCTCCAGCGCGTCGCGCGTCGATTCGTAGTCGGCGGAGTCCACCGGGAAGATCCCGGAGAAGACCATCGGCTTGATCTCCTTGAACCCGGGCAGCGCGGCATCGGTGGGGCGGAGCGCGTCGGTCAGCGTGTCGCCGACCTTGGCGTCCTGGATGACCTTCACGTTGGCGACCACGAAGCCGACCTCGCCCGCGATCAGGTTCTCCTTCGCCCGCGCTTTCGGGGCGAACACGCCCACCTCGCTCACCTCGTACTCGCGGCGATTGGACATGAACATGATCTTCTGCCGCGGGCGGACCGTCCCCTCGACGATGCGCACCAGCATGATCACGCCGCGGTAGGTGTCGTACCAGCTGTCGAAGATGAGCGCCTTGAGCGGAGCCGCCGGGTCGCCCTTGGGGGGCGGCACCTCGTGGATGATCTCCTCGAGCAGCTCCTCGATGCCGACGCCCTCCTTGGCGCTGGTGGGGATCGCGCGCGACGCGTCGAGCCCGATCACCTCCTCGATCTCGCGGCGGGTGCCCTCCACGTCGGCGCTGGGGAGGTCGATCTTGTTGATCACGGGCACCACGCTCAGGTCGTGCTCGAGGGCGAGGTACACGTTGGCGAGGGTCTGCGCCTCCACGCCCTGCGAGGCGTCGACCACCAGCACGGCCCCCTCGCAGGCGGACAGCGAGCGGCTCACCTCGTAGGCGAAGTCGACGTGGCCGGGCGTGTCGATCAGGTTCAGCACGTAGTCCTTGCCGTCCCGCTTGCTGCGCCAGTTCATCCTCACCGACTGCGCCTTGATGGTGATCCCGCGCTCCCGCTCCAGCTCCATGTTGTCGAGGAACTGGTCGTGCGCCTCGCGCGCGGTCACCGTCCCGGTCTTCTCCAGCAGCCGGTCGCTCAGCGTGCTCTTTCCGTGATCGATGTGCGCGATGATGGAGAAGTTGCGCAGGTGCTGGTTCTCGGCGGGCATTGGCGAAGGGCGGGGTCTAACACGGCGATCCCGGTGGCACAATGCACGGGCTACGGCCGCGCGAGCTCCCTGCGGAACCACTCGATCGTGGCCTGGAGCCCGCGGTCCAGGGGGACGCGGGGCTCCCAGCCCAGCAGCGAGCGGGCGCGGGAGATGTCCGGGCGGCGCTGGCGGGGGTCGTTCTCCGGGCGCGGGCGCACCGATCGCACCTTGCCCCCGCCCCCCGCAGCGCGGCGGACCGCCTCGGCGAGCTCGAGCAGGGTGAACTCGTCGGGGTTGCCCAGGTTGACGGGCAGCCCGTCGCCCCGCTGCCAGAGCGCGAGCAGGCCTTCGACCAGGTCGTCCACGTAGCAGAAGCTGCGCGTCTGGGTGCCGTCGCCAAAGACGGTGAAGTCCTGGCCGCGGATCGCCTGCGTGACGAACGCCGGCACCACCCGGCCGTCGTCGACGCGCATGCGCGGGCCGTAGGTGTTGAAGATGCGCGCGATCCGGACCTTCGTCCCGTGCACGCGGGCGTAGGAAGTGACGAGGGTCTCCCCGAACCGCTTCGACTCGTCGTAGCAGGCGCGCGGCCCGACCGGGTTGACGTTGCCGAAGTAGGTCTCGCGCTGCGGGTGCTCGAGCGGATCGCCGTACACCTCGGAGGTCGACGCCTGCACCATCACCGCGCCGGCCGCGCGCGCCAGGTCGAGCGCGTTGCGGGTCCCGGCCGATCCCACCTCCAGCGTCTCGAGCGGCAAGCGCTCGTAGTCGAGCGGCGAGGCGGGGGAGGCGAGGTTGAATACCACGCCCGCCGGGCCGACCACCGGGATGGGCCGGCAGACGTCGTGCTCGACCAGGTGGAAGCGCGGCGCGCCTCGGAGATGAGCGAGGTTCTCGCGGCGGCCGGTGAGATAGCTGTCGACCGCGACCACCTCGTGGCCGGCGCCGAGCAGCCGATCGACGAGATGGCTGCCGATGAACCCCGCGCCGCCCAGCACCACTGCCCGCATCTACGGCACCCTACCGTACCGGTCCTCGAGGCGCACCACGTCCTCGAGCTCCGGCGTCGACGCCTCGAGCACGTCGCTGTCCTCGAGCGCGGTCATGCGGTGGCGCAAGCCGGCGGTGATGTGGAACGACTCGCCCGGCGCGAGCACGCGCCGTTCCAGCGCGTCACCCTCGCCCGTCTGCAGCTCGAGCCGGCCGGCCAGGAGGTGGATCGTCTCGTCCTTGGCGCGGTGGTACTGCAGGCTGAGCGCGTGTCCCGCGCGGACGTGGAGGATCTTGCCGACGTAGCGGTCGGTGTGCGCCCAGATCAGCTCGTAGCCCCAGGGCTTCTCGACGCGCACGGGCTTGTGCTCGGGCATTCTGAAGTCCTTCCGAGCGCATCCCACTACGTCCGCGCTCTGAAAAGAATAGCGCCGCCCTATCGGCGGCGGCTAGGGCGCCGGCATCACCACGGCCGACGTGCGCAGCTCCCGCTCGACGTCGCGCCGGAAGCGCTCCGCCGATTCCTTGTCGGCGAAGGCTCCGACGCGCACACGGTACCAGACGCCCTTCGGGGGCAGGCGCGCCTCGGCCACGTACGCCTTGAGCCCCACCGCAGCGGCTCGGGCGGCGAGCTGGGCCGCCTCGGCGGGGTCCTGCAAAGCCCCGAGCTGGACCGTGAACTTGCCCGGGTCGGCAGGCGGCTCGGGCATCGCCGCGGGACGCTCGGGCGTCACCGCGACCGGGCGCGCCGGCGCCACGCTGACCGTGGTCGGGGGCGCAGGCACTTCTTTCTTCGCCGCCTCGGGTCGCGCCGGCGCCGCCGCGACGGTCGACTCCCCGGCGGGCTTCGGCGGGGCCGGCCGCGGTTCCGGAACCGCCGCGGTCTTCGGCGCGGAGCTCCGCTGCGCGTTCGCTCTCTGCTCGTCCAGGGCCGCCAGGTCGCCGGCCAGCGCCGGCTGCGGCGACCTGCGAGCGATCTGCATTCCCACCAGCAGCCCCAGCGCAAACATCCCGGCGAGCAACAGCAACGCGCCCACCGCCAACGCCGCCACCTGCCGGTCGTCGATGGTCAGCTCGATCTTCTCGCGCAGCCGGTGCCCGTCGCTCATCCCCCGCGTCTGTACCATCTGGCGAGGGGGCCGGGCCAGAAAACGCGGCGCCAGGAGCTCGACGTCGAAGCTCGGTGCTCTACGCCAGCTCGGGCTCTTTTTCGGCCTCCTCCATCCGCTCGGGCGCGGAGACGCCCAGTATCGCCAATGCATTCCGCAAGGTCTGCTTGATCGCCCACACCAGGTAGAGACGCGCCTTCGTCTTGCGCGGGTCATCGGAGATCACCCGCTCCGTCTTCTTGTATTTCGTGTAGTACGCGTGGAACGCGGCGATCGTCTCCTGCAGATAGAAGACGATGCGGTGCGGCTCCAGCGCGAGCGCCGCGGCCGCCACCAGCTCGGGGAAGTGCAGCACCCGCTTGAGCAGGTCCATCTCCTCCGGCAGCCGCAGCGCCGACAGGGACTCCGGGTCGTACGCGGGCGTAAGGCCGCGCTCCTCCTGCGCCTTGCGCAGGATGGCCGCGCAGCGGGCGTGGCCGTACTGCACGTAGAAGACGGGGTTGTCGAGCGTGTGCTTGCGCGCGAGCGCCACGTCGAAGTCGAGCGCCATGTCGCCGCGGCGGAGGAGGAAGAAGAAGCGCGTCGCGTCGGCGCCCGCTTCCTCGAGCACCTCGCGCAGCGTGACGAAGTTCGCCGCGCGCTTGCTCATCTTGAACGGCTTGCCCTCCTTGAGCAGGTTGACCAGCTGCAGGATGAGCACCTCCAGCTCGCCGCCCATCGCGCCCACCGCCGCCTTCATGCGCCGGACGTAGCCGCCGTGGTCCGCGCCCCAGACGTCGATGAGGCGCTGGTAGCCGCGCTCCAGCTTGTCCAGGTGGTACGCGAGGTCGGCCGCGAAGTACGTCGGCTCCCCGGTGGTCTTGTAGATGGGCCGATCGCGATCGTCGCCGAACCGGGTGGTCTTCATCACCAGGAGCGGCTTGGGCGTGACCTCCTCGTCGGCCTCGGGCTCGGTGCCCTGCGGCGGCGGCAGGACTTCCTCCGCGAGCACGCCCTTGCTCCGCAGCACCTCGACGGCGTGGGCGATGGCGCCCCTGTCGTGCAGCGTCTTCTCGCTGAAGAAGCTGTCGAAGCGGACCCCGAACAGCTCCAGGTCCGGCTTGATCAGGTGGTCGAGGATCCAGCCGGTCGCGAACCGCCGGAGCGGCTCGCGCAGCTCGGCGAACGGCCTGCGCAGGTCGGGCCGGGTGGCGAGCCAGGCGCGCGCCACGTCCTTCACGTACTCGCCCTGGTAGTCGTCCGGGTCGAGCGGCTCCGCCGGCACCGTGCCGTCCAGCTCGGTGGCCCGAGCGTAGACCGCGTGCGCCAGACGGAACACCTGCCCACCGGCATCGTTGACGTAGAACTCGCGGGCCACATCGTATCCCGCCCAGTCGAGCAGGTTCGCGACCGTGTCGCCGATGACGGCCCCGCGGCCGTGTCCCACGTGCATCGGGCCGGTGGGGTTCGCGCTGACGAACTCGATCAGGGTCTTGCGCCGCTGGCCTGCGCCGCTGCGGCCGAACCGCTCGCGCGCCTCCCACACCGCGCCCAGCGCCCGGTGCCACACCGCCGGCGCGACCTTGAGATTCAGGAAGCCGGGACCGGCGATCTCGACCTTCTCGAGGATGCGGTCCGGGTCCTCGATGCGCTCCACGATGGCCTGCGCGAGCGCCCGCGGGTTGGGCTTCGCCGCGCCCGTCGCCTGGGCATGCTGCTTCTGCAGGACCATGGCGGCGTTGGAGGCGAAGTCGCCATGCGCCGGGTTCTTGGGGGCGTCGAGCTGCACCGGCGGCCGCTCTCCGGCCGGCAGGAGCCCGTCGCGCGCGCAGCGGTCGAGAGCGCGCTCCAGGACGCGCTCGAGCTCCTCCTTCACCATGAGGCCACCGGCGCGCCGCGGCGGTACTCGGCGTCGAAGAGCGGGCGCAGCCGGTCCCAGGTCGCGTTCAGGTGCTCGACCATCACCTTGGTGTCGGCCAGCACCGGCATGAAGCTCGTGTCGCCGCCCCAGCGAGGGACCACGTGCCAGTGCAGGTGGTCGGCGATCCCGGCGCCCGCGACGCGGCCGAGGTTCATGCCCAGGTTCGCCCCTTGGGGGGCGTAAGCGCGGCCGACGAGCCGCAGGGCGACCCGCAGCATCTCGCAGAGCTCCTGGTAGTCGTCGCTGGAGAGCGCGTGCACGTCGCTCGCGTGCGCCCGCGGGATCACCATCAGGTGCCCGTTGTTGTACGGGTACTTGTTGAGCATCGCGAAGGTGCGCCCGGTGCGGCCCAGGACCAGGTTGGCGCGGTCGTCACGCGCGAGCGGCAGCTCGCAGAAGATGCAGCCCGAAGGCGTCTCGCCCTTCGAGACGAGCTCCATCCGCCACGGCGCCCACAGCTGATCCACCGGCTACTCCACGAGCTGCGGGGCGAGGAATTGCAACCCGCCGCCCCGGGCCACGCCGCGCACGCCGTCGCTCACTCCCGCGGCGGCGCCCCCGAACGCGCCGCGCATGAGGTCGCGCAGCGAGACGGCCATGTCGCGCGGGGGCATCTGCATGCGGGGCTCGCCGCTCTGGCCGGCGAGCTGCCACGCCTTCGCGACCGCGTCCTGGAACCCGCCCAGCTCGTCCACCAGCCGCAGGTCCTTCGCGCGGCGCCCGGTGTAGAGGCGTCCTTCGGCGAGCTTGCGCACCTCTTCCTCCTTGAGGCCGCGCCCCTCGGCGACGTCGCGGATGAACTGCGCATAGACGTCCTCGGAGATCGCGTGCACCTCCTCGCGGTCCTGCTCGTTCAAGGGCCGGAAGGGCGAGAGGGTGTCCTTGTACTTGCCGGTCTTGAGCGTGGTCTCCTCCACCTTCACCGCCTCGAGCAGCCCGCGGACGTTGAAGTGCACGAAGACGACGCCGATCGAGCCGGTCAGCGTGCCGGGGCTGGCGTAGATCTGGTCCGCGGCGGCGGCGATGTAGTAGCCGCCCGAAGCTGCCAGGTTCCCCATCGAAACGACCACCTTCTTCTTCTTCCGCAGGTTCCGGAGGGCCGAGTAGATCTCCTGCGAGGGCGCGACGGCCCCTCCGGGCGAGTCGACCCGCACCACCACCGCCTTCACGTCCTCGTCGCGCTCGTACTTGCGCAGCAGCTTGACGACCTTCTCCGAGTCGATCCCGCGCTCCCCGTCGCCCACCGTGCCCTTGCACTCCACCACGCCGACGCGTGGCCCGGTGCTGGTCGACAGCTCAGCGTCGAGTCCCGAGGCGGTGGTCGCCTTCACCGCCGACCAGGCGAGCACCAGGAACCCGAACAGGACCAGGAACAGGCCCCCGAAGATGACGGCGAGCACCACGGCAGCGCGCTTGTCCACTTCCACTCCTTCGTCGCCTGGGCGAAGGGGCTTTGACTAGCAGAGCACCCTCGTGAGAACAAGCGAGCGTGTCGTTCCGGGCGGCGCTGCAGGAGCTGGTGCTGCGCGCGCCGGGAGCGCGGGGCGCGGTGTTCTGCGACGGCGAGGGCGAGTCGATCGACCTGCTGGTGGCGGAGCCGCCGCCGCGGGGATGCGGGGGCCTCAGCGAGTACGACCTCCAGCTCACCGGTGCCCAGGTGGCGTCGGCGTGGCTGCAGTTGCACGAGGGATCGGTCCAGCGCGGCGCCGGCAACGCGGTGGAGCTGCAGCTCCGCTGCGACAAGGGGTCGCTGCTCTGCCGGGTGCTGCGCGAGGACTACTACCTCGTGCTGGTGCTCGCGCCCGGCAAGCCGCCGGCCCCCGCGGCGTTCGCCCTGCGCCAGGCCGCTGCCCGCGTGGCGGCCGAGCTGTAGCCCCGGCGGTGTCGTGCTCGTTCGCCCGTGCTCGACCTCATTTGAGGTGCTCCCGCGCGAACCGGACCAGCTGGCGGAGGTCGGTGCGCGACGAGGAGGCCAGCACAAGCCCGGCCTCGATCTTCGTCTCGGCGTCGATGGCGACCACCCCGGAGAAGCCGCCCGGCTCGCGCTCGAGCAGCTTCTCGGCCACCGCGGAGCCGGCGCCGACCGCGACCAGGAGCGGCTTGCGCGCATCGAGGTCGTCGCGCGCACGCAGCGACCGCAGCGAGGCGAGCAGGTCGGCCACTTGCGCCTCGACGGTGACCCGATGCAGCAACGGACCCCGCGGATTGAGCCCGATCGCGGCGATGCCCGAGGAGGAGAGCGCCACGGCCGGCGGGTCCAGCACCGGCCGGACCGGGTCCTCGAGACCGCGCACGAGCAGCGCGACATGCGGCTTGGGGGTGTCGCGGGGCTTCCACATCCAGCCGGTCAGCTCGGTCGCGTCCGGACGCGCCACGCGCAGCGACGCCGGCCGCGGCACCGCCTGCCGGCCCAGCCCGGGGCGCGGGCTGCGCGTGAGTCGGGTGGTGGTGCCGAAGCCGGTGCGGAAGGCGAACACGTCCGTGGTGTCGTCGGCCTGCCGCCAGCCGAAGAAGAGGCGATCTCCCTGCTTCGTCCAGTCGAGCGGCGACTCTCCCTCCGGAGCGGGCTGCAACGCCCCTCCCGGCGGCTGCGGCAGCGGCTGCGTGCGCAGCCCGGGAAGCTCGAGCACGGAGAAGACGGTCTGTCCGCTCGCCTCCTCCGCGACCGCCAACCGGTGCCCGTCCTCGGTGAGCGCGAACCCTTCCACCGTGCGGCCGGGGGCGTAGACGGTCTTGCGCTCGCGCGAAGAGACGGTGACGGCGTCGACGCCGAGGGGCTCGCGCCCGGCGTCGGTCAGGACGTACACCGTCCGGCCGTCCGGGCTCCAGCGCGGCAAGCGGAAGCGCGCCGTCCCCTCGTGCGGTGTGAGCGGCTCGGCGCGGGCGCTCGCGAGGTCCACGATCCAGATCGCCTCGTCGCCGCCCCGGCGCGTCTGCACCAGCAACGACCGTCCGTCCGGCGAGACCGGACCGACCGCCGCCAGGCCCTGGAGCGCCTCTTCCAGGGCGACGGGCGCCTGGCGCGCGGGCGCGGAGGCCTGCGCCGGCGGCGCGGCGGGCGTGGGCGCCGGCGCCGCTCCCCGCATGGTCGGCGGCGCGGGGACCGCGGCCGCGGAGCGCGCCGGCGCGGCCGGCGTGGCCGCGGGGAACGGGCTCTGCGGCGCGATGGCGCCCGGCTTCACCTCGGTCACCTTCCGGGCGGCGTCGAAGCCCACCTGGCGCAGCGAGAAGGCGCCTCCCTCCACGAGGCCGTAGAAGAGCTTCTTGCCGTCGCGCGTGAAGCCGCCCACGAGCTGGTCGCCCGGAGCGTTGTCCAGGTCGACGGCCCGCCCTCCCTGGTCGTCGAGCATCAGCAGGCGGCGCTTCCCCTCGCGCATCGCCACCGCGACCAGCAGGTGCGGGTCGGACGGCGACCACCGCACCGCGAGGACGCCGCCCGGTTCGGCCGTGAGCTGCACCGGATAGCCGCCTTCGACCGGCATCACGGCCGCCTGGCGCGAACCGAACAGCGTGGTCACGAACGCGAGCTGGCGGCTGTCCTCGGACGGCCGCGCGCCTTCGGCGCTGCCCAGGTTCTCCAGCGCGCGCAACAGCTCGGGGACCGGCTCGCCGGCCGCCAAAGCGCCCACGGACGCGGCAAGCAGGATCAGTGGAACACGTCTCATGGGGCCCTGTTTACCTGAGCCCCGCCCGCGTGTCCGCCTGGGAGGGCCGTGGGTCCTGCGACCGTTGGCACCTTGACGCAGAGGGCGCCACGCCGCCATGAGAATCGCCATGCGACACAGCAGCGTCCTCCTCCTCCTCGGAACACTCGCCCTCCCCGCCTGCGTCACGGAGTCGCAGCAGGCCCGCCCGGTGGAGCCGGGCCCGGCCCCTTCGCCCGATCGCTCGCAGGAGACGCTGCGAGAGATCGATCGCCAGCGCCGGTGGACCGCCGACGCGCTGGCCGCGAAGCCGCCGGCCGACGAGCTGGAGGCCGTGCGCGACGGAGATGCGGACGCGATCTCGGACACGCGGAAGCGCTTCCGGCGCCTGCTGACGGCCGTCGAGCGGGCAACCTGGATCCGGGAGACCGTGCCCGAGGTGCTTCGAGCTTCGACCAGCCCGGACCGGCTGGTGGCCGCGTTCGACGGCGCCGGGCGCGATCGGAACGAGGCGCTGGCTGCCGCCGACGCGACCGCGCGCGCGCTGGCCGGGTCGCGAAGCCGGAACGCGATCTCGCTGGAAGAGCTGAAGCGCGCGCTGCAGATCGCGCACGTCGTCCGCGAGAGCGAGCAGAGGCTGGCGGCGAACCTGGGGCGCGCGACCCGCCCCGGCCCGGGCCCCGACCTGCTGCACCGGCTGGCCACGGTTCCCATGCCGCCGCAGCCGCCCTTCGTCGAGGCCACGGCGCGTTACATCGCCGCGCACCCCGGCGAGGACCGCGCGATGGACGCCTGGCCGCCTCAGCTCGCGGAGGAGCGCACCGCGATCCGCGCCGCGGCCGCGGACCTGCCTCTGCCGCAGCCGGAAGCCGGCGACGGAGGGATGGGCGAGCCGGCGGCCGGGATGGACGACCAGGAAAGCGAGCCGATCATCCCGGGGCTCGACGCGGGGACGCCCGACGCGGGCGCGGTGGCCGCTGCCGACGGCGGGACCCCTGCCGTACCGGGCGGCGCCGCCGGCGCGGTGCAGGTCTCGGGCGATCTGAAGAGGCTGCTCTCGCGGCGCGGGCCGCCTCTCTCGATCGCGCAGCGGTCCGATGGACTGACCGCCTTCCGCTACCGCGAGCAACGCCCGTGCGGCGTCGACCGCTGCACCGTCACGGTGGACTACCTGTTCGATTCCCAGGGGCGCCTGATGCGCAGCGAGGTGGTGAAGCCCTGACCCGGGCGGGTCGGCTCAGACCTGGAAGTCGTAGATGGTGCCGAGCCGGAGGATGCGGGTCAGCTCGTCCAGGGCGGCGAGGCTCTCGCGGTGCAGCAGCGGATCGCGCAGGTCGTCGCCCGCGACGCGGTCCCGGTAATG
Source organism: Myxococcales bacterium (assembly GCA_036393835.1). Lineage (GTDB taxonomy): Bacteria > Myxococcota > Myxococcia > Myxococcales > 40CM-4-68-19 > VBKO01. The sequence goes on along the minus strand of DASWGI010000207.1, from coordinate 9,251 downwards.
GCGCGCCACCCACCCCTCGAGCTCGGCGCCGAGCGCCTCGTCCCAGAAGACCCGGGCGGTGACCGCCGCGCGCTCCGCGGCGGTGAGCACGATGCGCTGCCGCAGGCAAGCCGGGCCGCCGCCGTTCTCCATCGAATCGCGCAGGTCGAGGTACCGCACGCCGCGCACCGGTCCCCCGGACGCGGCGACGCGCTCGAGGAAGGCGCGCGCCCGCGGCTCCGCGCGCGACTCCTCCGGCGCCAGGATCGTCATGCTCCCGTCGGGAAGCGTGAGCAGCTGCGAGTTGAACGGGTATGCGGCCACGGCCGAGGCGACGGGCAGCTCGGCCTCGCCGGCGACGTACGCGGTGAACGAGTCCCCCAGCAGCTCGCGCAGGCGTGACAGCACCGCCTCGTGCTCGACGAAGGCCAGCTCGTGGACGAGGAGCACGTCCCGGTTCCCGACGGCCAGCACGTCGGTGTGGAAGGCGCCGGCGTCGATGCCGCGCGGATGCTGCTGGGGAAAGAGGGCGCGCAAAGGATCGAGCTGCCCCAGCCGCGCCACCGCCTGCGAGGCCTCCCGCGACTGCCGGGCGGGGAACCCCAGCGGCTGGCCCGAGGCGGGCAGCGCGCCGTAGGCCACGCGCCCCCAGGCGAAGAGGTGCACCGCGGCCCGTCCCGGCGCGGTGAAGCGGGTATGGTTCGCCGCTCCCTCGTCGGAGAAGTGCGCGCCTCCGGGCAGGGGGTCGTGGACGGCGAACCGCGCCGGGTCGGCGAAGATGGCCCGCAGGACGCGCGCGGTGGTGTCGGCCTCGAGCACCCGGTGGAACATCGAGCTGAGGTTGGCCGGGACGAGGTGCAGGCGCCCGTCCGCGCTGTCCTCGGACGGCACGCAGGTGGCCGCGTTCGCCGTCCACATCGCGGCGGCGCTGGAGCAGAGCCGGAGCAGGTGGCCGTCGCCCGCCGAGGCCGCGGCGAGCACCTCCTCGTCGCTCCCGCGGAACCCGAGCTGGCGGAGCGTGCGCATCCGCGGGCGCTCGTGCGGCGGAAGCACCGCCTGCCCCACGCCGAGCGAGGCGACCAGCCGCATCTTCGACAGGCCCTGCAGCGCCGCCCGCCGCGGATTGGCGGCCTGGCCCGCGTGGGTGAGCGAGGCGACGTTGCCCGGCGACAGCCCCGCGTAGTTGTGCGTGGGGCCGACGATGCCGTCGAAGTTCAGCTCGGGCACGGCGCGCTTCTCTCACCGTCGCGGCGCGTTGGCGCCGGACTACCTCGTTCCGTAGAAGCGGTACACCACTTCCGCCGCGCAGGCGGGCTTCGACTCGCCCTCGACCTCGATGGTGGCGGCGAGCAGCGCTTCGACCGCGTTCCCCGCCTGCTTGGCGTCCTGCAGCCTGATCGCCAGTCGGTAGCGCTGGCCTTCCTTGAGCGGAGCGGGGAACCGCACCTTGTTGAGCCCGTAATTGATCACCATGGCGAAGTTGCGGGGCTCGACCAGCTCGAAGAACAGGGCCGCGATGAGCGACAGCGTGAAGTAGCCGTGCGCGATGGGCGCGCCGAACGGCGACTCCTTGCGCGCGCGCTCCCGGTCGACGTGGATCCACTGGTGGTCGCCGGTGGCGTCCGCGAAGCGCACGATGTCCTCGAACTTCATCGCCCGCCAATCCGACTTGCCCAGGTCCTTGCCGGCGAGCGCCTCCAGGCCGGCGATCCCGTCGATCACGGTCTTGTTGGCCATGGGGCAGCCATATCACGGGGTCCGCGGCGCGACGACGAGGTCGGCGGCGACTACCTGCCCGCCGAGTACCCGGCGTCGCCGATCGCCTTCTCCAGCTGCTGGGGGGTGACCTGCTTGTCGTCATAGGTCACCACGATGATCATCCGGGTGTAGTCGGCCGAAGCGTTCGAGACGCCCTTGACGGCGCGGATCGACACCTCGGTCTTGTAGGCGTCTCCCTTGCTGTGCCAACCCGCGACCTTGATGGTCACGGTCTTCTCGGCGGAGTTCGCGGCCGGCGACAGGAAGAGCGCCGCGGCGAGCGCCAGGGCGGTCCGCGTCCTCATGCCTGGATCATAACGCCGGCGGGGGGTGCGCCGTAAGGCTTCCGGACAGGGACCGTGATGGTCCGAACGTCACGTGCAGTTGACAGCGGGGAGTGCCCACGCGACACGTCTTGCGCATGCCCAGGCTCGAGACGGGGCTCCGCAGGGCCCGGCAGAAGAGCGGCTTCACGCAGGGTGAGCTGGCCGGTCGGGCGGGGATCAGCCGCCAGACGCTCAGCATCCTCGAGTCGGGCCGCGGCCAGCCTTCCACGGTGGTGGCGCTGCGCCTCGCCCGCGTCCTGCGCTGCCGGGTCGAGGAGCTGTTCTGGCTGCGCGAGGAGGGCGGCGTGCTGCGCGCCGAGCTCGCGAGCGCCGGCGAGCGCCGGCGAGCGCCGGCGCCCCGCGCGCTGGTGGGCTCGGTGGCCGGAAGGTGGGTGGCGCATCCGCTCCGGCGCCACGATCCGCTCGGGCTGACCACCGCGGCCGATGCCCTGCTCTCGCGCGGGCCGCGCGGCGGGGAGCTGGCGCGGCTCTCCGCGCTCCGCCCGCTGGAGGCGCTGCAGGCCAACGTGCTCGTGACGGGCTGCGATCCCGGCCTTTCCGTTCTGGCGGGCCGCGTCGAGGATCGCTGGCCGGGGCAGCGCCTTTGCTGGATCGGCGCCTCGAGCGACGCGGCGCTGACGACGCTGGCGCGGGGCCACGCGCACGTCGCGGGCGCGCACCTGTTCGACGAGGAGACCGGGGAATACAACGTCCCCTTCGTCCGCCGCGCGTTCCGCGGCCGACCGATGGTGGTCATCACCTTCGCGCACCTCGAGGAGGGATTCGCCGTGGCCCGGGGGAACCCGCTGCGCATCCGCAAGGCGGAGGACATCGCGCGCAAGGACGTCCGGTTCGTCAACCGGGAGCAGGGCGCCGGGGCGCGGCGCCTCTTCGATCGCCTGCTGCGCAAGGCGCGGGTCCCCTCCTCGGCCGTGGCCGGATACGACCGGCTGCTGGGCGGCCACCTGGAGGTCGCGCAGGCGGTGGCCATGGGCGCCGCGGACGCCGGCGTGGTGGCGCGCAGCGCCGCCGTCGCGCACGGCCTCGACTTCGTCCCCCTCTCGGAGGAGCGCTTCGACCTCGTCTTCCCCAAGGAGTGGAGCGGCGACGCGCGCGCCGGGAGGATCGTCGAGACGCTCGAGGGACGCGCCTTCCGCCGCGAGCTGGGCGCGCTCCAGGGGTATGACACCCGCAGATCCGGACAGCTGGTCTGCGAGCTCTAGCTCCCGGCCGTCGCGCCTGCTTGACACCCTGTCGCTTCCACGCGACAGATGAGATGGGTCGAAAGGTCCGCTGCATGGGTCGGCTGCTCTGCACCTGCATCGCGCTGCTTCTGGTCGCGCCCCCGCCGCCGGCGCACGCGGCCGGCCGGCGCGAGCTGGTGGTGTTCGCCGCCGCCTCGCTGCGGGAGGCGTTCACCGAGCTGGGCCGGAGGTTCGAGCGCGAGCATCCCGGAACCAGGGTCGCCTTCGCCTTCGCCGGCTCGCAGGAGCTGCGGACGCAGATCGAGCACGGGGCGCCCGCCGACGCCTTCGCTTCGGCCGACTGGAAGCACATGCAGGCGCTGGTCGCGGCGAGGCTCGCCTCCGCCCCGAGGACGTTCGCGCGCAACGAACCGGTCCTGGTGGTGCCTCGCGACAACCCCGCCGGGCTGCGGACGCTGGCGGATCTGCCCCACGCGAAGCGGATCGTGGTGGGCGCGCCCGAGGTCCCGATCGGCGCCTACACCCTGCGCATCCTCGATGCGGCATCCGCGCGGTACGGCGCCGGGTTCCGCGCCGCCGTGGAGGCGCGCGTGGTCTCCCGCGAGATGAACGTGCGCCAGGTGCTCTCGAAAGTGGCGCTCGGCGAGGCCGACGCGGCGATCGTGTACCGGACGGACGCGGGCGCGGCCGGACGCGAGGTCGAGGTCATGCCCATCCCCGTGGAATTGAACGCCATCGCGGAGTACCCGGTCGCCGTCCTGGAGCAAGCCAGGGAGCCCGGGCTGGCGCGCGAGTTCGTCGAGCTGCTGCTGTCCCCGGCCGGGCAGGAAACGCTGGCTCGATTCGGCTTCCAGCCAGGAACCGGCGGGTGAGGTCCGGCCGCGCGAGCGCGTGGGGCGCGGCCCAGGTCGTCGCCTCGGCGGCCCTGGTGTCGTTCCTTCTCCTGCCGGTCGCCGCGCTGGTCTTCACTCTCCGCTGGGCCGATTTCGTCGGCGGCCTCCGCAACCCGCTCCTGGTGCCCGCGTTGCGCCTGTCGCTCCTGACCACCGGCACCAGCCTGGCGCTGGTGGTGGTGCTTGGCTCGCTGCTCGCCTGGCGCATCGCGCGCCACCCTGGCCGGGCATCGCGGTGGATGGAGGCGATCACCCAGCTGCCGGCCGTGATTCCACCTGCGGTCGCCGGAGTCTGTCTCTTGCTCGCGTTCGGCCGGCGGGGGCTGCTCGGCAGCTGGCTGGCCGCGCACGGGATCGCGCTGGCGTTCACCACGCCGGCGGTGGTGATGGCCGAGGCGTTCGTCTCCGCCCCGTTCTTCGTGCAGGCGGCCATCGCCGCCTTCCGGCGCGTCGACGAGAACCTGCTCGTGGTCGCTCGCACCCTGGGCGCCTCGCCCTTCCGCGCCTTCCTCCGCGTAGGGCTGCCTCTGGCCGCCCCCGGGCTGGTCGCGGGCTCGGCGATGAGCTGGGCGCGCTCGCTGGGCGAATTCGGCGCCACGTTGCTGTTCGCCGGCAACCTGACCGGCCGGACGCAGACGCTGCCCCTCGCGGTGTACACGGCGATGGAATCCGACCTGCGCGCGGCCCAGGCCCTGTCGCTGGTGATGGTCGCGGTCGCCTTCGCGCTCCTCTTCGTCCTGCGCCGGATGGCGCCGGGCGCGGGCCTGCCCGGCCCCGAGGTGCGCGGTGCTTGAGGCGCGCATCGCCGGGCGCGCGGGACCGCTCGATCTGCGCGTCGACCTGTCGCTCGACGGCGAGACGGTGCTGGTGGCAGGTCCCAACGGCTCCGGCAAGTCGACCCTGCTGCGCCTGCTGCTCGGCGTCCTGCGGCCCGAGGCGGGCCGCATCGCCCTGGACGGGTCCGTGCTGTTCGACGCGGAAGAGGGCATCGACGTGCCGGCCGAGGAGCGCGGGCTGGCGTACGTGCCGCAAGACTATGCCCTGTTCCCGCACATGGACGTGCTCGCCAACGCGACCTTCGGCCTCGCGGCGCTGGATCGGCGCGAGCGCGTCCGCCGCGCCACCAGCTGGCTCGACCGACTCGGCGTGGGAGATCTGGTGCGCAGGTTCCCGTCGGCGCTTTCGGGAGGGGAGCGCCAGCGCGTCGCGCTCGCGCGCGCCCTCGCCCGGACGCCGCGCGCTCTGCTGCTGGACGAGCCGTTCGCGTCGCTCGACCCGATCGCCCGCCGGCAGCTCCGCGCCTCCCTGACCGGCTGGCTGCGCGAGTGGCGGCTCCCCGCGCTGATCGTCTCGCACGACCCGGCGGATGCGGTGCTCGCCGACCGCATCGCCGTGCTCGAGCGCGGCCGCGTCGTCCAGCAGGGAACCCTCGAGGATCTCCGCCGTGCGCCGGGTTCCGACTTCGTCGCCGGCCTGATCGAGGCGGCACCGGTTCCCGCCGGGGCCGATTCCTAGACTGGGTTCCATGACGTCCGCGCTGGGAAAAGCGCAGCGCCGCCGAATACGGCGGCGACTGGTCCGGTTCAGCGCTTCGATCGGGCTGCGCCGCGCCCGCCGGGGGATTCGCGCAGCCGGTGGCTGTGTTCCGCCGAGAGGTCGAGGCCGTAGACCTGCTTCAGCGCCTCGATCTTCGCCCGCGTCTCCTGCGAGAACGGGGCCTTTCCCGCGAAGGAGTGGAGGACGATGCCCTCCAGCAGATCGCCCAGGGACAGGTCCAGGGTGCCCGCCAGCGCCTTGAGGACCAGGAGGATGCGCTTTTCCATCCGGACGCCGGTCTGCACGCGGGTGACCGTCCTGCGCTGGCCCGATCGGCTCGTGCTCGCCACCGGCTCAAGCGCCCCGCCGGGCCGCATCGAGCTCCGGCAACACGAAGATCTCCTTCGCCCTGGCCGAGCGCGAAATCGCGCCCACGTCGTAGTAGCGCGAGAGGAGCCCGGCCTTCTGGTCGAGCAGCTCCGGATTCCGGCGCAGGAGCTCGGTGGAGCTCGCGAAGGACGACCCGTGCGCGCGCTCGTTGATGAGGGCGAGATAAGCCCAGGTGAGAGTCTCGTGGTAGCGGTCCGCCGCGCCGTGCGCCGCCGCGAACCGCCGCAAGTCGCGGCGGAAGCGCACGGCGGCGTCCCCGAAATCCGCCTGCCGGGACAGGTAGAGGAAGGCGAGCCGCACGTGCTCGGCGTGCCGGAGGTCGCCAGGGGCCATCCGGGCCGACTCGAACGCGGCGAGCAGGGTAGCGTCGTCCAGGCAGGGGCCCAGGTCCATTGTGGTAACTTGGTACCAAGATATCAGCAGTCGGTCAAGGCCAGCCTCGCGCGATCGCGGACGCGAGCCGGGGTGGGCGCGGTTCCGCGTCCTGGAGGCCGAAGACGGGCTGCAGGCGCTCAGCCAGCTCGCCGACGACATCGCCGCCGACCTCGTGTGCCCGAAGCCTTGCGAACCCCAGGAGCTGATGCGCGTGGTCCGCGCCGTGCTCGATCGGGACAAAGCACACTGAGCACGGCGAATCCGGCCGGCGCGCACGGCACCACCGGCGAGCAGACGGGATTCGTTGTCTGGCTGCGCAATCTCGCGTCCAGTCGCGGTGACGCGCCGCATCATTTGTAGGGAACCCGGTACCCGATGTAAGCATCCGCCCACGCTGGCGCGCGGGGGGCGGTGCCGGCAGGTCCCTTCTTCAGGCCCCGAGAGGGTTCCATCGATGAATCGCGCACTCGTTCTGCTCATCGCAGGCGTGGCGGGCTCCGCCACGGCCGCGCCGAGCCGCTACCTCGTCGTTGCCCCAGGCAACGACACCACCGCCGCCCAAGCGGCGGTCACTGCCAACCGCGGCAAAGTGATCGACGCCCTCAATGCCATCGGCGTCGTGGTCGCGGAAGCCGACAGCGCGGGCTTCGCCGCGGCGGTGGCCGCCTCGCCCGGCGTGCTCTCGGCCGACATCGATCCGGACATCATGTGGTTGCCGGACGGCGAATCGCCGGTGGCCGCGGGCCTCGATCCCGGCGCGACCGGCGTCAACAGCGAGCCGTTCAGCGCCTTCCAGTGGAACCTGCGCCAGATCCACGCCGACGTCACCGCGGCGAACGGCCAGCGCGGCAACGGCGCGCGCGTGGCCGTCATCGACACCGGCGTGAACACCGGCCACGTCGACCTCGTCTCGCGCATCGATCTCGCGCACAGCAAGGCGTTCGTGACCTCCACCCTGGCGGGCGTGACCGGGTTCCCGTTCGAGGACGACCACTTCCACGGCTCGCACGTCTCCTGCATCGTGGCCGCCTCGATCAACAACCGCGGCGTCCAGGGCGTGGCGCCCGAGGCCACCATCGTCGGCATCAAGGTGCTGAATTCGCGGGGCAGCGGCAGCTTCGGGAACGTCATCCGCGGCATCGTCTACGCCGCCAGCCTCGGCGTCGACGCCATCAACATGAGCCTCGGCGCCACCTTCGACCGCAACAACGCCGGCGGGAACGGCGGCGGCCAGCCGCTGGGCAACTTCCTCGCTGCGCTCACCCGCGCCGTGAATCATGCGACGCAATCGGGCGTGCTGGTGATCAGCGCCGCCGGCAACAACGGCGTGGACCTCAACGGCCGCCTCTTCTCGGTGCCGGCGCAGTCGGGCAACGGCGTCGCGGTGTCAGCGACGGGGCCGATCGCGAACCAGAACTTCGACCGGCTCGCTTCGTACTCGAACTTTGGCGCATCGGTCGTCACCTTCGCGGGCCCGGGCGGCGACTTCACGCTCTTCCCGTCGCTGACGCCGTTCCCCTGGTTCCAGGACATGGTGCTGAGCTGCGGCAACCGCAGTGCAACGTCGGTGAACACGTTCTTCTTCGCCGCCGGCACCTCTATGGCCACGCCACACGTCGCCGGCGTGGCTGCGCTGCTGGTGGGAAAGTTCGGGCACCTCGGCCCCGCCAGGCTCCGGGAGATGATCGGCAACTCCGCGGCGAACGTGCTGCCGACGGCGTTCCAAGGGCGCGGCCGCGTCGACGCAGCGGCAGCGCTGCGGTAAGCCGCCGCCATGCTTTGCCGACCGCCCGCTGGCCGCGCGCCGGCGGGCGGTTTTCGTCCGCCTCAGGGGAAGTGAATCCGCGCAGGATGGACGTTGTAGGATGCGGCCATGGCCATCGAACCCGGCAGCGCGGACCTGCGGCGGTTCGGCGAGGGCGGCGGCGGCAGGCCGCTGGTGCTGGTGCAGCTGTTGCGGTTCGTCGAGGGCGGGCGCGACCGTTATCTGGAATACTCCGCCGCGGCGCAGCCCATCCTGGCGCGCTTCGGCGCCCAGGTCCTGTACGCCGGGGAATGCATCGAGCCGCTGCTCGCTGCGGACGGCAGCTGGGACGCCGTGGTGCTGGTCCGATACGCGAGCCGGACCGCGTACCTGGACATGCTCGCGGACCCGGCCTTCCAGGAGATCGCCCCGCTCCGCCGCGCCGCGCTGCGGGAAGCCATGCTGCTCCCGATGGACGACTGGCCGGCCCGGTAGCGTGTAACGTGGCGGGGCCAGACGAGACTACCGGGTTCGTGCAGCCCGTTCCGGTAGTTTTCGCGGCTGGAGCCGAGGGTGACTGGCGCATCGAGCGCATCGCAGCGGTGCGCGGCGAGGGCCTTCCCATGGCTGCACGGCTGGCCCGCATCGAAGGAACGCGGCCTGCCGCCGCCGCGGCCTGGGCGCTGCGCGGAACGACCAGCAACGAGCGGTACGTGACCCGCGCGGAGAAGGAGGCGCTGCGCGCGGCGCAGCCGCCCCTCGGGCGGCCGGACAGCACGCGGGCGGCCCTCATCCCGGTGCGCAAGTCCGCCGCATGGTGGGACCTGGCGCAGGACGAGCGGCGCCGCATCCTCGAAGAGCGCTCGCGCCACGTCTCGATCGGACTGCGCTACCTGCCCGCCGTGGCGCGCAGGCTCTACCACTGCCGCGATCTCGGCGAGCCCTTCGACTTCCTCACCTGGTTCGAGTACGCCGAGGCCGACGCGGAGGGCTTCGAGGAGCTCGTCGGCGAGCTGCGCCGCTCGCCGGAGTGGGAGTACGTCGA